>JASLAE010000372.1 GCA_030147305.1 Cesiribacter sp.
GGGTATCGATCAACACAAACCCAAAAATTATGATTGCCTTTTTTAATCTATCCATGCAGCTGAGCCTACTGTTACTTTTATCCATACTGCTGAAGCCCTTTACGGGAATGGCGCAAGCCACCGATACAATATTAGCACAGCACTACATAACGGAATCATTGCTGGCGCTGGCTTATATTTTTGGCATGTACAAGCCAATGCGTTACCTGCAACCGCTACAATAAAATTCAATCAATGCAAAGGGCAGCAAAATAGGTAGCTAACCATCAGGCCGATATCTATCAACTGCACCGGCTATCTCTAAAAATGTATATCAAAAAAACACATAACAATTAAATCTTACAGACATGAAAACCTTTTTATTCAACTTAATGCTCTCCCTGCTATTGGCACCTTCTTTTGCCAATGCTGTTACCAATGATCCTAATGCTGTAAAAAAAGCAGCATCTGTTACCCCGGCCGATGATGAAGCACTTTATTTTGACCCCGAACATCATATCTGGTTTCAGGAGCGGGTGTACATACACATTACCGACATGGACGAAAAGCAGGTCCTTGAGGGTACTTACAGCAAAGAAGATCTGGCAACTAATAAAGAACTGCGTGAACTGCTGCGGAAGAGCACCCATTATCTGACTGTAGACAGCCATTATTACTATTTCCTGGAAGGTAACCAGGACAGTGTTCCGGCCATATCAGGTGTTCATGAATAGGCTAAGTTTTTGGGGAAATAAAAAAGAGGCAGCTGAAATTTCAGCTGCCTCTTTTTTATTTAGTAGTTCAACAGGTAGGATTACCTGCGGCTATCTCTGTCTCTGTCAATGTCTCTATCGAGATCTGTATCATCAGCGTCGATTCTATCTACATCAACTTCTGTTTTGCGAACAGTGTCACGGATAGTTTCGTCGTGCTGGCGAACTTCTTTATGAATGTTCACTTCTTCAACCACACGGGCCTGCTTGTTCACAATAGGCACCTCGGCATGCTCAACTGCTTCAATAGTACCTTCCTTAAAGTTTCTAAGGTCAGCATCGGAAGCAGGGCGGTTTACCGGCTCGCGGTCAATTGTGATGTGCTCTTCACGCAGACGCATATGCTCCTCTACAGGACGCTCAATAATGCGGCTACGAATACGGGCTCCACCGGTTGTTACCTCACGTTTGCCTATTTCCAGGTTTTCTTCAATAATGGGGATGTTTGCATCTCCAGTAGTGTCGAAATCTCTGTCTCTGTTAGTAGACTCAAAGTCTCTGTCTTTGTTTGTAGCGTCAAAATCTCTGTCTCTGCTTGTCGTATCAGTTGTCATTCCGGTTGCATATTCAGCACCACTGCGACGTGAAGTATTCATGTCATCTACATCTACAGTGCCGAATTTGTCCAGAATAGCAGCAGCACGCTCAGCGTCATTCATTGACTGCGTATGAACGGTTACTACAGTACCATTTTTGGCCACTTCTGCATGGCGACGGGCATCGTCGTCATTACCGAACAAAGAGCCAAAGAAGCTGGTATGTCGGTCATTATCCTGCGTAGCTGCGCCAGTGGCAGCAGAAGAAGCAGAAACATCTATTTGATCTTTTGCAAAACCGCTGCGGATCAAATCCTGTTCCGCTTGTTTTGCTTTGTCTCGGTCGTTATATATACCTATTACTGTCTGTTTCATGATTTTTGTTGTTTGTGTTTAAAAAATAGAATCCTAAAAAATTATTATTATTAAATTATCTGTCTGATTGTGGAGCGGGGCGATCTGACTGGTTTGAATACCGGTTCACAGAAACTTCTTCTGTTCTTAGAACACCCTCTTCGGTATGAAGCTTTTTAATTCTTTCTTTGGTGATATGTATTTCTTCTACCAATACAAGTCTTTTTACCAGTTCTTCTCTTAGTACTGGAATGATGGTGGTGTCACCTTCATGCCGCATAGCCGGCGGAGGTGTATCAACAAAGGCATTGATGGGTACACGTTCTACTTTGTACTTCTCCTGCATCAAAGAAACTTCAACAACTACATCGTCGGTGTGTACCTGCTTATTTACACGTAAGCCTCCGGTTTCAACAACTTCCTTTTCAACCCGGAACTGTTCTTCAATCACGGGAATCTTAGTAGTATCAGACCTGTTTTGCCTGTTTATGGCATCCCGGTCATTTGCTGAATTTTGTACAAAACCTTTATCTTTGTTCATAGTCATCTCCATCTGAAAAAATATACAACCTTAATTGTCATTCAGAGGCCTGAGTGATGTGCTGTGCTAAACCCCTATATAATTACACGTGACTCTGCTGCAATGGTTATAGCAAAATCTCACCAAAATTAAAAATTTAAGGGCTTTTTACTTCAAAATGCCCTTCTGGATGCAATGACAGCAGAAATTCTGCGTGTAAAATTTTTTAAGTTTAGGTAGTATTTATATACTATGTTTAAACCGTTAAACTATATGCTGATACTTTTGCAGTGAATTGTAATTATCTAATATTGGCAGCCCGGCTATATTTTTTGTTTTATGTTTTTCCTTCATACCAAAAAATAGTTAAACAGGGTTGTTTCTTTTTAATTTGTCAGTTCTATAGAAGTGCTGCACTAGAAAAATGTACTTAAAAGAGAAGGCCTGCAGTAGGCAGGCCTTCTTAGAACAACACATTAGAAAGGGTTAAGACATTAATATACCTTGCCTGGATGACTGTTCTCTTCTGCTTCTTTCACAGCCTGTTTAGCACCAGTGTTGCCAATTGGTCCGTCGGTGCCTTCAATTGTCATCTCTTCCTTCATTTTCATCATTTTCTCGCTCACCATCTTAATTCCTTCCGCTACTCTGCGGCCATAATCTGCGTCGGCGAGGGTAAAATGCTCAATCATCTTGTCCTGAATGCGTTTATCACAGGCCGCCAATGTATTTGAGAGATTATTAATTAAATCTTCCCGCTCCCAATCCTCAAAATTTCTGTAAGTCTCACCAGCCTGTTTAAAGTCATTGGTCCGGTCAATCTTTTGCTGAACCAGATTTGCTTCGTAGCGCGGTGTATAATTCTTACCCTGTCTTGGCGCTTCTTTAAGTCCTCCTAAAAACGATGGCTCATAATTTACGTGCGGGTTTTGCCCTTCACCAAAGTCTGTTTTAAAGGACATCTGACCGCCTCTTTGGTTGGTCGCTACTTTAGTTTTGGGCGCATTAATAGGCAATTGCAAATAATTGGCACCTACCCGGTAACGTTGTGTGTCGGAATAAGAGAAGGTGCGGCCCTGCAGCATCTTATCATCAGAGAAATCAAGCCCGTCCACCAAAACCCCGGTACCGAAAGCAGACAGCTCTACCTCGTTGAAGTAATCGACCGGATTGCGGTTTAAGGTCATTTTACCTATAGGCAGAAAAGGAAACTGTTCTTTCGGCCATAGCTTAGTATCATCCAGTGGGTCAAAATCCAGTTCGGGATGTTCATCGTCGCTTAATATTTGTACACAAAGCTCCCATTCAGGATAATCTCCACGCGCTATGGCTTCAAAAAGATCCTGGGTGGCATGGTTGAAGTTCTTGGCCTGTATGTCCTCTGCCTCTTTCTGTGTCAGGTTGCGGATGCCCTGCTTGAGCGGTTCCCAGTGATACTTGATCAGTACAGCTTCTCCGTCCTGGTTCACCCACTTGTAGGTATTTACGCCGGAGCCTTGCATTTGCCTGTAATTGGCTGGAATGCCCCAGGGCGAGAACAGGAAGGTAGCCATGTGCGTAGCTTCCGGGGTATTGGCAATAAAGTCGAAGATACGTTCTCCACTTTGTATATTGGTTACCGGATCTGGCTTTTGGGAATGGATCAAGTCCGGGAATTTTAGCGCATCCCGAATAAAGAAGATTTTCAGGTTATTGCCTACCAGGTCCCAGTTGCCATCTTCGGTATAGAATTTTACGGCAAAGCCCCGTGGGTCGCGCAGTGTTTCCGGAGAGCCGGAGGGATGACCCACTGTAGAGAAGCGGACAAAAACGGGGGTTTGCTTTCCCTTTTGTTGAAACAGCTTTGCGCGGGTATACTTTGCAATAGGTTGATCCCCTACAGTGCCATAGGCTTCAAATACACCATGGGCACCTGCCCCTCTTGCGTGTACAACACGTTCCGGTACACGTTCCCGATCAAAGTGTGAGATTTTTTCAATGAACTGGTAGTTCTCCAGGGTAGCAGGACCTCTGTTACCCACCGTGCGCAAATTTTGGTTATCGTATACAGGATGGCCCTGGCGGGTCGTGAGTGTGCTTCCCTGATTGGTGGGGTTAGCTCCGTTACCTCCTGCCTGCTTTGAATGGCCATTTCCAGTCTGGCCTTTGTTTTCTTCCTCCATGGCGATGTAATTTAGGTTAAGTCTTCCGTGAATAGATTTTAAACTTAACGTGCAGCTGATTGTTGGCAGGAGCCTGGAAAAGAACCAGTGTGTATAAAGGGTATTAGAAGCAGAGTTTAGCTGTAAGCCGATTGACGCAGGGTGTTATAAGTAAAATCTATGGCACTATTGAATATTTTTATGATTCCCGGACCTTATTTCTCCATTTTTGCAGCTCCAGCTTTGCTTTGTATACCTCATAACAAGCCTGTATCATCAACTGAAAGTTACCACCTTGTAAGGCTTCAACCAGGGCTAGCATTTCAGGAATATACTTTACAGAAAAGTCTTTGTCATTTTTAATAATGTCGCGGGTGTTGTCTATAACATCAGCGAGTTTGATGGTTTTAGCCTGCACACTCATGCCTGCCTGTCGTTCCACTTCCTTCTTCTTTCTGGTCTTTCTGTTCAGCTGCGGGTATGCCTCTTTCATAAACTCATCAGTTAGTTCATGTACCAGGCCGGCCACTTCCCTGCCGAATTTTCCTTCTATTTCCTCAAGTTTCACAGGCGTATCTTCCACCACGTCGTGTAGGTAGGCGGCGCATATCATCGCGTCGGTGTGAGGCACCTGCTTTACCATTTCTGCCACCCGTTTGGGATGTTCAATATAGGGTTCGTTGGTGAATTTTCGTTTTTGTTCACCATGGGCCAAACGGGCAAATTCCAATGCTTCCTGCTGCATGCTCATAGTTATATCAACGAATTTAAACCGATTATGTCCGGGATTGATAAAAACTGATGCTGGTGCAAACTGTAGTGAGTTTCAGGTCTATCATTTATTTAGCGCTGAAAGCTCCAGGGTGTACACCAGAAATCATTATATGGCCAAAAAGATAAAGACCTTTTTTAAGCATACTGAGAGAAACCGGCTGTGAAGCTTAAATGATTCATGACCATTTGTATAGCTGGTTACTTAGGCGCTTCTATAGAGGGATGGATGATGGCTTCATAGACACCACCTTTGTAAAGGCCCAGGTATAACCTGGTCTGAGTACCGTCGTAATGCTGCACCATTGACCAGACGCCCCCAAAAAGCGTATTAGAGGGGTGCTGAAATTCCTGCCAGTTAGCGCCACTGTCTTCAGAGATGTAGAGTATAAGCGGCTGGGGGTTATCAAAATTTTTGACCCAGCTAGCAGCATACACCCGTTCTTTTGTCTGTTGATCGAAATCCAGCCCAAAATAAAAGCGGGCACTGTGGTCTTCTTTGGCTATTGTCCAGGTAGCGCCATGATTATTGGTTTTGATAATGCCATCCTCGCCGCCAATCAGGACAAGCTGGGGATCTGTATCACTGAAAGCAATTGCTT
>JASLAE010000388.1 GCA_030147305.1 Cesiribacter sp.
GCATGTTGCGATGCCGGGATTTGGCCTCGACAGCCTCCTTTAGTTGATCGATTGAAAAAAGTTGCATTGAGGTAGAGAGTTTTCGACTAAACCAACATTTGTACAAATTGTTTATTTTTGCTCTTACTTTTTTTTTAATAAAAAGGGTTATAGCAGGCCAGGAATACGAAGTACATGAATATGCAAGCCTTTAAGCTGTCTGTTTTATCCTTAACAGCAGCTCTACCTGATAAGCATCCTGCTCCTGCCAAATCTTATAGGCGTTCAAATCCAGTCGCTCCCGTAAAAATGCATCCATCTGCAGGCCAGCACGCTCTAAGACAAAGCGTCGGAACATGATATTTTGTCGGCTCGCTTCAAACCCTTTTTCCTGAAAATATGATTTAAGCCCTTCCGAAAGACTTTCCAGAAATTCCGCAAAATGCATTTGTTGTGGCCCATCCTGTACGAGCGCATAGTATTCTTTGCTGCACTGGGCAATTTTAGTTAACAGGTGCAGGGGAGTATTTAGAGAAGGCTGCATAAATTTTACTGAATATTTAGAGCTGCAAAGCTATGCTGCCAGAAAGAACTGGGGATGTCGGCAGTTTTAAGAAATCATCACATCGGCAGGTTTTGAGCGGGCGCTGAAGATGCTTTCCCTGGCATGCAGGCTTGCTTTTGTGGAGGCAATGTTAAGTTATTGTTCTTTTTACAGGCATAACTTATCCTAAACTTAACACGTTATATTTTGCAGAAACTGCTCCACCGCTGAACTTTAACGGGTTATTCTACCATGTCCGATACGGTTAAAATTATCACCCATGCAAACGGCACTGCTCCTGATCTCTTTCAGAAATAATTTCTTCAAAAAAGGCAGCCAACGTGTAAAGGGCGCCAAGCAAAGTGCTAAAGCTGCCGCTAAACTACTGGCTCATTTCAGAGAAAACGAGCTACCCATTGTGCACGTGCTGCAAACGGGCAAGCTAGAAGACCTCTCTGCTGAAAAATTAAAACCATACGAGCTGCTGGAACCCAAGCAGGATGAGCCCATTCTTGTCATCAGCGAAACCAATGCTTTTGCTGACCCTAAACTGCAACAGAAACTTCAGAGCCTGGAAGTGGACCACCTGCTGATAGCAGGCCTAACGGCAGAAAAGCAAATTTTAGCCACTGTACTGGCGGCCAAAGAACTGGCCTATACCACCACTGTTGTCCAGGATGCCTGTGCAGCCAACAGCCTGAAGATCGATGGTGAGAGAATAAAAGCGGAGGTTGTCCGGCAGGTAATTATGGCTTCTTTGCGCAATGCAGACATAGAAATAACGACCACCAAAACTTTTGTAAAAGCCGAGCTGAAGAAAAAAAAGAAGCAGCTGAAACAGGCTGCAAAGCATGAGGTCCAGCTGGAGATGGCAGCACCAGCGCCAGTACTTAAACCGGCCACAAAGAAAAAAGCAGTGAAAGTGACACAACAGCCGGCTGCAACAGAAAACGGACAAAGCAAAGCTAGAAATAAAGCAGCTACCGTAAAGCCAATCGCTGCCGCTGCTGCTGCATCAAATACAGCAGAATAAGCTAATTTATAAATCATTGTGTAACAGCACCAGAGCGCGCATTGCTATTAGCAGTGCGCGCTCTGGTGCTTTGTAAGCCTTGGGTTAGCATTTTTTAGGGCTTCAGGCCAGGCGTTGCTGTAGGCTTTTGCCGCAGCACATGGGTGAGCAACAGCTGATGAAAGGTTTCAGGATGCTCATAGAGGGGGCTATGGGCCGTATTGGTAAAACTGAAAAACTGCTTCCGGGGCGCCTTTACTTTATCGAAATACTGGCGTGCCAGCACATAAGGTGTTTGATAATCGTTGGTGCCCTGGAAAATGAAAATGGGTACTTTCAACTCAGGTGCCTGCTCAAAGAAATTCACTGTCATCAGCTCCGGCCAAAGTAAACTAAGGCTTTTGTGCGCGCCTAACAGATAGTTTACTTTATCCTTCAGGGTATATTCGTCCGCCATCAGCATGGGCCTGATGATGTCCAGCATATCGTCTTTGCCATACCAGGCCCCGCCGAACCTGGCAACCCAGTTGCGCTCTTTCATCAAATGCTCCATCCAATCGTCGGTTTGGTAGGGTGGCATGCCAATAGCCTCCAGCTCCTGCTGTGCTTCTGCATGCCCGGTTTCCCGGGCAGTATTCAAGGCAAATTCATAAGAAAGCCGCTCACCTTCCTGCATATTTGCCACCTGGCCCACACCAATGTATGCATGAAAAGCATCCGGGTTTTCTTTCACAGCCAGCACCCCCAGCACCGATCCCCAGGAGTGGCCCATCAGGTAGATTTTCTCCTGACCAAAGCGCTGCTGCAGGAGGGCCACCAGCTCGTGGGTATCCTGCAGAAACTGTTTAATGGTAAAGGTAGAATCTGCCACTGCCGAAGCATAAGATTTGCCGCTGCCCCGCTGGTCCCAGTTCACAACCACAAAATGTTCTTCCAGCGCTGCATTAAAAGCTCTGAACATGGCCATTTCCGGAGATCCGGGACCACCATGCAGAAAAAGCAGCACCGGCCTGGCCCGATCTTGGCCACGAATAAGGATCCACTGTTCTATGCCGCCCAACATTACTTTTTCAGAACTGACGATGCTTGTAGAGTGCACATTTCCCTGAGCATCCAACATGGCAGGTGTTTTGCCCGGGCTGTTTATCCAGAAGAAAGTAATCAACCCTGCAACAACAACTAACAGCACCGCAAGAAGAACTGCTCCGATTTTTAGTATGATCCGCATCGCTACTTTGGGAAAAAGTAAAGGAGAGATTAAGCGCCGATAACTTACGAAATATGCCCTATGATAGCATTGCCACTGGTGTAATTTATTAAACAACCTGACCTGTAGCCCCGGCAGGCAAATAGCAGGCGCAGCTTAAGAAATCACTATGACCCTGGCCTGAGAACAGGACCGGAGTCATTCGATCTCTAATACGGAGCAGCAAGTGCTCAGAAAACAAAAAAGAGGGACGTTTGCTATGTCCCTCTTTTTAATAAGCTGCGATTGATACTTTATGGATTGGTCTTCGCCGGCGTCTTGTCAACTGTCGGGCGATTGTCACGATTGGCAAGTTCCCAGGCAGTGTAAAATACCAGATGCGTCCGTTTTTGCAGGGCATCGAAATCTATTTTGTCGATAGTATCGCTGGGCTTGTGGTAGTCGGCATGTACACCGTTAAAATAGAAGATCACAGGAATGTTGTTTTTGGCAAAGTTCCAGTGGTCTGAGCGGTAGTAGATGCGATCGGGGTGGTTCTCGTCATTATAAGTATAGTCCAGGTCAAACTTAGTGTATGTAGCGTTTGCCTTTTCACTGATTTCGTGCAGCTCTGTAGAAAGCCTGTCAGCGCCTACCAGGTACACATAATTAGGATTGCGCTCATGCTGCGGGTCGATCCTGCCAATCATGTCGATATTGAGGTTGGTAACCGTGTTTTCCAGCGGAAAAACCGGATGGCTGGCGTAATACTCAGAACCCAACAGGCCTTTTTCTTCTCCCGTTACCAGCATAAAGAGTATGCTGCGGCGCGGGCCTTTTCCCGCTGCTTTTGCTTCTACAAAAGCTTCCGCCAGTTCCATAACGGCAGAGGTACCGGACCCGTCATCATCTGCACCGTTGTTGATGTGCTCGCCATTGCGGCCAATGTGGTCGTAATGCGCAGTGATCACGAGCAGCTCGTCTTTTTTATCGCTGCCCTCCAGGTAGCCCAGCACGTTTTCTGACATCACGGTGTCTACTTCCTGGCTGAGCTGAAAACTAATTGGCTTAGCCTTGATCTTCTGCAGCTTCTTACTGCTTTTGTCCTGGGCTGCTTCCTGCAGCTTCTCAAAGCTGGTGCCCAGTACACTTGCTGCTATTTGCGGGGAAATAAAGAAAGTACCGGAGATGTTATCCTGGCTTTTATCGGGTTGCTCCAGGCGAAGGGATGCCTTGCCCATGGTATAGTCTTTCATGTTCTGCACCAGCTCCTGGTGTTTTGCCTCTGTATCTGCTGCAACAAAGAAAATGCCCTGGGCACCTTTCTCCCGTGCACGGGCAGCCAGGCCGCGAAATTGCTTCCAGTCGTCGGTCAGGATCAGGACAGCTTTATCTTTTACATCAAGCTTTTTGTAATCTGCCTCTTCTCCCCTGCCGGCAAATACCAGGCTTACTTCTTTTTCACCTGCTGTATGGCCGGAGCCCATGTATACAATATCTTCATAGTTTTTATGGGTTTGCCCGTTCGCTTTTACATAGATGTTGCCGGGCTTGCTTGCGTAAAGCATCACCTTTTGCAGGTAAGGATTCTCCTGCTCTTTTACCGGTCCCTGCAGGCCCAGCTGTTCAAAGTGGTGCTGAATAAAGGCCGCCGCCATCTTTTGGCCTCTTTCACCGGTCTCACGGCCTTCCAGCGCATCTGAGGCCAGTACAGACAGATAGTCGTTCAAATCCTCCTTTGTGATTGTAGCGGCATATTGGGTAGCATCTGCATCCTGCTGCGCCTGTACCGAAGTCATTAGAAACGACCAGGTCAGCCCCATCAAAAAAATCCTCTTCATACTTAATCTTTTGTGTTCGTAAGATTGCTTTATCTGCTAAAGTAAGAATTACGCCCCATTATATTGCAAACTGTAAGCCGACACGCAGCACAAGAAGAAAAAAATTCAAAAACGACGTCCCGTTGAAAATCAAAGTCCCGGGGCCTGGAGCAGCAACGATGCTAATAAGCCTGTGGGGTTTTGATGCAGGTAATGCCGCTTTTCAGGAAATACAGGCAATCTGGCTTATCATAAAGGAGGCTGGTGGTATTGGGCCAGATTTATTAACTTGAATAATGCAAGCTGATAAATACACAATCCCTACACAGACCCGTATCGGGCACGTACACCTGAAAGTTGCCGACCTTCAACGCTCTCTGGGCTTTTATTGTGAGCTGCTTGGGTTTGAAATTACCACCACTTACGGAGCAGACGCTGCTTTTATTTCTGCAGGTGGTTATCACCACCATATCGGCCTAAATGTATGGTATAGTAAAAATGCCCCACCGCCGCCCACAAATACAACAGGCCTGTTTCATACCGCCATCTTATATCCAACCAGAAAAGATCTGGCCACAATCCTCCTCCGGCTGCTTAAGGCAGAATACCCCCTTACGGGAGCATCGGACCATGGCGTTTCAGAAGCCCTGTATCTGAACGACCCCGACAAAAACGGTGTGGAGCTTTATTGGGATAAGCCAAAGGAACAATGGCCAAAGAAAGCGGATGGCTCCCTGGAAATGTTTACCAAAGCGCTTGACCTTGAGGACCTGCTGAAAGAAATAAACAGGTAAAGGACAGCCATCAACAAAACCCCTACTGGTGATGCCCCTGCTCGCTTCCTATGTGCTGCTATTTCTGCCATAGCGCCCAGCAATTACGCTGATGATGATGATCTGTAAGGCATGAAAAAGCATCAGGGGCAGGAGGATAAGCCCAACAGCCGCAGACTTACCAAACAGCACTTTTGAAAAAACAGTACCATGCACCAGTGATTTTTTGGAGCCGCAAAACAGTGCCGTAATCTTGTCCTCTAGCGAAAAACCCAGCAGCATTGTGATCCAGTACACCAGCCCGTACACAGCAAAGAAAAGCAGCAGCACCAGCAGGAAGATCAGCGCCAGGTCCAGGAATTGAATAGTAGCAAACGCCCCGCCGGCAAAAGATTCGGCAAAGCTTTTATAAATGATCAGCAGGATCACCCCTCGGTCGAAAAGGCTAAGCTCCCGATTATATTTTACCGCCAGGCCATGCCCCCAGCGCTGTAGCAGGATGCCCAGTACCACCGGCAGGATAATTTCCAGCATAAGCTTGCCGTAGATCTGCGTAAAGTTGAACTCCCCTCCTGCCTGGCTTTGCAAGAAGAGGCCCATCCAGAGCGGCGTGAGCAGAATGCCGATGATGCCCGAAATGCTGGCATTAAAGATCGCTGCGGGAATATTTCCTTTGGCAATTGAGACCATCACCACCGAAGAAGAAACCGTAGAGGGCAGTGCCGCCAAAAAGAACAGGGACAGCCAGATGAGCTCCTGCTGTTCGTTCTGCATAAGGGGATAAAAAACTAGTACCAGCAGAGGAAAGATCAGGAAAGTTGAGCTTTGTACCAGCAGGTGCAGCCGCCAGTTGCGCAGGCCCAGCTTAATCTTCTCAGGGCTTAGCTTCAGGCCATAAAAGAAAAAGATTAAGGAGACGCCAATGCTGCTGAGGGTACTGAGCAGCTCAGCAGCACTACCTGCGCCAAATTGAGGGAAAAGCCAGGCCAGCAAGACCGTAAACAGAATGGCCAGCACAAAGCGATCTATTTTTACAAAGCTGAAAATCTTCACAGGCAAAGGTTGATGGCGGCAACTTACCAGCGCCTGCCGAAATTTTGCCCAAGGTAGGCCGGGCACCCGGAATTTTGCAAATTTTACAGCTTTGCTGTGATCATCATCGCTATGTTCATGCTGCCTACACCTAAGCCTTTTCGCGATAGGTATTCATGAGGCGGTCCCAGAAAGTAAAATAGAGCCCGTAGTTGTAACGGCCCCGAAGGTGATGGATGTTGTGGTTGGTAGAAGTATTTTGCCATTGCCCTATTTTGCTGTTGCGAAAGCGCTGGCTGAAGGTTTCATAGCCAAGGTGTCCCATTACATTAATAAGTGTCATGAAGCTTAAAAAAAGGAACA
>JASLAE010000465.1 GCA_030147305.1 Cesiribacter sp.
TCAAACCTGCAGAAAAGATTTCCAGAGGCAATAGACCTGCATAATCCCATTATAAGGCTTGGCTTTTGGCCAGGTGGCGATCGTGATGGCAATCCTTTTGTAAATGCTGAAACCACGCTCAAAGTAGCAGAAGAGCTTCGGGCGGCTATCATTGTCTCCTATTACCGCGATGTACGGATTATCAAACGTCGCCTCACCTTTAAGGGAGTAGAAAGACCCCTGGGAGAACTTGAACAAAAATTATACAACCATATTTTTATTCCAGGTTATAAAGCAGATATCAGTAAAACAGAAATAGTAGAAACCCTGCTCAAGATCCGGGCAACTATTAAGGAGCAGCATAATGGTCTTTTCATAAAATATGTTGAAAACCTGATTGCCAAGGTGGAGCTGTTCGGGCTATTCTTCGCTTCCCTGGATATAAGACAAGACAGTTCTGTACACAGCGCATTGTTAGAATGCATTGCTGAAAAGACCAGTCTGTTACCAGATAATTATAAGGAACTTTCGCAGGTAGATAAGATACAACTGCTCCTGCAGGCAAAAGAAATGGCAGATCCAGCCTGCTTCGATAACGAGCTGTATCAGGATACCTTAAAGTCCATGCAGGCCATTCAACGTATTCAGGAGATCAATGGTGAAGAAGGTTGCCACCGTTATATTATCAGCCATGCCACCAGTGCACTTAGTGTTATGGAGGTTTTTGGTCTGATGCACATGAGTGGCTGGGAAAAGGGCAACCTTACGGTAGACATTGTGCCCCTTTTCGAAACAATTGATGACCTGAAAGAAGCCCCCGCAGTGATGCAGGTACTTTATCAAATAAATGAATATAGGACTCATCTGACCGCCAGAAATAATATACAAACCATTATGCTTGGCTTTTCTGATGGCACCAAGGATGGCGGCTATCTCATGGCTAACTGGAGTATATACAAAGCCAAGGAAGAGCTCACCCGAGTATCCAGGGAGAATGGTATAGAAGTAGTTTTTTTCGATGGCAGGGGGGGACCGCCTGCCAGGGGTGGTGGTAAAACGCATCAGTTTTATGCCTCTATGGGCAAAAACATAGAGAACAAAGAAATACAGCTCACGGTGCAGGGACAAACCATCACGTCCAACTTTGGTAATACAGATTCCGCACAGTTTAACATGGAGCAGCTCATGCATGCAGGCATCAGCAATGCCCTTTTCCGTACACAGGAAACCACACTGGAGCCGCAAGATGAGGAGACCCTGAAAACACTGGCTGATGAAAGCTACAAAGCCTTTAGTGTGCTAAAGCAAAACCCGCTGTTTCTGGAGTACCTGAGCTTTGCCAGTCCTTTGAAATATTATTCAGAAACCAATATAGCCAGCCGCCCTTCTAAACGGAACAAAGACAAGAAGCTTACCCTGGATGATCTCAGGGCCGTACCCTATGTCGGTTCCTGGAGCCAGATAAAACAGAACCTGCCAGGGTATTATGGTGTGGGGCTGGCTTTTCAGAAGCTCGAACAGGCAGGCAAGTGGGAGAGGGTTCAGCAGTTATACAACAATTCGTTATTTTTTAGAACACTCATTGGAAATTCTGAAATGGCCATGTCAAAGGCATATTTTCCACTTACACAGTATTTTGAGCATCATCCGGTATATGGCCAGCTGTGGAAAGATTTTCACGAGGAATACCAGCGAACTAAATATTATGTGCTCAAGCTTAGCGGTAAAGAGCAGTTAATGGATGATAGACCTGTAGATAAACTAAGCATTCAGATGAGGCAGCGTATTGTGTTGCCCCTGACCACAATACAGCAGTATGCCCTCACAAAAATCAGGGAAATAGAAGCTGGTGGAGAAGACAATAGTTTAAAGCAGGTTTATGAAAAATTAGTAGTACGGTGTTCTTTTGGCATTATCAATGCGGAACGAAATTCTGCCTGATGGTAACTGGCCAGCAGATCATAATTAATTGCAAAATAATAAGGCAATAAATTAGTCCGCTAATATATCTCGTAAGCTGAAGCAATCTTTAAGAAGTAAAAAATTTATAAAAAGCCCCATACTTATTGTTGGGGCTTTTTTTATCCCCAAACCAGTACTTAAGTAGCTTGGAAAAAGAGTATTGGTTAAATTTGTTAACTTGGGTGGATTGTAACTTTCTCGTTCCCCCGGGGAATAATACTAATAGAGTCAAGGCACCACTTATCAAAACCAGCTTATATCTTTTGAAGAAGGGAATGAAAATCATTGAGAATCTCAAGATCAGAGATAAGTTAATTCTACTGCTTTTAATATTACTATTACCCCTGTTGTACTTTGTATATAATGTCATCGACAGAGAAACTCAGGAAAGCCGAGAGTTGGAGGATATCTCTAATGATCTTACAGAATCCAGGTTAATTTCTAATCTTATCCATGAATTTCAGAAGGAAAGGGCTAGAATAATTCCTGCTTCAGAAGGCGACTCTATTTTTCTGGTGGAGGCCATGGTGCAGCGTTCAAACACCAATGATGCTGAAAGGGCCCTAAAAAAGTTTTTAGACAATACCAATCGGTCTTTTTCTGATATAAATTTAATTAGTGAATTAGAGCAATATCGGTCTCAACTTGATAACAATACACTTAACACGGAGCAATTTAGAAATTATTCTAATCTGCTTTTATCCAGATTTCTGTACAGGATCGATGATAATGCAACCAGTATCAACAATGTGCATTTGACGAGAGAGATGTTAAGCATCCGGTACCTGATAGAAACCAAAGTGCAGTTTGGCAGGAGCAGAACCCTGCTGGTGCGGGTTTTCAAAAATGATTCACTCACCTATACAGACTATGCACAGCTGGTTACCCTTAGAGAGTTACACAGGACCGCACTTGAAAACTTCAATCGCTATGCCAGCCTTCCTGCACAGCAAGAACTTAAAAAGATTTTATCATCGAAAGCCTATCAGGCAGTCTGGGCTTTAACACTTCAGCTGGAAAGAAACCCGGCCATAGATCTTGGACCATACGATCACAGGAAAAATTTCTTACTGTTTACCAGCAGTGTGGAATCCTTTAGCAGGCTGGAAGGATCCATGCTCACCTCAATCAACAAACAGGTAGAAGAGGAAAATTCCGGTAAACATAGAGCCCTAAGCTTTTTTATAGGTCTGCTGATCTTCTCTCTGATCTTAGCGGCCATGCTTGCTTTTTATATCATATCCCTTATTTCCAACTCACTGACAAGCCTTAGAAAAGCCTCTGATCAGGTTCGGCTGGGGGCAATCGATGTGGTGATCAACATAGACAGCACCGATGAAATTGGCGAAGTAGCACAGTCTTTCAGGGGCGTTGTACAGAAGAATATAGCATTGACCAAAGTAGTCCAGGCCATAGGTGCAGGCAAATACGATGTGGAAGTGGAAGTGCATAGCAAGCAGGATATTCTAAGCGCAGCCATCAAGGAGATGAAGGATAACCTTCAGTATTATACCCGGGAAAGTGCCAACAGAGATTGGGTAGTGACAGGTATAGGAGATCTTAACACCATTATTGCCGGAGATACAGTACTGGAAGGCGTGGCAGAAAAAGTCATTTCCTTTATGTGCAATTACAGCAAATCAGACGCTGGCATTATTTACCTCTATAACGAAGGGGGCAACCTGCAGCCGGCTGCAAGCTATGGCATAAATGCAAATCAAGATCAATTACCCGCTTATCCTTTAGGGCACGGACAAGTTGGACAGGCGGTAGCAGAAAGAAAGATAAAAATCTTGGAAAACGTATCCCAGGAATATCTCAGGTTTGAAACTGGCATCGCAAAAATAAACCCAGCGACCATAGCCATTGTACCCCTGTATTTCAACGAAGCCATCGTTGGCGCTTTGGAGCTTGGTGCCCGTAAACCTTACAACGACCTGGATCAGGATTTTTTCAGAAATGCTGCAGATCGTATCTCCATACTCATGCATAGCTTGTACATCCATTTGCGTACACAGGAGTTGCTGTATGAGACGCAAAATCAGGCAGAAGAGCTTGAAACACAGCAGGAAGAGCTGCGCCAGTTAAATGCAGAATTGAAGGCCTCTGAAGAAGAACTTAAAGTAAGCCAGGAAGAGCTTCAGGAAAAGAATTCTGAACTCGAAGAAAAAGCGCAGCAGCTGGAAGAGCAGTTTGAAGCCGTACACAATAAAAACCAGGCCCTGGAAGATGCCCGTGAGGCAATTGAACTGAAAATGCAGCAGGTAGAAACGGTTAGTAAATACAAAAGCGATTTTCTGGCAAATATGTCGCATGAGCTCCGCACGCCACTCAACAGCATTTTAATTTTATCTCGCCTGCTGGCCGATAATAACGAACAGACTCTTAGTGAAAAACAGGCAGAACACGCCATGATCATCCACAGGTCTGGAGCAGACCTGCTTAAACTGATCAATGAAATACTGGATCTTTCCAAAATAGAATCCGGTCAGATAAAACTTGAACTGGAGGAAGTAAAGCTTAAGGAGTTAGCCATCCAGGACAGTTTCAATGCAATAGCTGCGAGTAAGAACATAGCCTTTGATGTGGCATTTGCAGCAGGAATGAATGAAACAATTACCACAGATCGCTTTCGTTTACAGCAGATCCTGCGGAACTTCCTCAGCAATGCCTTTAAATTTACACCAACAGGTGGCAAAGTAACTTTATCTGTATTTCCATTACAGGACAAAAAGACTTTCCATAACAAGCACCTCAAAGAATACAAAGATATCATTGCATTTGCAGTAAGTGATTCGGGAGTAGGGATCTCCCAAGAAAAACAGGAGCTTGTATTCGAAGCATTTCAACAGGCAGATACTTCAACTACCCGAAAATTTGGTGGAACAGGTTTGGGCTTAACCATTAGCCGCGAATTAGCCACCCTGCTGGGGGGTGAAATTGAGCTGAAAAGTGAGGAAGGAAAGGGCAGCACCTTTACGCTGTACCTGCCACAAAATTTCTCCCATAGCCAGGATGATAAACCGGAGATTAAAAAGTCTGAGAACCTGCAAAACAGGGTAACCCCCATCAATAGAGTATTTGAAGAGATAGATACCAGGGAGAAGAAAGAAATCTCTTTGCTAATTATAGAAGATGATAAAGGCTTTAATGAAGTACTCACTGATTTCTCTTTAGCTAAAAAATTTAAGGTACATCAGGCCTATACCGGGCGACAGGGACTTCAACTGGCCAAAGAAGTTAAACCCGATGCGATCCTGCTCGACATTAACCTGCCAGACATAACCGGTTGGGATGTACTGAAGCAAATTCGGGAGGACAGCGCACTCAGACATGTGAATGTTCACGTAATGTCTGCTTATGACCGAGAGGTGGTAGGAAACCATCAGGAACACGATGAGTACCTGCCAAAACCTGTAACGCTTGAGATGCTGAACAAGGCCTTCACAACTATTGGATCGTCTACGAACAAATCAATCGAGAATATTCTCATTGTAGAAGATAATGAGGTAGAGAACAAGGCTATTGGTGAACTGCTGCTTTCGCATGGTCTCAATTCTGTATCGGCTTATTCTACCGAGGAAGCCGAACAAATATTGGCAAGGCAAAAAATTGACTGCATCATTCTGGATTTAAACTTACCCGGGACAAAAGGAAATGTATGGATGGAATCCATCCGTGCAAAGAAGGGCTTATCTAATATACCCATCATTATATATTCGGGCAAAGACTTGAGCGAAACAGAAGAGGCCAGGTTAAAACAATACGCAAACACCATTATCATTAAAAACGAGTATTCATATATGCGTTTACTCGATGAAGTGCAGCTATTCCTGCATAAGGTGAACCAAAAACTTCCGGTAGGGAAAGATTTTACAATGAAGCTGCATGTACCTGAAGAAGTTTTATTGAACAAAAAGGCGCTCGTTGTAGATGATGATGTACGGAATGTGTATTCACTGTGCAGCATGCTGGAGCTGCAGGGCATGGAAATAGTTGTAGCATATAATGGCAATGAAGCGCTTGAAAAGCTGGAAGCTATTAAAGATATTGATGTAGTGCTTATGGATGTAATGATGCCGGAAATGGATGGTATTGAGGCGATTAAGCGTATCAGGCAGGAATATCAGTTTAAACAACTACCGATCATTGCTTTAACAGCAAAAGCAATGAAAGGCGACAGAGAAAAATGCCTGGAAGCAGGTGCTTCTGACTATATCACAAAACCAGTGGATATAGAAAAACTACTGTCACTGATGCGGGTATGGTTGTATGAAGCCTGATCAAGATGAAGCACTATTTGAACAACAGGTAGATACCCTGATACAGGATATTTTGACAGCTTATGGCTATGATTTTACAGAGTATGCAAAGGCTTCGATTTACCGGAGAGTAAAAAGATTTCTGGCGAACAACCGGCTGTTGAACATGAATTCACTGCGAAGCGCCATTTTCAGCGACAGCTATTTTTTTGAGAATTTCCTGCAGGAGATCACTGTAAATGTTACGGAGATGTTCCGTGACCCCAGCTTTTTTCTGGCACTGCGAAAGAAGGTACTGCCAATGCTTTCAACATACCCCCATATTAAAATCTGGGATGCCGGATGCTCAACAGGTGAAGAGCTGTTCTCACTGGCAATTCTTTTAAAAGAAGAAGGTTTGCTGGAACGTGCCAAAATATATGCAACCGATATTAATCAGAAAGTGCTGAAACAAGCCAAAGAAGGTATTTTTTCGGCCCATCATATTGCTGCCTATACGGCTGGTTACTATGCTGCAGGGGGTAAACAGGAGTTCTCCAACTATTTCTTCAGTAATTATGGAAGCTTAAAATTCGATGCAACGCTCATTAAAAATGTTGTTTTTTATCCCCACAATTTAGCCACAGATTTTTCCTTCAATGAATTCAATCTTATCCTCTGTCGTAATGTGCTAATCTATTTTAACAGAAATCTGCAGGACCGGGTATTTAAGCTGTTCGATGATAGCCTGGTAAGTTTGGGATATCTAGCTTTGGGTAAAAAAGAATCGCTTTCTCTGTTTGAAATCAACAAAAAGTATGATTATGCAGATAAAGAGAACCGTATATACCGCAAAGTAAAATAATGAAGCAGCGGATTCGTCTGATTGTAATAGGAGGGTCCTGGGGCGGCATTCATGCGTCTGTGGAAATTTTAAAGGATTTGCCTGAAGACTTTCGTGTGCCCATCATATTAGTGCTTCACAGGCTCCGGAATGGTGAAAGTGGCCTACAGCAGATATTTGCTAAAAAGATTAAGCTAAAAGCCCGCGAAATTGAAGAAAAAGAGTTTGTCGAGAATGGTGTGCTTTACCTGGCGCCAGCTAATTATCATGTACTGCTGGAAAAAGATTTTAGCTTTTCACTGGATAGTTCTGAACCTGAAAATTATTCAAGACCATCCATTGATGTTACCTTTAGCAGTGCAGCCCGTGTTGCTGGTGCAGAAACGGCTGGTATATTGCTGAGCGGCGCCAGCAAAGATGGAAGCCAGGGCCTAAAAAAAATTGCTCAGCAAGGAGGAATGGCCATTGTGCAAGATCCGGATGAAGCAGAAGTTGATACAATGCCAAAAGCTGCAATAGAGATTATTCCGGACTGTTGTATATTTACAATCGAAAGAATAAAAGCCTTTCTCAGTACGCTGCATGAATTCAACTAACCAGACAGCTTCTGCTTTGCAAACCTCCAGTGAGCTACCACAAATAAACGTGCTGTTAGTAGATGACAGGCCTGCTAACCTCATTAGTCTGGAAAGTCTACTGCTACGAAAAAATGAAGGAATTAATTATTTATTAGCCGGTTCCGGTGAACAGGCATTGAAAATAGCGCTTGAGGAAGAACTTGCACTTATTCTCCTGGACGTACAGATGCCAGGCATGAACGGTTACGAGGTAGCCCGCTATCTTCGGAACAGCTCCAGAACCAGGGATATTCCCATCATCTTTGTTACAGCCATCGATGAAAATGCCTCTCACCTTATGGAAGGCTTTGAAGCTGGGGCGGTTGATTTTCTATTCAAACCATTACATCCTTTTATCACCAAAGCCAAGGTGTCTGCTTTTGTACATTTATACCGGCAGAAGAAGGCACTGGAAAAGGCGCATCGCAGTGTACTCTCACTCAATGAGGAACTAGAGGCCCGGGTGGAAGAAAGGACCGAGGAGCTCACCCGTAAAAACCGGGATCTTGATAATTTTATTTACACAGCTTCTCATGACCTGAAGGCTCCCATCAGCAACATAGAAGGACTGATGCAGCTACTCTATAAAGCGCTGAGTGAAGAATCTAAGCAGTCTGAAAAAGTAATCAGCATACAGGAGATGATCAGTGAGTCCATTGAACGCTTTAAAACTACCATCAAGGACTTAACGGAAGTAGCGAAGATTCAGAACGATGCTTCGGTAGATGCTGATGTAGTCGATTTCGAAGAACTTTATGAGGAGGTAAAATCAGACATCAGCAGTGCCATCGAATCATCCGGGGCTTTGCTTGGAACAGATTTCTCCAGAGTCCCGCAGATACTTTATTCCAGGAAAAATCTGCGGAGCATACTTTACAACCTTATTTCAAATGCAGTAAAATATCGTTCGCCCCATCGTGCACCCATTGTACAGGTTTCTACCTGGATAGAAGACGGGTTCATTGTGCTGGAGGTAAAGGATAATGGGTTGGGGATTAAAAAAGAGGACCAGGAGAAAGTATTTGGTATGTTTAAGCGCCTTCACACCCATGTAGAAGGTACAGGAGTAGGCATGGCCATCGTTAAAAGGATAATTGAAAACAGTGGCGGCAGCATCTACATTGACAGTGAGGCTGATAAAGGTTCTACCTTCACTGTATACTTCAAGGTTTGAGCTAGCTTATGAGGGTCAACAATCATATTTTACCTGGCTGGTACCTGCCTGCTGAGATGGTAATTGATTTCAAAGCCGCTCAAACAATTTGACTTAAATGATTTTTTAACTGATACCAAATGTATTCTATCCCTTCATAGGGTGGGATTACCAAACTAGTTGGTATCAATCTAATTTTATTCCCATGAATCCACTCTTAAATAATTTCAATACGCCTTTTGAAACACCTCCTTTTCAGGATATTAAAAACGAACATTTTTTGCCAGCCATTCAGGAAGCAATCAGGCAGGGAAAGGAAGATGTAAACAGGATCACGGCCAATGAAGAAGAGCCGGACTTTAGCAATACCATTGAAGCGCTGGAGAGGAGCGGAGAACGGGTTGGGCTGATTTCCAGTATTTTTTTCAACCTCAATTCTGCCGAGACGAGCGAGGAAATTCAGAAGCTGGCAAGAGAAATTTCACCCCTGCTTACTGAGTACTCTAATGATATTATGCTGAATCAGGCGCTATTTGAACGGATTAAGCATGTTCATGAAAACAAAGAAAGCTTGATCCTTTCGCCGGAAGAAAAGACGCTCCTGGATAAAACATATAAAAGCTTTGTACGCAATGGTGCAAATTTATCAGAAGCTGATAAGCAGCATTTACGCGAAATAGACAAAGCACTTTCTCAACTGTCGCTGGCATTTGGGGAAAATGTACTGGCTGAAACAAATAAATATACCTTAACCGTAACGGATGAAAATGATCTTGCCGGTTTACCAGACCATGCCATAGAAGCAGCTGCCCAAACGGCAAAAGAAATGGGCAAAGACCAGGCATGGGTCTTCACTCTGCAGTTTCCCAGCTATATTCCCTTCATGACCTATGCCGACAAACGGGAGCTGCGCAAACAACTTTTCCTGGCCTATGGCTCAAAAGCTTTTAAAGGAGATGAACATGATAACCAGGATATAATCCGGAGAATAGTACGGCTGCGGCATGAGCGGGCTCAGCTGCTGGGGTATCAGTCGCATGCCGATTTTGTGCTGGAGGAGCGCATGGCTGAGTCACCCCGCAAAGTGATGGAATTTCTGGAGAACCTGCTGCATCATGCAAAACCAGTGGCAGCAAAAGAGCTGGCGGAACTTACCGAATATGCCAGGTCGCTTGGTGGTCCTGAGCCGCTGGAACGATGGGACATTGCCTATTATTCAGAAAAGCTGAAGAAAGAAAAATACTCCATCGACGATGAAATGCTAAAGCCTTACTTTAAGCTTGAAGATGTAATAGGCGGGGTTTTTCAGGTTGCAGGCAAGCTCTATGGACTTCAGTTCAAACCACTGGAGGGGGTGCAGGTTTACCATCCCGATGTAAAGGTTTATGAAGTACTGGATGAATTCAATCGCCACACTGCTGTCTTTTATGCAGACTTTTTTCCTCGTCCAGGTAAACGCAATGGTGCTTGGATGACCTCGTTCCGGGGTCAGAAAAAAGAAGGGGAAGAAGAGGTAAGGCCGCTTGTTTCCATTGTCTGCAATTTCACCAAACCTACAGCCACAAAACCTTCTTTGCTGACCTTTAACGAGGTAACAACGCTCTTCCATGAATTCGGCCACGCCCTGCATGGTATGCTAGCGAATGGTACCTATGAAAGTCTTTCAGGTACCAGTGTGTACTGGGATTTTGTAGAATTACCTTCGCAGGTGCTGGAGAACTGGGTATACGAAAAAGAGAGCCTTGATCTGTTTGCCCGCCATTATGAGACAGGGGAGGCCATACCCGAAGCCTTGATCCGGAAAATAAAGGAAAGCGCCAATTTTATGGAGGGCTACCAGACTGTACGCCAAATTGGGCTGGCCAAACTGGATATGGGCTGGCACATAGGCAAAGCCATTGCCGTGGAAGATGTAGGGTACTATGAACAGTCACTACAGGAGGATACCAATTTACTGCCGGTTGTAGAAGGAACTAATACAAGTGCTTCCTTCTCGCACATCTTTCAGGGTGGCTATGCCTCCGGCTATTACAGCTATAAATGGGCTGAAGTGCTTGATGCCGATGCTTTTGAATTTTTTCAGGAAAAAGGGATCTTCAATAAAGACACGGCAGACCTTTTCAAGAAACATGTTTTAAGTGCGGGTGGAAGTGAGCACCCAATGGAGCTGTATAAACGGTTCAGGGGGAAAGAGCCCTCTCCGGAAGCACTGCTCAGAAGAACCGGCATGCTAAAATAAGATAATTGTGTTATTACAGCTAAAGCTATAAGGAAGGGACTGATGCAACATACCGGCAGCAGTCCTTTTCTGTATTCCTGCAGGCGCTGAATGGCCTGCTAACCCTAAACTTATGAGAATAGAAGAATTGAATCATGTAGCCCTTTATGTGCGGAATCTTGAGAAGAGCGTTCGTTTTTACTCAGAGATCCTGGAGTTAGCAACCCTTCCAAGGCCTGCTTTCACATTTCCGGGTGCCTGGTTCAGGTTAGGCACTCACCAGGAGCTACACCTTATCGGTAACCGAGAGGAAGAGATGAACTTTATTCGTCAGCATCATTTTGCCCTGAAAATCAGCTCCGCTCATGAGGCAGCAGAAGCGTTAACAAAAAAAGGTATACAATTTAGGGGACCCAAACCAAGACCGGACGGTGCCATTCAGATCTTCATACAGGACCCGGATGGTTATTATATAGAATTATTTGAGTTCAAAGGGTAGCAGTAAACGGGATTAACTGCATTAAGGGCCTTGTAATTTTAATGTCAATTTGGCTTCTTCTTCGATTCTATCAATCCCCATAGTATGGGACTGAAAAAGGCGAGGTTTTCCAGAAAATGTACCATACCAAAGAATTTTTTAGGCTCAACGGCTTCATGTTCAGCCATGTCTGATACTAATGCATCAAGGGTTTCCCTAAATTTTTGATCAAATTCTTCTTGAGTCATATCCATGGTGTAAGGTACAGTTGATGACAGATAAATAACAAATTACCGGGCTGCAAAAATTCATTGCACGGTATAAACATTGATGAACCAGGATTGCATTTTGGTAATTTTTGATGCTATTTTTGTCGAACCAATCTCTAAAAGTTATTGTAATATCTATACTAAAATAGTAGAAAAGAGTAGTAAAATTCTGCAGAAATTACGTTTGCATACAGAAAAAGTAAATCAACTAAAAAAGGGATAATTCCAACATTTGTGGAGCAACGCTTCAAAGAAACAACCGATAAGCCGGAACGCTTTTTCGATATTCTGCCCGCTGATTGGCAGGAGAGTATAGTACCATACTGGACAGACTACGCGCATACAGCCCGTATTTTTGTGATGGAATCAGCAACTGAAGTAGTGGGGGGAGGTATTGTATTTTCAACAGTTTCGCCCGATTGCCAGCCAGCCTTTAGAAAGGAAGCTCAGGAATGGTTTGATGCCGGCTACCTTTATATTGGATTTTTATGGATTTCAGAAGTACATCGGGATAAACAATTGGGAACGAAATGGCTGCAGCAACTCTATAATAAGCTGCCCGACCAAAACTTTTGGTTATCCATTGACGAATTAAGACTCTCTGCATTTTATAATCGCAACGGTTTTGAGCTAATCAAAAAAGTTGAGCTTGATTATTATCCGGAATGGGTCATGAGCATGGACTGCAACCAAAAAGCACTACCCGCTCAGCGTATCATGGAAAAAATGCCTGCCTAGGGTATAATTGCATTACAGTACATTATTAGAAAAGGCAGACCAACAACTATTCTGGGAAGACTTCATCAGTAACGCCTGCTGGAGCTATCCGGTGGGATGTTGGTCTGCTTTATATTATCCCTTCATCAGTGCTGCACCGCTGCTGATGGCAACATAATCCTCTACAGCACCCAATATCGGATCTTTTACATAAGGAATGTTACTCAGCATCTTCCGAAGAAAGAAGCTTACATAGGTAGTTGCCAGAGCCGAAGCTCCGCCTACTAACATTCCGGTAATGATATTCGTTTTGGCTGCCTGTGAAAGCACGGCCCCCACAAAAGCACCTGATAGTACTCTGGGAAGCGTTTGGGCAAAAGCAATTCGATTTGGTGCTGCCGGCAGCTTGTCTGCTGTGAGTTCTGCCGCTCCTAAAACTTTCGTGACAACACCGGCAGTTGGTGACTGTATAAAGGCAAGATTTGATTTAGCTACTGCTTTTCTGGGGTTATTGCTTAAATAATGACTTACAATTGCTGGCGCTATGGCTGCGCGCATACCTGCCACAGCCCCTAAGCCTGCGCTAAGCTTTACTACGTTATTCTTTGTGATCTTCATATCAATATTAGATTTCCTGAATAACAGTGGGCTTAGCCTATTGTTTTTTCTTATTCCAACAGTGCAGCGCTGAAGTGGAGGAAGGGTTAATTTTTCAGGTTCAAAATAAATTCTCCACGCCTGTTTAGCTGATGCTCCTGCTGGGAGCAGTCTGCAGGTTTAGGGCATGGCTTAATTGACTTCTTTTCACCAAAGCCTTCACTGCTGATTCTGCTGCTATCAATGCCCTGGGCAACCAGGAATTTGCCTGCAGCAACAGCACGTTGATGCGATAGTGTGAGGTTGTACTGGTCAGGACCCCGATTGTCTGTAAAGGCATTGATCTTTAACGAAAGCCCGGGATATGCTTTCATGATCTCAGCTATTTTCTTTAACTCTTCTCTTGCTGCTACATTTAATGCTGTTTTGTTGAAATCATAATAAATGTTACCAATCAAAGTCCTTGAGTGGATGGCAGCAGTATCTGTATAGGAGAGGAAATCATCGAACAATGAAGCACCTTTTTTCCCATATGCCTGCTCAGGTAAGGTATTGGCCCTATTCTGGTTCCATTGCTGTGCACTATCATCCGGAATATATTCATACAGCACACCCTCAGACGATACGAACAACTGCTGATTACCACTGGCAACTTCTATGATCTCATAGTAGGATTGCGACAGGGTTCCAGCACTATTTATTTCTCGTGCCATAACTGAAAGCTGGATCCGATTATGATCCGGGTGATTGCTCTCCACCACTTTTATGCCCCTTAATTCTGCTGCTTTGTACTCCGATGAATTACTCATGATTGTATAAGTGTCGGTATACTTTGCTTTCAGGGGAAGCTCTCCCTGTGCATTGGCATAGTGGACCATTACTTCACCAGTAGCCTCGTTCTTTACCAAAACCTCAGCATTGGCTAAAGGAAGACTTGTTTTGCTATTGATCACCTGCACCTGAAGGGTCGTATAAACAGGCTTTAGCTTTTCAAGGATAAATTCTACCAGCACCGTATCATTAAGCTGTTCCTTCAACTCCAGGTGACGCACTGCATCCTTATAGTTGATGTGAGATGTTTTAAATGATAGCGTTTGATTCAGGGTTGTTTTAAAGATAATATCACCTTTCAGGGAAGTGTATAACTTCTGTTTTTCCTGGTTCTGCATGTTCAGCTGCACTTCACAAAATTTAACTGGCTCCGCTGTTTCTTTGTCTTTTGCAATTACCCTGATATAAATTTCCCTGGCTGCAGCAGGAGGGATGGCCATCAATTTAATGGTGTCACGGGAGGTTGTGGTTTCAACCTGGGCAATTAGGGCTTTAAGCGATCCCTTTTCTGCGAGGATTGAATACACATCTCCAGATCTGGAGTTTATAGTTACGAGGCCATTGTTGTCGGTTTTATGTTTCTGCTCTTCTCCTGTCTTCTTATCAATCAGGTATACATCCGCATTTACAATGGGTTGGCTATCAGCAGGATTTACAAACAAAACAGGTTGAACCACCTTAACTGGTTTAGCCGGTTGAAGTAATATGTCGAGCCTGAGGGTATCATTCTTAGGAACAGTAAGCGTGGAGATATTGATTGACTGGGAGGTAAAATTATAGCCCGAAACGTTAAGCGCATAAGCTTTTCCCAAAGCAGCCGACATCCAACCCCTGCCTTTTAAAGAAGTGTACGTGCTGTCACTGATATTCTTTTGTTCTACGAGTTTAAGACCGGCAACTTTAACAGGCATTTTAGTTTCAGCATCTAAAACTGTAGCAGCAATTACAATGTCTTTGGGTTTCACTGGCTGCACCAGCAGCTGGATTTTATGCTCAGTTTGTCCATTAACTGTTGCAGGTGTTAATTCCAGTGCGCTGGCTACCCTGTTTCCTTTTTCCCCAATGATAGTGTAATTATGTTCTTTATTCGCCAGAAAATCGAAATTACCTTTCTTATCTGCAAGCAGTTGAAATTGCTCGCCTGTGCTGTTATTCAGAATGTATATACTGGCATTGGCCAGTGCTTTACCTACCGATACATCAAAAATGTTTCCTGTAACTGTTAAAACTGCTGGCTTTACTTTTGCAAGCTCCCAAACCCTGGAAATAGGCTCTGGTTGGTTTTGCGTAGAAACCTTAACGAACTGTTCAGAAAAATGAGGCTTCTCCAGTCTGAATGAATAATCGCTGTTCTTTTCTAACTCAAGCTTTACATATCCATTGTCATCTGTTAAAGCATTATCCAGGCTTGCACCAGATTTAAAAACCTCAAT
Source organism: Cesiribacter sp. (assembly GCA_030147305.1). Taxonomy (GTDB): domain Bacteria; phylum Bacteroidota; class Bacteroidia; order Cytophagales; family Cyclobacteriaceae; genus Cesiribacter. The sequence goes on from JASLAE010000465.1 coordinate 15,340, forward strand.
AAAAGTAAATTTTACAGGTTGTTTTGTTTCCTGATCTATCACCTGTGCCGCAAAGTGTATTGGAACATCTGGTTTTCTGCCAAAATCTGGCGCTTCAATTGCTAATTCAAGTTTAGACTGCTCAGCAATTCCAGCGTCACTGAATATATAATCCGGGATAAAAACACTCTTATTTCCTTTTTCGCCTACAATCAGATAAGAAGTAGCCAGAAATGCTTTCACTTCAAAGGCTCCATTTTCATCACTTTTTACTGTTACTTCTTCATCAGTTTTTTCATTCAGCAGATAAATACTTGCCCCAGCTACCGGAGCTTTGGATAATTTATCATAAATGTATCCTTGTGCTAAAATAAAATTGGCTTCAAGCTTCTTTAAGGCAAGCTTAACGCGCAGCGTATCCCCGTTAATTTCTTTGTTGGTTAACGCAAGGGTGTTCACTCGATAACCATTTAGTTGAGCAGTGATCGATAATGGATCTTTGGCCGACGTCTTATAATAGACCTTGCCGGCAGAAGGGGTATAAGTTTTTGTTTCCCTGCCATTTTTCAGAAAAGTAACTTCGGCCAGTCGCAATGGCATTTGAGAAGCACTGTCTATAAGCAACGCTTCAACAATTACATCTTTTTCAAAATCCGGAGAGCTAAGTCCCAGTCTAATGACTTCATCAGGTGTGTTTTCCAGCTCTTTAAAAGTGATTCCGGTGACAAAGGCATGTCTATCTTCCTTCTCACCCATAAGCATATAGGGATCGCCTGCTTTTGCCGTAAATTTGAATTCACCTTTCTGATCAGTATATACAGTCTGCGGCTCTCCGGTTGCTTCGTTCATGATATACACTTCGGCATTGGCAATTGCCTGACCGGTTGCCTCATTGAAAGCAACGCCCTTAACCCGTATACTGGTTCTCTTGATTTTCTGAAGTGGTATCTTTAATTTAAGCGTGTCATTTACAATGTGCAGCTCCTTAGGAAAAGCATATTTTTTATCCTCGAAATTTATGCTGATGATGTCAATCCAATAGTCCGCTTCTTTGATACCGGAAAAGTAAACCTTACCCTCCATGGAGGTATAATCCATTTGTTTTTCTTCATCTCCTTCAAAAAGATAAGCACCGGCAAATACTGCAGGTTCCTGCGTCAGGCTGTCAAAAAGAATAGCTTCCATGACAATATTTCTGGAAAAATGCACCGAGCTCGCTTCCAGGCTAATCAGATGATCCTGCGCTTTCAATGCATCAGCCATAATATTGATTACAAATACATTAAGGTCATCTTTTTCACCCATGATGGCATAACTGTCTTCTACTCTGGCATCAAAAGAAAATTTGCCGCCCGCATCTGCAGTTATATTGATCTCTTCTCCTGTACTTTCATTGATGATATAAATCTGAGCGCCGGCAAGTGGTCTTTTTGTCCCTTTTTCAAAAATTATTCCCCTAAGGCGCACACTATGAAGTTTTACTGCAGCTAAAGGGCTTTTAAGCTCTGCATCTTTTCCCTTATACTTCACCCAATAGATGTCGTCTTTATTTTGCTGAATTCTGTTGGTAGAAAAGTATCCGGTATTTTTATCATTCAGAATTAGCCCAAAATCATCTTTCGATGAATTTACCGGGGCACCAAGGTTACGGGGTTTACCTGCTTTACTGCTAAGTGCTACATTAAAGATATCCAGACCCCCAAGGCCGCCTAATCCATTGGAAGCAAAATACAGCGTGCTATCATGCAGGTAGGGGAACATTTCATTGCCTTCAGTATTTATATTGGGACCCAGATTTTCTGGCTTAGACCAGCTACCGTTCACCTTACGGCTTACATATAAATCTGACTGCCCGTAGCCACCAGGCATATCCGAAGCAAAATATAATACATTGCCCCCCATGTTAAGGGTAGGGTGTGCTATTGTATATTGATCGCTGTTAAAGGGCAGGGGCTGAATGTTTATCCATGATTTGCCATCTTTTGATTTCTCAGCTTCATAAAGCATCATTTTTTTTGAAGCTTTAGTGCTCCGGGCAGGTTTGGCAATGGTTTGACTGAACATAATTCTGGAACCATTTTCAAAGAAAACTACCGGCCCTTCGTGATATTTACCGTTAAGCTCTTGCTCCAGTTTCCGGGCATCTAACAGATCTCCATCCTCACCAATGTTCCCATAATAAAGATCAAGAAAAGGGGTTTGATCGGTTGCATTTACCCATTTTACAGGCCTTTTAACCTCTCTGCCAGAAACAAATACAAGTCCACCGTCATAAAAAGCAGGTCCGAAATCTGCCTGGCTTGTGTTTATTTTGAGTCTTTTTATTTGATA
>JASLAE010000501.1 GCA_030147305.1 Cesiribacter sp.
GGAGCTTGCGATATAGCGTAGACAAGCCAATGTTGAGCAGCCTTGCTGCTTTTGCTTTGTTACCGCCGGCAATTCGTAATACCCGCTGTATGTGCAGGCGTTCCACGAGCGCCAGATCCAGCTGATTCTGTTCTTTAACCAATTCTTCAGTAGAGGGGCCATACTTTACTTCGTACGGCAACATCTCTTCATCTAAGAGGGGCCCCTGAGATAAAATAACGGCACGCTCCACCACGTTGCGCAGCTCACGGATATTACCCTTCCAGGAATACCGGATGAGGTGATCTAAAAACCCCTGGGTCATGCCCACAATTTTCTTTTGGGTACTAAAGGCAATCTGCTGCAGAAAAGCTTCTGCCAGGGGTGGTATATCATCTCTGCGATCGCGCAGGGGTGGCAGATTTATTTCAAACACAGACAAGCGATAATAAAGGTCTGAGCGAAACTGCTGACTATTAGCCTTTGCCAAATGCCTGTTGGTAGCCGCAATGATGCGTACATCTACCTTAGTAACTTTCGTATCTCCTACTTTAATGAAGGTACTGGTTTCCAGCACGCGCAATAGCTTAGCCTGCAGATCCAGGGGCATCTCTCCTACTTCATCCAGAAATATAGTGCCCAAATGGGCTTCTTCGAAAAGGCCTTTTTTATCGTGATTTGCACCCGTGAAAGCACCGGCTTTATAACCAAAAAGCTCGCTCTCCAATAGTTCTTTGCTAAAAGCGCTGCAGTTTAACGCTACAAAACTTTTATCTGCCCGGTTACTGGCGTTGTGAATAGCCCTGGCAAATACCTCTTTGCCTGTACCCGTTTCGCCCAGCAGCAGTACGGTTGCATTGGTTGCGGCTACCTGTTTCGCCATGTAAATGGCATATTTGATAGGCTCTGATTTACCGATAATTTCTTTGAAGGTATATTGTCCGCCTACCTGCTGCTCCAGGCTTTTCAGCCGCTTCTGCAACTGCACTTTCTCCAGTGCCCTGCCCAGCATGGGAATAAGCCGGGTATTGTCTTCGCCTTTAATAAGATAATCGTAGGCACCTGCCTTCATGGCCTGCACCCCGTCTTTTACACTGCCAAAGGCAGTTAGCATAATGATTTCTACCTGAGGATTTATATCCTTGAATTGACTGATAAGTTCAAGGCCATTTGTTCCGGCAAGGTTAACATCGCTGATAATGATATCGATATCATGCTCTTTGAGTATTTTAAATGCCTGCTTGGGATTTTCTGTAGTTTTTACCTGAAAGCCTTCTGCTCCAATTACTTTACTAAAAAGAAGCGAGCTGTCAGCATCATCTTCGAGAATTAAAACTTTTCCTTCTTGCATCAAGAAACTGATATTTTATTACATGCCCGGCCTTTTATTAATCACCCGCGCTTCCGCTTAAAGTTACTACACAAGCGGTTGTCAAAGACCGAACTGACAGTAATAATACATTTATTTTTCGATTAGATTACAATGTAAATCCAAAAACAAGTGGAAAGACACTGAAATAATACAGGTGGTGAACACATAAAAAAAGCAGCCTGGAAGCTGCTTTTTCTATTACTTTTTTGGCGATATCTTACAACTCACTCTGGGCAGGTTCTTCTTCCATGGCAGCTTCTGCCTCATCTTCATTCAAGGCCAGAAAATCATCGGCTGATGTGCCGGCTTCAACTTCTTCCTCTTCAGTTTCTTCATGCAGCGGTAGCCCGGCAAAAGGCTCCGGCTCCATATTGCGCATATCGTCCCGGCCCGGTACAGCTACCGGCACCTTACCTTTGGTTTCATCCTCTACATACGGGAAGATCTCTATCAGCGGGCTTTGCTGAATCTCCACCAGATCAAATGTCACGAGCAAACCCTGCAGGCTTTCCAGCACGCGCTCACAGGCCTGGCGCAGGTCCATGGCCGATACCAGCATCTGGTTGGTCACTTTCTTTTCTTTGCCACTGGTATCATCTGCTGCAATATAAGTTACTTTACACTTGTACCAGGTTTCAGCATCGTCGTAGTGGAATATGTCCGAGATTTTGCTTTTGGTGATGCTGGTTACTTCAAAATCTCCGCGTATTACAGAGCCGAGCTCCTGATAAATGCGGGCTTCTGCCTCGGTATACGATACTGCATCCACCAGATAAGGCTCTGTTACATTTTTGAGCTTACCATTTTCATCTTCTTTCTGATATTTGATCTTACACTGAAACCAGATCTTCATTTGCGACTAGGGTTATGTTATACATGCACAGAACCCACAATTTAGGCAGAAGCGGCAGAACTACATTCGCCCATAGCCAAAAGTTATCCACAGCTTATGAACGCTCCCAAAAAGCTAACGTACCTTTACCCCATGAAGCAAACCATTACCATCCGCTGCGCCCCCGGCACCTCCGACTGGGTTGCGGCCGAACTCAGGCAATTGGGTTACCCGGTGGTGCAACAAACTGTAGCAGGTGTGCAAACTGCCGGCAATTTAAATGACTGCATGTGGCTTAATTTACAGCTGCGCACGGCTCATAGCGTACTGCTGGAATTTGCCCAGTTCAAAGCCACCACCCCCGATGAGCTGTATGCTAAAGCAAAAGAGCTGCCCTGGGAAAAACACCTTTCTGCCGATGGTTACTTCAGCATCGATGCCTTTGTGCGCAACGAAAATATTCGTGATTTTCGCTTTGCCAGCCTTCGCCTGAAAGATGCCATTGCCGACCGCATGCAGTCGGTCTACCAGCGCAGACCCGACAGCGGCAAAGAGAAAGACAGGACAGTCCTTTACCTCTACTGGTATAATGATACGGCCAGTGTTTATTTCGATACCAGCGGCGACACTATTTCCAAGCATGGCTACCGCTTCAGGCCAGGCAAAGCCCCCCTGATGGAAACCATAGCTTCCGGCGTGATCACACTCTCGCGCTGGCAGTTCGACAAACCTTTCGTGAACCCCATGTGTGGCAGCGGTACTTTGGCCATTGAAGCTGCCCTGCTGGCAACCAATACCGCCCCCGGTCTTTTCCGGGAGAACTTTGGTTTTATGCACCTGAGGGATTTCAATGAAGCACAGTGGAGTAAAATGCGTCAAAAAGCAATTAACAACGTTCAAAAAACCAAGAGCAGGATTATTGCGACTGACCAGGATTACAGGGCCGTTTCCAATGCCCGCCGCAATGCAGACGAAGCCGGCATGGCTGCCTACATAGAATTTGATATTTGCGATTTCAGGGATACGCCCCTGCCTTCAGAACAAGGCGGCGTAGTGATGTTAAACCCCGAATGGGGAGAACGCCTGGGTGAGGCTACCCAGCTGGAAGAAGTTTATAAAGGCATAGGCGATTTCTTTAAAAGTAAATGTGGGGGTTACTGGGGCTACATCGTTGCCGGAAATCATGCCCTGGGGAAACACATTGGCCTGCGCACCAGTCGCAAAATTCCTGTGCCCCTGGCCCAGGAAGAAGGGCGTCTGCTGGAATATGAGCTTTATGCAGGCAGTAAGCGATGAAAAATGATTGGTGAAATCTATGTAATAATGGTTTGGGTGTAGCACCCTTTTTGGATCGTAGTTGCTTCCCTGTTGCGGATAGAAAACAGTTGTTTCTTTTAGCTATGCCCCTAGGTTTTGTAGCTATCTATGCAATAACTTTTTGAGCTGTATATTTTATGAAGGCATAAAAAACTGTATTACAGTAAGAATTACCCTTTTATTACATTAGCTAACGGTATCCCTATAAAACATCTACCTTTATCCTTACGTTTTATAAACAAGTAAGAACAGCATCGACCTACCTCACAGTATAATTTTCCTGATCTGGCG
>JASLAE010000201.1 GCA_030147305.1 Cesiribacter sp.
CCGCATAGCCTGTTTCGCTCCGATTATAAGCTGGAGGGAAACCTACTCACCATTTCTATAGAGGAATACTATAGTGAAATAGCCTGTAGCCTGGCAGATTATGAAAAGTTTAGGGAGGTAGTAAATGCAGCTGCCGACTTCAATAAAGTAACGCTGGTACTGGAAAAAAAGAAGGGAATCTAATTGAGTAATGGGCTATAAAAAAGAAAGAGCAGCCCAAAAGCTGCTCTTTCTTTTTTATGAATGCCTTATTAAGCTTCAATATTTTGGCTGATCTGCCGTGCTATAGCTGCCAGCTCTTCTTTTGAGGGGGAGAGCTTCTGCTTACTGAAGTTGATATCACTCATGGTATTCAGTGGCACCAGGTGAACATGGGTATGAGGCACTTCTAAACCAATTACGGAAATGCCAATCCGTTTGCAGGGCACAGCTTTTCTCAGGCCCCGTGCCACCTTTTTGGCAAATACATGCAGCCGGGTCAGCTCGCTATCTTCCAGATCAAAAATATAATCCACCTCTTTTTTTGGCACCACCAATGTATGCCCAATGGCAACAGGATTAATGTCCAGAAAAGCAATATGATGTTCATCTTCGGCTACTACGTAGGCCGGAATTTCGCGGTTTATGATTTTGGTAAAGATAGTACTCATGGCAACGGCAGAATCAAAGTGCGATGTCGAGGATTTCAAATTCCATGGTGCCGGCAGGAGCTTTCACCACTGCTACTTCTCCTAATTTTTTACCCATCAGCCCCTGCCCGATCGGTGACTTGATCGAAATTTTATTTGATTTTAAATCAGCTTCTTCCTCAGAAACAAGGGTGTAGGTAACCGTCATATTATTTTTCTTATTCCGGATCTTTACCTTAGACATAATAGACACCTTAGAAGTATCCAGCTGGCTTTCGTCAATTTCGCGGGCATTGGCCACAATTTGTTCCAGCTTAGAGATCTTTAGCTCCAGATGCCCCTGGGCATCTTTGGCAGCATCGTATTCAGCATTTTCACTGAGGTCTCCTTTATCTCGTGCTTCTGCGATCTGACGCGCAATATCGGCACGCCCTTTTGTTTTGAGCTCCTGCAGCTCATTCTTCAACCTTTCTAAACCTTCTTTGGTGTAATACGATACCTGTGACATAAACAGCTCATTTAAAAATAAAAGAACGATCTTGTTTCCAAAACCGTTTCTCTGATTGATAACAAAATACATGTAAATAACCCAGTGCAAACGATAATTTCGCCTTGCAGAGGGTGAATAGCAAAGGTAAGGAAATACCCTTCAAAAGTAAAGTCTCTTCCCGGGATTCATATTTTATATCTTCCGGCCAGCATTCCCTTATTTCTAATAATATCCTTGCATGTAAGTTTCAGCAATAAGATATAGCGGTAATTTTTGCTCAGAATGAAGATATTGCAGACCTATACCTTGTCTATTTGTCTCTTATCGCGCTATATCGGGAGTTTACTGCACAAACAAAGTGCTTTTGTTATCTGCTGCTGGTGTACCTGCTGCCCCTGGCTGCTTTTGGGCAAAAAAATGCTGCAGAACTAAACTCCTCTGCCGACAGTCTGGAAGTTAAACTGATCCTGGCTGATGATCAGCAGAAGATGCAGCTGCTGCTCACCCTCTCCGAAATGTACCTGGAAAAGGATGCCGACAAAGCCCTCCACCGCTCTAAACAAGCCCTAACGTTAGCACGCCGTATCAAAGACCAGCGATCAGAAGCTATTGCCTTAAAGAATATAGGCAATTCGCTGCGTTACCTCCTGTCTGATTATGAAGCCGCCCTGGATTATTGCTATAAGGGCTTGAAAATAAGTGAAGAAAGCGGTTTTAAGCTGGAAGAAGCAGAGATCCTGCACCTGATTGGAGATATTTATTATGAAGTAGGCAACAGCTACAAGGCTATTGAGCATTACATGCAGTCACTCGCATTATCAGAAAGCCTGTCGCTGCACCCAACCGTTGTAGATATATTAAATGACATTGGCAGGGTTTATGCCACACTCGGCAACGACCAGAAAGCGATCGAATATCATAAAAAAGCCTTACGCACCAGCAAAAATAATGAATACGTGGTGGGTGTGGCAGCCAGCAATTACTGGCTCTCTATTACCTACACCCAAATTGGCAATTTAGATCTTGCCCTGGAAAAGCAGCACATAGCCCTGGCCCTGCGTCAGAACCTGAACGACAAGGAAGGACAGGCCCTATGCTACCTGGCTTTAGGTAAGGTATATCACTTAAAAACAGATTATGACAAGGCGTTAAAGCAAATCAGCAGCGCTTATCAGCTGTATGGACAGATAGGTGATACCTACGGGAGATCGCTTTCACTAAACCAGCTTGGTGCCATACACATCGAGAAGAAAGAGTTCGACATTGCCATTAATTACCTGAAGCTGGCCCTGAGCCTGGGCGAACAGCTCAACAACAAAAAAATTATCCGCGACAGCTACGAATACCTGTACAACAGCTATGCGGGGCTGCGCGACTACGAACAGGCGCTCAGGTATAAGGATTTGTTTATCGCCATCAGTGACTTTATCTATGGAGAGGAAAGTGAGCGCCGCATGGCCGAGCTGCAGAACAGGTTTGAAATAGAGCAGAAAGAAAGCGAAATTGCTGTACTTAAAAAAGACAAGCAGATCAGGGACCTGGCCCTGCAGGAACAGGCGAACTTTCGGAATTTCCTGATCATTTTGCTGGTACTGATTAGCGTAATTTTTGCCCTGGTGCTCTACCTCTACCGCAACCACCGGCGAAGCAATCAGCAGCTTAAGGCTGTAAACGAGCAGATCAACAGTCAGAATGGAGAACTGCAGGAGCTGAATGCAACCAAGGATAAATTTTTCTCCATCATCAGCCACGACCTGAAGGGTCCGCTCAATTCACTTACTTCATTTGCAGGTTTGCTCATTAACCACACCGAAGCCCTGAGCAAGGATGAAATTAAAATGCTTGCAACAGATCTTGATAAGTCACTCAAAAATCTGCTTAGCTTGCTCAATAACCTGCTGGAGTGGTCACGTTCCCAAACCGGTAACCTCGATATTAAAGCTGAACCTTTTGACGTTCGGGCCCTGGTTTACGCCAATGCAGAGTTGCTGCAGCGCATGGCCGAAAACAAAGAAATTGCGCTACATACACGCGTTCCCGCCAGCCTTACTGGCTTTGCTGATAAAAACCAGATGAATACGGTTTTGCGCAACCTCATCAGCAATGCCCTAAAATTCACTGAAAAAGGTGGTAAAGTAGAGGTAGATGTAAATGAATGGAAAGATGCCATTGAAGTAGCTGTGAAAGACAGTGGTGTTGGCATGAGCAAGGAAGTACTGGCGAAGCTTTTCAGAATTGAACACAAATACTCTACTAATGGTACTGCCAACGAGACAGGCACAGGCCTTGGGCTTATGCTCTGCAAAGAGTTTGTAGAGCGCAGCGGGGGCACGATCAGTGTTGAAAGTGTTGAAGGAGCAGGCAGTACATTCCGCTTCACTATTCCTAAATACAAGGGCGCCCCTGCCCCAGCCCTTGCTGTTTAATTTAATTCAGCAGCATCGCCTTGTTCGTATCATAAGGCTACATTACACACTGCTTCTTAAGGTTATGTGCGTGTTAAATACACTAAAATCCAGAAAAGTTTATTTTGAATAATTAGGCTGCCTGCTTCTCGATGTGTTTGATCCTGGCATGCATTACTTTATACCACAAAGGGGGTATCATGGCCAGCAGCATCATGCCGGGATAGCCTGTGGGCATCTGGGGCGCGTCGTCAAGATGGCGCAGGATCTGGTATTTACGGGTAGATTTAAAGTGATGATCGCTGTGACGGCTTAATTCAAAGAGCATGATGCGGCCAATCAGATGGTCGGAATTCCAGCTGTGCCAGGGCATTACGCGTTCGTAGCCCATGGCGACGGGCTTTCGCATAAGCCCATAGTGTTCTATGTAGTTAACCGTTTCCAGCAACAGTATTCCTACCAGGGCAGCTGCAACAAATGTCAGCATTGCCACTACTCCCCACACCAGGGCGATCATGAGCAGAAAAGCCAGCTGGATCAGCTGGAAAAGCAGCATCTCGTTGTGCAGGCTGTAAACAGCAGCATCCGCCTTTTGCAAACGCTTGTTCTCCAGGGACCAGGCAGAGCGATAACTTCCTATGATTGATCTTAGCCAGAATCCATACAGGTTTTCACCATAGCGGGCAGTTGCAGGGTCTTCAGGCGTAGATACTTTCCGATGATGCCCGCGGTTATGTTCAATATAAAAATGCATGTAAAGTGATGTGAGCAGGAGCAACTTGGCCATGGTTTGTTCAGATTTTTTCACCCGATGCCCGAGCTCGTGAGCCATGTTGATGCCAAAGACGCCACACATGATTCCCATCGAAAAAATCTTTCCTGCCAGAACCCAATTTGGAAGTGCTCCTGCGCCAGGGGAATTTAAAAACAACCAAAGCACATAAAAGTGAATGGGTATGCTCAGGTATAATAATACATCATATACAGGACTGGCCAGGAGTCGCTGCTCCTCCTCCTCATCCGGATTATGGGTATCGGGGCGCAGGAGTAATTCCAGACCCGGGATAAAAGCAAAAACATAAACCACCGGCAGCCAGCTAAACCATCCCTCCAGCACAAACCCTGTCACAACAAGCAAAGGTAAAGACAAAATACTCAGATACTTCCAGGGTGTAGACCTTGTATTCACTGCCGTGCTTTTCTGAAATTTAAAGATTTTCAAATTAATTATTTGAAACAATGCTTTTTTTTCAAACCCTTTGTATGTCTTTCTGTTAAGATAAGAGTTGCACAAGAACGAGTATGGCATTTAGTGGGAACGTTAGCATAGCCAAGCTCTCTAAAACTAAATCGATGCGACTGTTATGGAACAAACTATATATACACCGGAGGCATGGAAAGAGGTTGATTTTCAAACCAACCTGGAGCACGCAAAATACGAGGTTTCTACCCACGGGCGGGTAAAAAGCTACGCAATTGAGAAAAACTCAGGCAGAATCATAAGAGGCGGTAATGTGGGAGGGTATAAATCCATCACCGTAAAATTCGGCGGTAAAATTGTCCGTCAGTTTTATGTACACCGACTGGTGGCCGAAACTTTTCTCGATAAAGCATCTCAGGATCAGTATTATGTAATTCACCTGGATTACAATAAAGAAAATAATAATACCAAAAACCTGCGATGGGCAACAGAAGAAGAGCTGGTTGCACACAATAATAAAAACCCTGAGGTGATCCGCAGCCGCACCACGGGCTATAAACTTACAGAACCTGACGTTCGCATCATCAAAAAGCTGCTTAAGTCTGAAAAGACACGCCTAAGCATGATTGCCAAACGTTTTGGTATTACACACACCCAACTGAACAGAATTCGCAGCGGAGAAAACTGGGGACACGTAACTATTTAATTTGTGAATACCTCACCAGTACCTACACCCGATAAACTTGCAGAAGGTTTATCGGGCTACGCATTGCTGCAAAATGTACCCAGGGAGCAACTGTTGTGGTTGGCTTCCCATGGAGAAGTGCGCACGTTACAGGCTGGTGAAATGCTGTTTCAAAAAGATGATCCGCTGGATTTCCTGTTCATTATTTTAGCTGGTAAAATACAGTTTAAGCTGGAGCAAAAAGGTGAATACAGAATTTTAAACGAACTGGTAGAAGGCGATATCAGCGGAGCACTACCCTATTCAAGGGCTAAAAATGCCATGACCTTAGGCGAAGCACGTGGAGAAACCACGGTGCTGCAATTAACCAAGGCACATTTTACGGAGATGATCAATCACCACCATGAGCTCACGGAAGCCCTGGTACATGTGATGACTACGCGCGTGCGGGATTTCACCCGCGAAGAACAACAAACCGAAAAACTGGCTGCACTTGGTCGCTTATCAGCCGGGCTGCACCATGAATTGAATAATCCTGCAGCTGCTGCTCAGCGGGCTGCAAAAGACCTGAGCAAACAGCTTGCGCTTACGCCTGAAAAATTTAAACCGCTGATGCTGTTACAGCTCAGCCCGGAGCAGGTTGACCAGATTAATACCATTCTTTTTGAGACACTCAAAAAAAAACCAGCTGGTAAACTTGGCATGATGGAGCGCAGCAGCCTGGAGGAAAGTATTGTAACCTGGCTAACAGATCATGGGGTTGAAGATGCTTACGAGCAGGCAGAAACTTTTGCTCAACATCATTTCGATGTAGAGGCGCTGGAATCACTAGAAGCCATCTCTGGCCCGGATGAGGCAGGCGCTATTGCCGGTTGGATTTACAATGTACTGGCTACAGAAAAACTGGTAAAGGAAATTCAGGAAAGCACCAAACGTATTTCGCAGCTGGTGGGTGCTGTTAAAACCTATGCACACATGGATGGCAGCCCCGAACGGGAGCGAACAGACCTGGTGGAAAGTATCCAGAGCACCCTGTCCATGCTTAATTTCAAAATAAAAAAGAAAAAAGTGCAGGTAGCGGTAGAGGCGCCTGAAGAGCTGCCTCAAGCCTGTGTGTTCATTGGAGAACTAAACCAGGTATGGACCAATCTTATCGATAATGCCCTGGATGCCATGGAAGAAGAGGGTCGGTTATCCATAAAGTTAACACAGGATGAAGGCAATATTCGCATTAGCCTGACAGACAGCGGAAGTGGCATTCCGGAAGATGTGAAACAACGCATTTTCGACCCTTTTTTCACTACCAAAGCAATAGGTCAGGGTTCGGGCATGGGGCTGGACATCAGCAAAAAAATTGTTGAACAGCATGGGGGCACCATTGAGGTAGATTCCAAACCAGGTGAAACCACATTTACCATTACCATTCCGGAGAATCCTGTTACTTAACAGTAACGGCTGCAGCAAATAATCTTAGTGAAGAGCAAGGTTACTACTATTTGCCCATTAATTCAGGAGAATGTTCCTTCATCTGCTCTGCCAGTTCTGGATCTAACTGAGCCTGATAAAGGGTACGGGCCTGTTGTAATTGTTCCAGCGTTAACCCAACGGCATTTCTTAGGTCTGCTTTGTACAGGTTTGCCCCTGTTAAATTAGCACCCGTCATGTAGGCCCCATTCAGGCTGGCCTCCATTAAAAAGGCACCCTGCAGGTCTGCCATAATCAAATAAGCTTTATCAAAGCAGGTTTTTATCAGGAAGGCATCTTTAAAATTTGCGCCACTGGCGTAAGAACCTGTTAAATCAGCCTGATTCAGGGTTGCCTGCTCAAAATTGGTCTGGTTTAACCGGGCGTTTGTAAGATTACATTCCAGCAGGGTAGCAGCGCTTGCATCTGCAGAGTTTAGGTTAGAGTTGCTAAGGTTTGAGTAATTTAAGTTTGTGCGGGTCAGGTAACAGTTTACCAGGTTGATATTAAAGATCTTATGCTGGTTAAGGCGTTTAATGTTACCTACTGTACGGAATGCTGCTTCTTCGCTTTTCCAAAGCCGAAAGTCATCAATCTCATCTTTATACGTTTTGATCCGCAGCCGCTCTTCCCCGTTTTTATTTAACCACAATATAAGTATACCTATGATGGCAAGGTCGAAGATCATTCCATGCGCTTCTGCCAGTACCTGTACGTAAATCTCTTCGAAGTTAGTGAGGTAATAGGGCATGCTGAGGCCCAGGACAAGTGCAGCTACTACCAGTAAAACCAGAAACGTAGTAAGCACCGGTTTTTCAATTACCTCCAGGAAAAACTGCTGAATTTGCGCAAAAAAACCGTTTTTTTTCATACTTGATCAGATTCCTTACTTTTTCAACAGCTTATAAATCCATCTTAGCATAGACATCCTCAAGCTTTTGAACCAAAACCTGATTAATCTTTTTGTAAGACTCGTGTGTCCAGCCCGCGACATGTGGGCTGAGCAGTACATTTTCTCTAGAAATAAGATAATCAAAATTAGCTTGCTGCTGCGGACTGAGCTGCTGCAACTTTTCGTTTTCTAATACATCAAGGGCTGCACCCAACACTTTGCCGGATTTTAGGGCTGTTACGAGGTCCTGCAGCGGCAGAATTTCTCCCCGGGCTGTGTTGATCAGGTAGATGGGTTTTTTAAATGCATCCAGGTAATCCTTGTTAATCAGCCCCCGGTTCTCTGCTGTTAATGGTATATGAAGGCTGATTATATCTGCCTCTTGCTGTAGTGTTGCCAGGTCTACTTCTTCAACAAAAGTAGCCCCAAATCCTTTTTTATGGTGATCATAAGCAATGATTCGACAGTCGAACCCTGTTAGCCGCCTGGCAAATGCCTCTCCCATACGACCATAGCCAATAATGCCAACCGTTTTTCCAGACAGCTCTACTCCCCTGTTCTGTTCCCTGAGCCAGCTGCGCTGGCGCACCTGCAGATCTGCTGTGTTTAGTTTGTTAAAAAGGCACAACAACATACCTACAGCATGTTCAGCCACAGCATCCCGGTTGCCTTCTGCAGCATGAAGCAGCGCTATACCCCTGCGGCTCACTTCCTCGAGGTCGATCTGGTCCAAACCTGCCCCTGCACGCCCAATAACTTTTAGTTTTGTACCGGCAGCCAGCACCTGAGCCGTAATGGGTAATTTGCTCCTTATGAGCATCACTTCATAATCTGCCAGCAGGGAAGGCACATCCCCGGCAGCAATATTTGGTAAATAGTCGGGAGCAAAGCCTCTATCTGTAAGCAGTTCTACAATGCTCTCATGCATTTCATCAATGATCAGAACACGGGGTTTATATTGCTTCATGCCCTAAAATTAAAGAATATGCACTTTATGTAGGGGGCAGGTTCCTTGATTTATAAAAGCTATGTAAGAAAAAGAAACAGGAAAGGGATAAACAGGCTCTCAGCAATGAATATCCGCGCTATCCTATCAGTTTAATAAGTACAAACACGCCAGGATTCACAGTTCAACCATGGAACACTACCAGTTGTGGATATCATTCAGGAAGAAATATTGGAAAATCTCTATCTCACTATCAGATGTTGTATAACAGGTGGGCTACCGTAAAATATACTCCCAGTCCCAATAAGTCGTTGGCAGTGGTGATGAAGGGGCCGGAAGCAAGTGCAGGATTTATATTAAATTTATCGAGCACCAGTGGCGTTACGGTGCCCGTAAAGGATGCCAGGAGCACAACATTAAAGAGCGCCAGGGACACCACCATTACCAACTTGGTCTCATAACCCAGTAACAACACAACTGCCATCAGCGCCACAGCCAGTAAGAGACCGTTCATCAGGGCTACCAATAAAACCTTCAGTAGCCTTCTTCCCACGCTTTCTGTAAAAACAGAAGGATTGGCAAGGCTTTGCAGGATGATACTGCTCGACTGAATCCCCACATTACCACCCGTAGCAGTTACCAGGGGCATAAAAAAAGCCAGGGCGGGAATTACTTCTATATCTTTTTCGAAATTTCCCAGAAATGTTGCCGCCAGTAGTCCTCCTGTCATGCCGATCAGCAGCCAGGGCAGGCGGGCACGGCTAATCCGCCACACGGTATCTGTTTCCTCCACATCTTCAGAGATACCACTCATCAGCTGACGTTCCTCTTCGGCCTGTTCCGTAATCACGTCCACCACGTCGTCGATGGTGATGCGCCCTACAAGCTTGTTCTGCACATTTACCACGGGCACAGCATCCAAATCATACTTCCGCATGATCTGGGCAACCTCTTCTTCGTCCATGAAGGTCTGCACAGAGATGATGTCCGAATCATAAAGATCGGCAATTTTTGTACCGGCACGGGCGAGCAACATGCGCTTGAGCGATACCTTCCCCAACAGGTGATCCTCATCATCCACAACATACACGGAATAGATCTTGCTGACATTTTCGGCCTGGCGGCGGATTTCTTCAATTGTTTGGGTAACCGTCCAGTTAATGTTGGCCTTGATCAGCTCTTTGGCCATCAGGCCCCCGGCTACATCTTCCTCATAATGCAGCAGGTCTTTAATGTATTTGCTCTGCTCTCTGTCGGTAAGGCGGGCAATTACTTCTTCCCTTCTGCGGATAGGCTGTTCGTTCAGGATATCCACAGCATCGTCAGAGTCCATCTCCTCGATGTAGGGTACCAATTCATCGGTATCAAGGCCTTTTACAAAATCCTTTCGAACATCTTCGTCGATCTCTGTAAGCACCTCAGCACCTTTCTCTACCGGCAACAGGTTAAACACCCATTTACAACCTTCAGAATCAAGCTCAAAAAGAATAGCACTTATGTCAGCGGGATTCACAGACTCCAGGCTTTGCCGAACAAACTCCTCGTTCTTATCCTCTACTGCCTGTTCAAGGCGGTCGAGGAACTCTTTGGTTAGTTCAAACTGGGTTAATTCTGCCTGCTGTTCCACTTAGTTTTCTTAGTTTTCCAGTGCTAGGGTAATTGAAATAAAATCATCTACAGAAAGCTGCTCGGCTCTTTTATCCAGCAGTGGCCATTGCTGCATTGATTCGGGCAAATTTAGACTTTTTAGGGCATTGCGCAAGGTTTTACGGCGCGTGCTGAAGGCTTGTTTAACAACGGCGAAAAACAGCTTTTCGTTGCAAGGAAGCGCCTCTCTTTCGTTGCGCTGCAGTCTGAGTACGGCTGATTGTACTTTAGGCGGCGGCGTAAATACACCCGGAGAAACACTAAACAAATACTCTACCTTATAAAACGCCTGCAGCAGCACACTCAGTATACCATAAGTTTTACTGCCAGGGGGTTCTGCAATGCGCTGGGCAACTTCCTTTTGCACCATGCCAACGACCTCTGGTATCTGCTGGCGATATTCTAATACTTTGAAAAAGATCTGGCTGCTGATGTTGTAGGGAAAATTACCTATGATGGCAAATGAACCTTCCATGAGCGCCCCCAGATCAGTCTTCAAAAAATCTGCATGATGCACCCTTCCAGCCAGTGCTTCATAATGTTCCTTCAGGTATACGACAGATTCACTGTCTAGTTCCACCACCTGCAGCGCGTATGCCCCATCAGCCAGCAGGTATTGGGTGAGCACACCCATACCCGGACCCACCTCCAGCACCTGCTTGTAACCCCTCCAACCCGTCAATCCGTTTACAATATTTCTGGCGATCCGCTGGTCGTGCAAAAAATGTTGTCCCAGTTGCTTCTTTGGCCGTACCTTTTGCCCATCACCTTTCATAAATTTGATATCCCGAAGTTTTAAATAAATTTGTACACAAAACTACACTTTTTTATATGCAGCCTGCCATTACGCTTGCCCCTTCTGTTGAGGAGCAACAAAATATAGCTTACTTATTAACTGAAGCTGACGAGCTAGATGCTTATGCCCTTACAGAGGCAGAACAGCAATGGGCCCTTCAAAAACTCGAGGGCGATGAGAACTTCATCGCCCTGAACCGTTATAACCACTGGGTTTATCTGTTGAAAGCGCCCCGAAAAAAGGGAATAACACAGCAGGCAGAAAGCTGGCGGCATGCCGGTCATAAGCTGGCCAATGCGCTAAAGCAGCAGAAGATCAACAAAATTCAGTTAAGCGGGCAAGCCGATCAGCAACTCTTTGTGCTGGAAGGTCTGCTGCTTTCGCTCTATTCTTTTGATAAATACAAAACAATTAAAAAGAATAGCTGGCGGCTGCTGAACGTAGTGCTGGCCAACGAGCAAACAAGCATGGAGCAGGTACAGGAACTGCAGCAAGTGGTGAGCGCCACCTGTGCCGCCCGTACCCTGGTAAACGAGCCGGTCGTATACCTTACAGCACAGCAGCTTAGCCAGGAGCTGATACAAATGGGTGAAACTGCCGGTTTCTCAGTAGAGGTGTTCGAAGAGGCCAAGATCCAAAGCCTTAAAATGGGCGGCCTGCTGGCTGTGAATGCTGGTAGTACCCTACCCCCTACATTCAATGTTTTAGAATATAAGCCTGCTAAGGCTGTAAATAAAAAGCCAATTGTACTGGTAGGTAAAGGGGTGGTGTATGATACCGGCGGACTGAGCCTGAAACCCACCCCGGGCAGCATGGACCTGATGAAAAGTGACATGAGCGGTGCAGCCACCGTAGCCGGTGCACTTTATGCGGTTGCTGCCAACAAGCTGCCGGTTTATGTGGTAGGGCTCATACCTGCCACTGACAACAGGCCCGGCGAAGAAGCGATCACTCCTGGGGATGTGATTACCATGTGCGATGGCACTACTGTAGAAATATTAATTACTGATGCAGAGGGTCGCCTGATTCTAGCCGATGCCCTCTCCTACGCCAAGAAATACAAACCACAGCTGGTACTTGACTGGGCCACCCTAACAGGTGCTGCCGCGCGGGCTATTGGTCCTGAAGGCACGGTCTGTATGGGCACTGCTGATGAACCCGTGATGCAGGCCCTTAAAGAAGCCGGCGATCAAACCTATGAAAGACTTGTAGAATTCCCCCTCTGGGAAGAGTATGAAAAGCAGCTGGAAAGCTCCATTGCC
>JASLAE010000023.1 GCA_030147305.1 Cesiribacter sp.
AATGAGATCAACCAACTGGAATACGAAGAGATGGGCGATCCGGAAACGCTTACCAGAATTGCACAATACGAGATGGCTTTCCGGATGCAGACCTCTGTGCCCGATGTGATGGATATCTCCAAAGAGCCAGCGTATATTCATGAAATGTACGGTACGGAGCCTGGAAAATCGTCGTTTGCCAACAACTGCCTGCTGGCCAGACGGCTGGTAGAGCGCGATGTGCGCTTTGTGCAGCTTTTCGATTGGGGTTGGGATGCACACGGCACCGACAAGTCTACCTCATTGGAAATAGGCCTGGGTGACAAATGTAAGGAGATAGACCAACCCATGACCGCTTTGATAAAAGACCTGAAACAAAGAGGGCTGCTCGATGAAACGCTGGTGGTATGGGGAGCTGAATTTGGTCGCACGCCCATGCAGGAAAACCGAGGGGACAAGGAAATGCCGTTTATGGGCAGAGACCATCATACAGAAGCATTTTCTGTGTGGATGGCCGGGGGTGGGGTAAAAGGTGGATTAACCTGGGGAGAAACCGATGAAATCGGCTACTATGCCACCAAAGACAGGGTGGATGTTCATGACCTGCATGCCACCATCCTTCACCTGATGGGCATGGATCATGAAAGGCTCACCTATCAATACCAGGGCAGGGATTTTAGGCTAACGGACGTGGCAGGCAAAGTGGTAAAGGGTATATTAGCGTAATCGATGGAGCCGGAAGTTTCTGAAATAGCACTGTTTTTTGGCAGGTTTCACCCGCTTGTCCTACACCTGCCTATTGGCTTTTTGGTTATTGCTTTTGTGCTGGAAATGTTTTCCCGCTTTAGCAGATTCAGGCAATACCGGCCTGCCGTTGGCCTGGTGCTCTCACTGGGTGCAATTTCTGCTGCAATAGCTGCTGGGTTGGGCTATTTGTTAACCCTGGCGGGAGGCTACGACGAAGATATTTTGGCTGTTCATCAATGGTCTGGCATTACCCTCGCTGTTGCGGCCCTTATTGCTGCCACTTTGTATTGGCAACGTGAGCGCAAGCAAGCGCTATGGCTGGATAAAGCCTATCTGGGGGTGCTCTTTCTTATGATGGCTTCCCTTGCAGTAGCCGGCCACTATGGAGGCTCCCTAACACACGGCTCCGACTACCTGACACAATACATGCCCAACAGCCTGCGTAGGGTTGCCGGCTTACCTCCCAAAAAAAGCAATCAGATCCGTAAAATCACCAACCTTCAGGAAGCGGTGGTATTCGAGGATATCATTTACCCCATACTGGATGCCCGCTGCGTTTCCTGCCATAACCCTGGCAAAAGCAAAGGCGATTTAATGATGCACACCCGGGAGGCCATTCTGAAAGGAGGCGAAAATGGTCCACTTTTCGTTGCCGGTGATGCCGCTGCCAGCGAAATGATGAAAAGAATACATCTGCCTGAAAACGATGAAGATCACATGCCCCCCAAAGGCAAAAGCCAGCTGAGCAGCGAACAAATTGAGCTCATTCACTGGTGGATAAACGAAGGGGCTCCTTTTGATAAAACTGTTGCTGAAGTAAGCGTAGATGAAAAAGTACAGCTTGTGTTGAATACGCTGCTGGATCCGGAAGCAAACAAAACGGAGGTGGAAAAGCTATTAAGTTCAGCAATACCGCCGGCCGATGCAGCCGTTGTCAGCCAGTTAAAGCGTAAGGGCATACAGGTGGTGCCGCTGGCGAGCGATGTGCACTGGCTGCAGGCAAGAGTGTATGATGCTCAGCTCACCGACACCCTCATGCACGATCTTTCAAAGATAGCGCCTCAGCTTACCTGGCTAAAACTTGGCGGCGCTACCACTACAGAGAAGGGCCTTTCTGCCCTTGTACAGTTCCAAAATCTGACCCGATTGCACCTGGAGCACGCAACAATAAGCGACAAAGACTTTCAGTACCTGAATAAATTGCCTTACCTGGAGTACCTGAACCTGTACGGTACCCCCGTAAGCGACGAAGGAATACTGCAGCTGGCTGGGTTAAAGAACCTAAAAAATCTTTATGTGTGGCAAACACAGGTGACAAAGCAGGGAGCCATGGAGCTGCAACGGTTGCTGCCTGCTCTAAAAATAGTTACGGGGCAGGATATCGAAACAGCGGATTCAGTCCAATCCCTAGCTGCCCCTGCAGATAGGGGCAAGGGAGCTCCTTTAGATAAGAAAAAGCTGGCCATTGCCGAAGACTAAACAGCTGTAAGACTATCTCTTTACCCTTCAATCAGGAACCACAACCCCACTTCCAACATGCCTATAAACAGAAGAAGCTTTCTTTCCAAATCTGCGCTCTTGAGCAGCGGCCTACTTTTAGGTAACAAGTTGTACGCTGAAACCAGCAAAGCTCCTTTTGTGGTACCAGCTAATTTTTCGCTTACGCTGCTGGCTACCAACTGGGGTTTCAGCGGCTCCTGGGATGCATTTTGCGCCAGGGCAAAGGAAACCGGCTACGATGGTGTGGAAGTGTGGCTGCCCCAGGAAAAGGACCAGCAGGATCAGCTTTTTACTGCCTTGCAGAAGCATAAGCTGAAATTTGGTTTCCTGGCCGGTAGCGGTGCTGCTAACTTTAATGAACACCTGGCACAGTTTCAGAAAGCGGTGGAGGGGGCCGTGAGCTTCAAGCCCATGTTTGTGAACTGCCACTCCGGGCGAGACTATTACTCCTTTAAGCAAAACAAAGAATTAATTGATTTTACCACGAGCCTGAGCAAGTCCAGCGGGGTACCCATTTATCATGAAACACACCGCTCCAGAATCTTATATGCAGCCCATGTAACGAAAGAATTTCTGGAACAAATACCTGCTCTGCGACTCACCCTGGACATTTCTCATTGGTGCAACGTGCACGAATCTTTGCTACACGACCAGCCCGAAGCGGTAGCGCTGGCCATGAGCAGAACCGACCATGTACATGCCCGGGTAGGCCATGCCGAAAGCCCGCAGATTACCGACCCGCGCGCTCCTGAATGGGTAAACGAGGTGGAAGCCCATTTTAAGTGGTGGGATCAGATTGTAAAGCAAAAGATAGCTGCGGGGCAGCCGCTTACCATGACGGCAGAGTTTGGCCCTCCTAATTACATGCCCGCCCTGCCCTATACCCGTCAGCCCCTGGCCGATCTGTGGGAGGTGAATGCGCACATGATGCAGCTCTGGAAAACCCGGTATTCTTAAACTGCTAAACTTTTACTAATCAGGTAGCTTTCTTACTCATGCTACCGCTGTTTTCGCTACATCAACTTTTTGCAATGGCCGATGCTATTGTTTTTGTAGAGACGCCAGCACTTGTGCCAAGATTGATAATATATCACCACAACTAGCGAATTTTTACATACATAAATCTAAAAATTTGAATGATTTTTAGATTTATCAAATGACTGTATAGTGTCATTACCAGCACAACTCAGTAGAAAGCTTTCCATATGATGGACTGCATATTAAATTCTATGCACTATGAACTCCAGCGCTTCTTAAAGAAAGTGCCGCGCGAAAAAGTCTAAGAAAGAAAATCGGATATCGTAAAACAAAGTAAAAGCTTCATATCCATAACTCTTTTGACTACCATATTCATGAATATTTAAGCCTATAGTTTTTGCATAAAGTTGTCTCCGTATTCTGAATACTATAAAACTGACGCAAACAACACTATATGTCATCAAAGCTTATAAAAAATCACTATTAAAGAATGAAAAAACATCAATTCCTGATCATAATCATATGTTTACTTTATGCTTATACAGGATTTGGGCAGGTAGCCAATAACCAGAGTTATCAAGAAGAGGTACTTACACCAAAACGTGCAGCAATAGTGCTGAACGGCCAGTGGTTATTTCAGCCAGCGGTAAATACAGCGCAGGAAAAGCCAGTAGCCGACCACTGGAAGCCCATCCAGGTCCCTTTTTCATGGACTTCAGAAAAGGCCTTTAGAGAACCCGTAGTGCAAAAGGACATGGAAGCGCTTTCCAGGGCCTGGTATCAAACAGAAGTAGTGATACCCACTACTTGGAAAAGCAGCACTACAGAATTAACATTCAACAAAATTTCTACCGATGCAATCGTTTACATAAACGGGCAACAGGCTGGCCAGGTAGCGTGGTATTCCGGTTCGGTAGACATCAGCAAGTTTGTAAAATGGGGGCAGCCAAACCAGATTAAAGTACTGGTGGTGAGCACACCTAACGAAGGCGAAATTCCGGTGCTGATGGGTACGGCCACCTCCCAGGTGAGCTTTGCCAGGGCTACGCTGGATTCTAAAGGAATTACCGGCGATGTGATGTTAACCTCAAGGCCGGCAGGTGCCCATATTACCGATGTATTTGTAAAACCTTCTGTAAGAAAAAAGAAAGTAGAACTAGAGGTGGAAATTACCGGAGTGAAAACACCGGGCAAGGTTGCGGTAACGGCCAGCATGCTAAATGAACTGGGGAAGCCGGAAAAAGTATTTACCTCGTCAGTACAGCTAAGCGCAAAAGATATTCAAACCTTTACCTTGGCATACGATTGGGATGATGCCAGGCTGTGGGATCTGGATAAACCCGAACTTTATAAGCTAAGCCTGAAGCTATCGGCTAAAAATAGCATCAATGATGAATACCTCCAGGAATTTGGCTTTCGCGAATTTTGGATCGAAGGGAAAAACTTTTTCCTAAATGGCCATAAAATAAACCTGCGCCCCCAGTTGATCGGTGGTGGTGGCATGGACGAAACAATCGATGCAGCCATAGAAAGCCACCGGAAGAACGGCTATAACATCAGCGAAATATGGCCAAACGATTACAACAAACGCGGCGCGCTGATGCACTCCCAGGAGCTGATAAAAAGGGCCGATAAAAAGGGATACCTGCTCATGGGAGTGGCACTGCCCTTTATTTCCTATATGATGGATAACAACTGGAATTACCAGTGGGATTCTCCCGGCATGAAAGAGGCCTACGAAAAACGCCTGCTCATAAACCTGCGTAAAGAGCGAAATCATCCATCGGTGGTGATCTGGACGACTGCGGCAAACTTCTTTGGCCATACCCAGGACCAAAATCCCCTGAATATCGGCATGACCAACTGGGTAAAGAACAATCCGGCTTTTCAAAGAAATGCCGAAGCCGGACTGGAAGCCATTGCCATCATAAAAAAGCATGATCCTACCCGCCCTGTGGCCACCCACCACGGCACCTACGTAGGCGATATCCACACCCTTAATTTTTACCTCAACCTGTTGCCGCTGCAGGAACGCGAAGAATGGATGTCGTTTTATGCAGCGCATGGACAGTTGCCTTTTATAGGCATAGAATATGGCACACCGCTGTTCTGTACGCTCTTACGGGGCAGAAACGGGTTTGGCAATAACATCCAGTCGGAACCCCTGGTTACAGAATTTGCTGCCATGTACCTGGGAAATGAAGCCTATACGAAAGAACCCGAAAACTACCGGGCGCTGATCAAGAACAACTTTATAAGGGGACAGCAATACAAGCACATGGACAACCCGCCGGTGTTGCTGGAGCAGATGTGGTCGTTTCAGCAGGTGCAGGCCCTGTTTACTAAAAATACATTTCGCAGCTGGCGCACCTGGGGGATGCCCGGAGGTATGTTGCCCTGGACCCAAGCCCATGGCTGGACACCAACCGATAACGCCTCAACAAAGGTGGCCATGCCCCCCTTTAAGGCCGGCCGTACAGGCATGTACTATGACTCAGTAAGCCTTGCTAATTTACACCCTAATCAGCCACCTGCGTATAAAGCCCAGCCAGCAGCCCAGGCCCTACTGGCGAACAATCATGAAACACTGGCTTATATTGGGGGCTCTTCGGGGGCCTTTACCGAAAAAGACCACAATTTCAGAAAGGGACAAACCGTAGAAAAACAGCTCTTCTTTTTTA
>JASLAE010000045.1 GCA_030147305.1 Cesiribacter sp.
CCTTACCAGCCGCAGTTTGTCCCCAGAGGTGACTATACACGGGTACTGGCAGAATTTTGGGCAGATGGTCCCAATTCAGAAACACCGCCGGGCCATTGGTTCACCATCCTGAATTACGTGAGCGATCACCCCCAGTTCGAAAAAAGAATGGGTGGCCAGGGGCCAATTCTAAACAATCTGGAATGGGATGTAAAAGCCTACCTTTCCATGGGTGGTTCCCTGCATGATGCCGCCGTGACAGCATGGGGCATTAAGGGCTACTATGATTATACGCGTCCTGTATCTGCTATCAGGTCGATGGCACAAATGGGCCAGTGCAGCGATGCTACATTGCCCAACTATCATATTGCCGGTATTCCTTTGAAAGAAGGTTATATAGAACTGATTAAGCCGGGAGATCCTTTAGCAGGGCCGGACAATGCTTATGTGAATGAAATCAAATTGTATACCTGGCAGGGACCCCAAAAAATAGTTGATGAGAAAACAGACAAAGCAGGGGTGGGGTGGGTGCTTGCAAAGCAATGGTGGCCATACCAGCGGCCAACCTTTGTAACTCCTCCTTTTGCAGGTTATATCTCTGGCCATTCTACCTTTTCCAGATCTGCAGCCGAAGTAATGACCCTGCTCACTGGTGACGAATATTTTCCCGGGGGCATGAGTGAATTTAAAGTAACTAAAAATGAATACCTGGTATTTGAAGAAGGGCCCAGTGTTGATCTGGTATTGCAATGGGCTAAATACAAAGATGCCGCCGACCAGTGCAGCCTCTCACGGATCTGGGGGGGCATTCATCCTCCTGCTGATGATATACCTGGCAGAATCATTGGCCAGAAAATTGGAGTAGATGCTTTTTACCATGCAAAAAAATATTTTGACGGTGAGGTAGCTCCCGACCCTGCACCAGTAGTTTCAGCGACACTGATGGTTTACCCTAATCCTTTGTCGGGATACCGTGTGTTAAAAATTAAAGCAGTCCCTTTTGTAAAAGAAGGTAAGTTAAGTATCACAAATATGATGGGGCAGGTAGTATATGAATACTTCATGATCCGCAATACTGACGAGTTTATTGAACTGAATCTCTCTATGTTAAATAGTGGTATGTACATGGTTACTTTAGCTAGTCCGGATTTAACACTTACCAAAAAGCTTCTGGTGAATTAGCCATTATTATAGGCCGCTGCATGTTAAAGTTACCTTACTGGGCAGGCATCTGTTGAATCTGTCATATCGTAATCCATAGCAAAGCATTTTAATTTATAAGCAGATTCCAATGTCTGGGCTATCCGAAAAGCAAATGAAACTACAAGAGCAGGACCTTCAAATCCTGGAACTGGAGATATCAAATCTCGAAGAAGAGCTGCAGGCGTTGGAGACGAAGCTTAACCATTTTGAAGCCCATATCCGCAGTAAACTATATTTTGAGATCCGTCGTATTCAGGAATTAACCGTACGCTACAAACAGCTGAAACAGGCCAAGAAAGCAAAACGGCTTGAGCAGAAAAAAAGGGGTAAAAATTATCAGGAACCTATTGGCCTGAAAAGAAGTAGCCCTCAGGTGGCGCTCAAACAAGAGCAGCTGAGCGTTGATAAATTACAAATGCTGAAACGCATGTACAAAGAGGCCATTGTACAAATCCACCCAGACAAATTTGCAAATGAAAATGCCGAGAAAGCAAAGCGAGCTACTGCTTTAACTGTCCGTTTAAATGCTCTTTACAAGCAGGAAGATTTTGAAGAACTTAGTTTATTTCATCAACACATTATCAGTGGCAATGCCATGTCTCATGTTTTTGCCCAGCCAGAGACAATCGTTAATACAACGGCAATGGTTGATTATTTAAATAACAAAAAGCGATCGCTGCTACAAAATCTTGCCCAGGCTAAACAGACTAGTACTTATGTGGTACTTACCACCTACAGCAACCCTTACACTTTCATTGATGAGTTGCGGGAAGAATTCAGCCAGCGCATTCGACAGTTAGAAAAGAGAACACGTAAAGCATAACCCGCTACACTAATCAGGTTGTCTAAGCATAATTGACTATGTCCGCCATAGCTTTTTATGCCAGCAGTAAAGGGCTAATGGACCTGTCTGGTTTTGATAAAACGCTCCCAGTTCTCGAACTGTTCATCCTTCATCATTCTGGGCGTCTTAACCTGTCCGCCTTTCTTCTTCTCCTGCTCCGACCATTCATAGAAATAATCCAAGGGTACAATTTTCACCTCAATACCTTTTAAGGCTTTCTCACGGGCGCTGCGGTAACTCTTATTGCTTTCCTTCAGAATTTCATCCAGTTCTGCTGTAAGTTCCTCTTCAGATACGCCAGTCTGTTCTTCCATGCCCAGGTACCATTTGTGTTTAAAACCATCCGCTACCTGTACGGCAGCCATGGTAAATTCCGGTATGCTGATGTTATGCTTATCTTCCAGCTCTTTTAGTGCTTCATTCATTTTTATAACAGACAACTGAGAGCCGGCAACATTCATAAAATGCTTGGTGCGGCCAGTAATGATAATCTCGCCTCTTGATTTGTCTGTAATCTTAACGGTGTCCCCAATACTGTACCGCCAGGCGCCTGCTACTGTGGAAATGATGATGGCATATTCTTTCTGATCTTCCACTTCTGCCAGGGAAAACACAGGGGCATCCGGAAGTGGTGCACCGCCATCATCGAAATATTTTTCTTCAAAGGGTACAAATTCAAAATAAATGCCTGTGTCGTAAGAGAGTGCCATGGCCATTTCTTCATTAGGCCTTTTCTGGTAAGCCAGAAAGCCTTCAGAAGCCAGGTAAGTATCGAGGTAGATCAGGGGGTGGGCCAACAATTTTTCCATGCTCTTTCGGTAAGGCCCAAAGGCGGTTCCTCCCGTAGTATATACCGACAGGTTAGGCCAGATTTCGTGAATGTTTTGCAGCTTGTTATAGGAGATTATTTTTTTGAGCATAAGCTCAATCCAGGAGGGTATACCGGATAAAGCACCAATATTCCACTCCGGCGCCTTCTGTGCTATTTTTAAAATTCGCTCCTCCCAATCATCTATAGAAGCTATCTCAAGTTCTGGCTTATAAAAGCCTCTAAACCACACTGGGATGTTGCTTGCACTGATACCGCTGATTTCACCCTCGAGGTGAGCCTCAGATTTTTTCAGGTTTGTGCTGCTGCCCAGCATAAGTACATTGCTTTGAAAAAAAGCTTCGGGCAGATCAAATTCGGACAATACAAGGGCTTGCTTGATGCCTGTATCCCGAATTGCAGTCAGCAGATCACTTGTAACAGGTATTTTCTTGCTTTGCTTGCCTGTTGTTCCAGCACTCACGGCAAAATATTCAACTTTACCCGGCCAGGTAATATCTTCTTTTCCCTCCAACTGCAGATGCCACCATTCATCAAGCATCTTTTGGTAATCGTGCAGTGGCACCCGTTGGGTGAATTCTTTTTCAAGATCAGGAGCTTTCAGCATTTCTGAGAACCCATAATGCTTTCCAAAAGCAGTATTTTCTGCTTTGCGCAGCAGCGATGCTAAGACAATATACTGTGCTGTTTCAGATTCTTCCCGGCTGGATCTATTGCTGGAAACATCTATAACTTTTTTAATGATCTTACCTATAAGAGGCATATGGAACGATTTTATGCATCAACCTAGAAGCATTATCAAAGGTTTTGCAGGAGTAGCGATATATAATGCTATTTACGGAGCACAAGGCACATCGTTATTTTTTTTCCAATAAAGCATGGGCATTTCATGGAACAGGAGCGCTTTACTCATTATTTTTAGGCATACCTATCATATGCAACCAAATAAAGTTTTAATTTTTTCTAAATTTGTCCCTACTAAAAGTGCTGAATGAGACTTTTAAAAAATAATAGACTGCTGCACAACCGGCACAAAGTCTAGTTGCTCATTCAGCGAAAATGAAAATGATTACCCTACGCAGCACCCAATAAAATGGACTGCTAACAGCCTGACCTAAAACAAATAATGAAGAAAACAGAAGAAGATCCACTAGTGCTTTATAAAAACCTGGTAGGACTCAAATTTCAACTCTACAACAGCCTTTTTACTGCGCTGCCATTTCACCGGATAGAAAATACAGGTGTACACCTGTCATTATTTTTACTGCATCTGGAAGAAGGCTTTGCCAAAAAATCGAGCCCTGAACAAATTATTGAATCTTTCCTGGAGCAGTTTACTACTTACAAAACTACCCAGGAGAAACACGACCTGCTCTTTCGGTTCATTCAATACGCCGAACGTCAGGTGGTATTGTTCGATGCGCTGGAAGATGCTGCCTTCAATCAGATTCACGATAACAAAGGTTCCGGCACCATCAACCACCTGCAGTCTGAGGTGCAATACCACCAGGCCCAGGATAAGCTTTC
>JASLAE010000106.1 GCA_030147305.1 Cesiribacter sp.
TTCTATTACCAACAGTTTGGCAAAGACGTGACAGGCAGACGGGTATCGGCCTTCGATGTCAGCGCTCAGCTCTCTCATCGCCTGAACTTTCATGAAGAGAAAGGCTCTGGCCTGTGGCTAACGGCAGGTGCAGAGTTTTTGAGTGGCACCGACGACAATGCTACCCACCACCGTAACCAATCCTTTGCACCACTCTTTGGTACCAACCATACCTTTAATGGTTATATGGATCTCTTTTATGTAGGTGGCCGACACGAGCAGAGTGTAGGATTGCAGGACTTATTTCTGAGGATCCGCTATGATGTCAACACTAAGCTGTTTCTGGCTGCCAATACACATGCCTTCAGCACCTATGCCCAGGCTTTTGATGGGGACGGGAACGAGCTCGACAAAATACTGGGTTCCGAGCTGGATCTGAGCCTGGGCTATCTCATCAGCGAGGCGGTTTCTGTGCAGAGCGGTTATAGCCAACTGTGGGGCTCCGATACGCTGGCGCAGCTACGCAGTATACAGCAGCCTGATGGGGTGCAGAACTGGGCGTATGTGATGATGATTTACCGCCCCAACCTGAAGAATAAATTCATCGGCCTGCTCTTCTGAGAAAGAATCAGGAAACGGTCACTGGTCAGCTTTTAAAGATGAGCGATCCTCAAAATAAGCTCGGATAATTGGAAGATTAGTAAATCTAAAAGAGATTTTGATGATTGGGTTGTCCAGGCGTTTGAATTCAATAAAAGGGTTAAAGAGGCAATCGTGTATATTTACTGCTTATGTGAGATGAAAATCTCTGTTATCATCATAATGGCACCATAAAAACTGCTATTATCCCGCTTATGTAGCTGGTTTAAATCGTTATTTTGATGCCTGTTATGCAAATCTTTTCAACAAATGCAGTTAATCTTAAGCCTCTTTTTGCTGCTGTTATTTAGCCTGCCGCTGGGCGCACAACAGCTCAAACATTACCGGAGCGATACAATTAACTTCTCCATACAGGCCAGATACCTGCTGGTGTCCTTTGGGGCAGGGGTGGAATTTCCCTTCCGGCAGCACTCTTTCGGGTTTCAGGCAGGTTTTAATGGAGTACCCGCTGATGGTAATATTTATAAGGGGTTTAATGTTGAAAAGATAGGAGCACTTGAGTATAAACGCTACTATCCAACAAAGTCCAGACCTGGAAAGCAATTTTACATTGGCAACTATTTACTGTTTAAAGAAACAGAACATGCCTCTCCGCATGATGAAGATTGGGAAGGTGAATGGTATAAGAGTAATTCGCTAAACTTTGGGCCGCTCCTGGGATGGAAATGGTACAAAGGACAGAGGCTGTACTTTGATCTTTTCCTGGGGGTGCATGGGGGGTGGCAATGGGGAACACTTCGCTGGGATAACCGGGATGCGGCTACCCAAAACAGAAATCCTACCTATCGGCAGGCTGACAAGGTGGCCTACGGGATCAGGCTTGGTGTTTCCCTAGGACTGCATCCTTTCAGAAAAAAGTCTTAGCAGGGCGTGCCTGCGGCATGTTTAGCCGTTGCTAAAAACAATAATCCACAATGACGAGGCAAATACTGGTCTTACCTAATAACGAAGCTTCTAACACATTTTGCTTCCTTGCCCTTATCTCTCTTGTCCTAAATATAATTGTAGACCGGCTTGAATAAGCCTCAACCCTGGAAAGGTGACTGCTACCGGTTTACTAGGCTACTGCCAAAGCGGGGTTCCATGGTATGGTAAATACTGTGTGAAAAGCCTTGCTCAATTCCCTCTGAGCTGCTGTTGCCCTGGCTTCCAAAGGTTGGAGTACTCTGATGATTAGATGCCTCCATCATATCGCCTCCATTTCCAACTGCTTCTTCAAAGGCTTGCGTATAGATTTCGTGATCGCCTTTCCCAACATGATTATGATCCGCCATCATTAAAAAATTAGAGTTTACCAATAAAAAAATAGCAGAAAATTTCTGCATTTACTTATACCCCTTGTGCGCAGAAGAGTTTGGTTTTATACTAACTTTTTTTTAGTCCCCGGTAGATGGCATGCCAAATGAGCTGGCTTCCGTAAGCTTCAGCAGTGGTTTAAAAAGGAATATTCAGCATTGCCAGGGCTACGGGAAGGTATGATTACTTTTAATGCATAGCTCAACTGAACTTGAGTGCTTTTTTTACAGGTGTTTTAGTCTTGTATCCGGCATTTACAAAGTAAACGCCTACCACAATCAGGAGAAAAGCAAGCAGGGTGTTGAAGGTAAGTTTTTCCTGAAGCACAACATAGCCGAGCAGCACTGCCACCAGTGGATTCACGTAGGCATATATCGATACCAGGCCGACAGGTAGTTTGCTGAGGGCGTATAGATAGGCAATGAATGCACCGATAGACCCGAACAGGATCAGGTACAGCAGTGCCCAAAGGCTGTCGGAAGACATGGTAGTGGCTTTGGAGAGATCATCGAATACGAGTCCCATGAGCAACAGAAAAATGCCGCCTGACGCCATTTGCAGGGCTGCCTTGTAAAAAGGATCTGTACCGGTTTTACTCCGTTTGTTGATGATGCTGCCCAAGGCCCAGCTAAAGGCCGCAATGCAGGTAAAGATAATGCCCAAAAAATACTGCTGGTTTACCAAATCGTGCAGGTTGTCCTGAAAAATAACGCCCATCCCCAAAACACCAACCATCAACCCCGTTACAATCTTCCAGTTAAGGGTGGCTGTACCTTCAGCCAGCAGGTTGATACATACCACGTAAAGGGGCATCATGGAACAAATAAGCGCTGCCAGTCCACTGGGGATGTACATTTCTGCCCAACCCACCAGTCCATTGCCCAGGCCAATCATGAGCACCCCGGGTAAAATCTGCTGCCTTACCGTCTTCCATTGCCAGTCCATTTTTCTGCCCAGGGCCAGGAGGATCAGCAGGAGTGTGCCGCCACCAATAGACTGCCGGATGCCGGAAAAGAGAAAAGGCGGATACCCTTCCACACCAATGCGGAGGGCCAGGTAGGTAGTTCCCCAGATCAGGCAAATGAACAGGAGCGCAAGATAAGCTTTGGTATTGTTAGCATCCATGGGATGATTTGTTTCGGTTGTTAATTCCTGCAAGTTTTAAGTAAAATTAAACGGTAGGAAAACTTGAAAACAGATGCAGAAAATTTATTTTAGTGCATAACAGATTTAAGCTTATGGAACCTGCAGTACTAAACGGGCAAGATGAGTTTCTCTACCTGAAAGTAGCCGAGCGCTTACAGGAACAAATTGAAAAAGGTTTGCTGAAAACTGGCGAGAAGCTGGTTTCCGTCAGGACCTTAAGCAGGGAGCAGGGCATCAGCATCAGCACAGCCTTTAAAGCTTATTCTGCCCTGGAGATGAAGGGGCTGGTAGAGGCAAGGCCTAAATCTGGTTACTATGTAAAATTTACACCCAGGGAGTACCCTCAGCTACCAGCTCCTTTATACCATCAGCCGCCCCAGGACCCGCAAAAAGTAAGTGCCTGCGACATGATCAGGATGGTGTACGATAACCTGAGCGAAGAGGGGATTGTGCGTTTGTCGCTGGCAGCACCAGCCCTTGAATTGTTGCCACAGGCGAAGCTGAGTAAGTCAATGACAGAAGCCATTCGGGAGAGTGCGCACAGCTGCATTAACTATGAGCACATTCAGGGTAACAAACGCTTACGGAAACAAATTGCCAGGTATGCCTTTAACTGGGGTGGCCGTGTGCAGGAAGAGGATGTTATCACGACGCAGGGTTGTATGGAAGCCCTGGTATTTTGCCTGAAAGCCGTTACCCAGCCGGGCGATACAGTTGCTATTGAAAGCCCTACCTATTTCAGCATCTTTAATGTAATGCAGTCCTTGGGCCTGAAAGTGCTGGAGCTGCCCACCCATCCGGAAACAGGGGTAGAGCTCGATTATCTTGAACAGGCGCTGGAACAGGTGCCTATTAAAGCCTGCCTGTTTGTGACTAATTTTACCAATCCTTTAGGAGCCTGCATGCCCGATGAGCATAAAAAGCGGCTGGTGGAATTGCTTGCCAGGCAACAGATACCGCTCATCGAAGATGATATATATGGCGAGCTTTACTTTGGCAAAACCCGCCCCCGCACCTGCAAAAGCTTCGATAAAGCGGGGCTGGTATTGCTTTGCTCATCAGTTTCGAAATCACTGGCACCTGGCTATCGCGTGGGCTGGTGTATTCCCGGGAGATTCAAGGAACAGGTGCTGCACCTGAAAATGATGCATACCGTATCGGCTGCTACGCCCACTCAGGCAGCTATTGGTTTGTTTTTTGAAACCGGCCGCGTTGATCTGCACATGCGCCATTTGCGGAAAGCCCTGCATACCCAATGCCTGCGTTACATCCAGGCAATCACTGAATATTTTCCTGCAGATACAAAAGTTAGCCGGCCAGCGGGTGGCTATGCACTTTGGGTAGAGATGAACAAAAACATCAATGCCTTTGCGCTCTATCAGGAGGCCATGCATGAGAAGATCAGCATAGCGCCAGGTCAGATCTTTAGCTCAGATGCCAGGTATACCAATTTTATGCGCTTAAGCTTTGGTATGCCTTACACTTCGGAGATAGATCATTGCATGAAGGTGCTGGGCGGCCTCGTCTATAAACAAATGGGCCGTAAGCACTAGGCTGCTGATCAGTGACTCTTTATAAGGGTCTGAAATGCTTTTTTGATCGCCATTCCATACTATTACAACGAAACTGGCTGCTGCATTTCAACTTTACTTCACTACATTTTAACCCCTTTTTTGTGCCCTTCGGGTAAAGAAATTTTTATCGCTGTGGGCTACGGCCCAACTTTGATAAAAAAACAAGCCCATGCGCCCTCTTATCATCTCATTACTCATTTTTTGCAGCCTGAGCGCACCCGCTCAGGTGGTACTGGAAAATGTGGAAGCTTGTCTCCAGTATGCAGAGCAAAACAACCCTGAACTTGCGGCTGCCCGGCACCAGGCATCTGCCGCGGCAGTTGCCAAACAAATGCAACGCGCGTCTCTTTTTCCACAGATCAAAGCAGTATCCAGCCTGGACTACTACTTTAGCCTGCCTGTACAGCTTATTCCTGCAGAGATCTTTGGCGGCGAGCCTGGTACCTTTCAGGCAGTAAGCTTTGGTCAGGAGTACAACCTGAATGTGGGGCTGGAAGCCAGCATGCCCCTCATCAATGCAAGCCTGTGGCTGGGCAACCGCCAGGCAGTTGTTCAGGCCAGAACAGGCGCCCTGCAGCTGCAGCAGGCACAGCTTACCACAGCCGATGCCGTTGCCAAGGCCTATTACCTGACGCTCCTCAGCCAGGAAGCTGTTCGGCTGGCACAAGTGACCAAAGCAGCCAATGACTCGCTGTTGCAGCTGGTTCAGCATAAGCTGGAGAATGGCGTGGCTGAACCACTGGAGGCCAATCGCATCCGAAACCTGCAGCTGGAGAGTGCCCGCAACCTGGAAGAGAATAGTGCCATTTATACCAATAATCTCAACAGGCTAAAGCTGGTGCTGGGGCTGGAGTCGCAAGAGCAGCTGGAATTGCGGGAGCAACTGGCGCAGGAAGAACAGCTAAGTACGCTGAGCCCCGCTTTTGCCCCGACAACGCTGCCAGCGTACAAACTGAATGAAGCCAGACTGGAAGGCAACCGGTTGGCCTGGCAGCGGGAGCGGAGCAAGCGCTTACCGAGCCTTTCGGCCTGGGGCCGTTATACCCGGCAGGCCCAGCACGATGCCTTAGCCTTTACAGCGCCCGATCAGCGATGGTTTACGATTGGAGTTGTGGGGCTGCGGCTGGAATGGTCCTTGTTTACCGGACTTTACCAGCTGTCGGCAAGCCGCCAGGCACGCCTGCAGTATGAAGCAGCAGAGCTGGAACTGCAACATACCGCCCACAAGCTGGAGCAGGAACAGCTGGAACTGCAGACTAATTTCCAGCTGAGCAAGGAGAGCCTGCGCTATACCCGGGAAGCCTATGCCCTGGGTACACAGAATTACCAGCTGGCCCGCATCAAGTACGAGGCGGGGGTGTACTCCCTGGACCAGCTGATCAATGTATACCATGAAAAGATCAGGGCGCAAAATTCCCTACTGAAAGTTACCGCTGACTTTTTATTCTACAGTGCTATCATCACAAGCCGTAATACGCTCTAACAACCACCTGACCATGAAATCGAATATTCTTATCCTTACCCTAATGATCATTGGCGCCATCTCCTGCAGCAAAGAGGAGGAAAAACTGCCAGTGCAAAAGCAGGAGATCATCGAAGCAGTATACGCTTCCGGGTACCTGGTGCCCGACGACGAATACCAGCTTTTTGCCCAGACTGAAGGTGTAGTAACCCGGAAGCTGGTGGAAGAAGGCGCCGAAGTAAAGGCGGGTGACCCGCTCTACATTCTGGGAAGTACCCAGCAGGATGCCCGCTATACCGAAAGCGAAGAGCGCTACCGCCTGGCCCAGCGCAATCTCAGTGAACAGTCGCCAGTGCTGCAGGAACTAAGGGCTGGCGTACAGGCTGCCAAAACCAGGCTGCAGTACGATTCTGTAAACTACTTTCGCTATGAAAAGCTGCTGGCGGCCAGTGCTACTTCCACAACCGAATATGAGCGGATGCGGCTGGCTTATGAAAATTCCAAAAACGATTATCAGGGCCAGCAAAGCCGCATGCAGCGTACCAGGCAGCAGTTGCAGCAGGACCTTACCCAGGCGTACAGCCAGCTAACCATTGCCGGCGATGAAAGCGGCAGGTCGCTGGTGCGGAGCGACCGAAGCGGAAAGGTTTACTTTACTGCCAAGCAAACCGGTGAGCTGGTAAAACGCAACGAACTGCTGGCTGTGCTAGGCAAGAGTAATGCTTACCACCTGCAGCTGCAGATCGATGAACTGGACATTCGCAAAATAGCCCTGGAGCAGGAGGTGCTCACGGAACTGGATGCCTTCCCCGGTCAGCTGTTCAGAGCCCGCGTGAGCAAGATTTACCCGCAGGTAAATGCCAAAGAGCAGGCGGTACGGGTAGAGGCCCGCTTTACAGATAGCCTGCCCGAAGCTTTTTCCGGCCTGGCTGCTGAAGCGAACATTGTTATTGCCCGCAAGCAGGATGCATTGGTGATCCCCAAAGCTGCCCTGGCAGGTGAAGATTCTGTGTGGGTGTTACAGGAAGGGGAGGCCCAAAAAATACGTATCCGGAAAGGCATTGAAACCATTGATAAGGTGGAAGTGCTGTCGGGATTAAAAGCGACTGATCAGATTGTAAAAAGATAAGCCATGTGGTTGCAGTTACAAATCGCTAAAACCCACCTGCTTTCCCGTAAGCGCCAAACGGGGGTAGCTATGCTGGGCGTTACCTTTGGCATTGGCATGTTCATTACCATGGTAAGCTTAATGACGGGCCTTAACGACCTGACGGAGCAGCTGGCCATGACCTCGGTACCCGATATCCGGATCTACCATGATGTAACCGAAAGCCGGGCTTCGCTGCTGGAACGTTACCACCCCCAGGCGGCAACGGTGGTGTATCATCAGAAAGCCCGCAGGGAGAAGCCAAACATACGCAATGCTTTTCAATTGGCAGAAATCATTCGCAAAAACCCGCTGGTAAGAGGTGTCGCCCCACAGCTGGCTACGCAGGTATTTTACAACAATGGTCCTACGCAGCTCAACGGTACAGTGGCGGGGGTAGATATCCTGGAAGAAGACAAACTTTTCGATCTTAAAACAAAGATCAAATCCGGTCGGCTGGAGGACCTGGTTGCTGCCAATGATGGCCTTATCATGGGCACAGGCCTGGCTAAAAAGCTGGGTATAGGCCTGGGGGATCGGGTGGTGGTAACAACACCAGCGGGACAGGTAATT
>JASLAE010000125.1 GCA_030147305.1 Cesiribacter sp.
GCTTAATTAACATCCCACCACAGTGGTGTTCCGCCAGTATCAGGGCCACCCAACAGTTGTAATGCCTCCTGGTAGGCCGCTGCATTATTTGCTGCTTCGGAAGCCGGATAAGCCAGCCGCTTGATAAAACCTTCTGTGCTAATGGTCCCGCCACTGTTGTTTACCACTACCGGAAACTGCTTTGGATAACCAGTCCTGCGGAATTCAGACCAGGCTTCCTGCCCCTCGGGGAACATGGCAATCCATTTTTGGGTAATAATACGCTCCAGTTTTTCTTCTGTAGTGGCTGCTTCATCCCACTGAATTGTAATGGTAGAAAGCCAGGGTGAGCCGGCAGCCACATTATTTTCTGCATTCACAGGGTCTATATAGGGTACAGCTTTCGAGGTTGCGTCTGCAATATATTCGTCGTAACCGCCGGCACTAAGCTGATCGAAAGAAGCCTTGATACCCTGTTCATAGAGCTCCTGTGCAGAACCACCCATCTCCCAGCCTCTTAAGGCCCCTTCGGCGCGCAAAAAGTAAACTTCGGCTGTGGTCATTAGCAAAATAGGAGAATACTGCCCAACATAACCCGGACTGATGCTGGAAAAGCCTACATAATCGTCTTTTGAATTGATGTTGATACCCCCTCTAACTCCCTTGTAGTCGCCTTCAAGCCCAGCTTTGGTGGCTGGAGAAAAGTAGATTTCCAGCCGCGGATCCTTGTAGCCCTTCAGGATAGACTCCATCTCGGCACTCATGCGCGTATCGCCCCAGCCATTAGCAATGGTAAAAAGCGGATGTTGCAGACCGGGATCACTTACTTTGGCCAGCTCGTCGTTTGTAGTAAATACACCCCATGCATGATTAACTGCTGCTTCGGCTTCGGACCTGGCTTTATCCGGTGCCACATTAGAAATGCGTATGGCCAGGCGCAGTCTAAGCGAATTGGCATACTTGATCCAGCGGGTATAATCGCCCTGATAGATGCGATCGAACTGGGCAAAAGGCGTAGTAGCAGGGTTTGCTGCTACATATTCCGTTAAAATAGTAGCCGCTTCTTCCAGCTCTGCAAACATTGTTTCGTAAACCTGCTGCTGGCTATCATAGGTGGCGGTTGCCCCGCCGGCACCGGCCTGGGTATAAACGATGGGGCCAAAAATATCGGTTACCCGGTGCATCGACGCTACTTTATGCACTAAACCGACCGCCTGAAAATGTGCAGCATCCGGATCTAGTTCTGCCCTTCTTTTTACGGCCATAAAGGGCGCAAAGACTCCTGTATAGGGCAGGTTATAGGCAAAGCTGTTCCAGCCATCTACCAGTGCGTAGGTGGTGTTGTTTATGTTGTTGGCAAAGGGTGTGGGAGGAGCCATATAGCCAGAAAAAACATCAGCATTCAGGTTCTGGTAAATCTGATATTCCCAGGTGGTGTTGTTAAAATTATAATAGATAGAATGCTGCATCTGAGGAAAAAATCCACCCACATTCTGGAAATCCGTTTGCAGATCTTCTTCAGTGAGGCCAGAAGGGTTAGTATTGAATTCTTCAAACCGATCGGTGCAGGCAGTGCCTACCAGCAGACCGGCCACCAGGCAAGCATGCGCCAGGCTAAAAGCGGTCTTTTGAAATTTATGGATATTGCTTTTCATGACAATGGCTGGTTTAAGAGATTAGAAACTAACTTTTAAATTAAGACCGTAGCTTCTGGTGGTAGGTACACCAAAAATATCTACCCCCTGCAGGTTGTTCCCCGTAGACATAGAAATTTCAGGGTCGTAGGGGGCTTCGTTATAGAGGAAGAAGAGATTACGGGCTACGAATGAAAGCTGCAAATCTTTCAGCAAGCCCAGCTTATTGGGAAATTTATAGCCTAGCGACAGCTCGCGCAACCTTACATTGGTAGCACTGTACACATAGGCAGCCGTGGCTCCATCACGTCCGGCAATGCCACCATAATACACATCTGCAGGGATTTTACCTACAAAAGGTTCTCCTGTTTCCTGCACAATGGCCGGTACATTTACCCCACCGGCATTCCGGGCATCAGCCGTAGCCTGCGAAACGCCATATTCATCCAGTATGGCCTGGGTTAAGGAAATAACCTCTCCGCCCACCCGGGCATCAATAAGAAAATCAAGGTTTATGCCTTTATAGGAGAAGTTGTTGTGATAGCCTAATTGCCAGTCTGGGTTAGGGTTGCCTAATTTTTCAAGCTTGGTACTTTTTATGGGAGCACCATTTGCGCTAACCAGCAGCACACCGTTATCATTTCTGGCCAGGCCCAGGCCGTAAATATCACCGAAAGAACCTCCTACCTCTAAGCCGTTCGAATAACTGGAGCTTCCCTGCTCTGTCAGATCAACCCGGTCACCCAGCTCAGGACTAAGCTTCAGTACTTCGTTGATGTTCCTGGAAAAGTTAAAACCCATATTCCAGTTAAAATCTGTTCCTCTCACCACACCATAATTGAGCATGGCTTCTACTCCTTTGTTTTGGATATTACCGGCATTGATGTAGAAGAAGGAATAAAGGGTGCCTTCATTGGCATTGATCCGGAAATACTGGTTTTTGGTATTGGTTTTATAATAGGTAAGGCTCAGGCTAAGCCTGTCCGCAAACAAACCGATGTCTGTACCAAATTCAAAAGAGGAGGAGATCTCAGGCTTAAGGTCTGTAAAAGGTTTTTCTGTATTAAAGTCGATGTTGCCACCCGGGCTGATGCTGTGCAGCGGGTTTGTCACATACAGTGGCACATCATTACCCACACTGGCATAGGAGGCCCTCAGCTTAGCCAGTGAAATCGTACCGGGTAAAGCAAGCATATCACTTACAATGGCCGTTGCCCCCACAGAAGGATAGAAATAGGATTGGTTTGGTGTAAAAGCCAGGGTTGAAGCCCAATCGTTTCTGCCTGTGAGGTCCAGGTAGAGCATATCTTTGTAGCCTAGCTGGGCAGTGGCAAATACTGCCTGCAGTTGTCTTCTGTCGCTGTTCTCCTGTATGGTGCTGCCTGCCTTTAGGTTGGCCAGGGTGAAAACATTGGCATAATGCATGCCGGCAGAATAAGAGTCTATAATCTCGCCCTGGGTAAGGCCGTCGTTGATGCTCCCGCCTACTGAAGCTGACAGGGATATATCCCCGAACTGCTGGTTCATGTTCAGGAGCAGATCGCCATAGATCTGCCGCTGCTCCACATCTTCCCGTATATAGCGGCCATTGGCAGGCGCGAGGGCCTCTACGCTGGTCGCGTATATGTTTTGGGTATACAGGTCCTGTATTCTGTCTATGCTCAGGCGGCCCTGTAAGTTAAGCCAAGGCAGGAAGTTGTATTTAAGCGTCGCAGAAGCAATGAGCCGATTGCGGGCATCGTCGTTGGCATTTCTGTTGAGTATCCAGTATGGGTTCTGGCGAATTGGATCCATA
Source organism: Cesiribacter sp. (assembly GCA_030147305.1). GTDB lineage: Bacteria > Bacteroidota > Bacteroidia > Cytophagales > Cyclobacteriaceae > Cesiribacter. Next base: position 3,409 of record JASLAE010000125.1, read on the forward strand.
AAAGCCCAGTTCTGTTGCATTAACCTGCGCACCGTATTCTCTTTCTCGAATTGATCTTTGTATTGCTGCAGGTCTACGCCTCTGGGAAATAAATAGAGCCCGGTTAAGGGATTAAAATACAAGCCACTGCTTGGCCGGTTATGGGCCTTTTGGTTCAGGTAATTTATATTAGCATCGATCGACAGCTTGTTATCATATAGTTTAGTAGACTGTCTGAGCGTAAAATTGTGCTTGTCAAACTCGCTGGTTGGTACTATTCCGTCGGAGCTGGTATTTGCATAAGAAAGATAGGTTTGTGTATTTTCTGTACCCCCGGTAAAAGAGAGCGAATTAATGTAGGTGGTGCCGGTCTGGTAAAAATCTGCAATATCGGTTGCAGGTGCTCCGGCAGACAAAGCAGGGCCCCAGCTGAAGGGCGAGCCTGTATTGAGCGTACCATCATCGTTAAGGGGCTGTCCGTATTTGTTTTGCAGCGAAGGCAGGAGCATGGGTTGCTCCATGGTTGCATTTGAACTGAAATCGATCCTGGATGCACCGCTCTTTCCCTTTTTAGTAGTAATGAGAATAACACCATTGGCTGCCTGGCTACCATAGAGTGCCGCTGCAGAAGCGCCTTTTAACACATTGATGCTCTCAATGTCTTCGGGGTTTAGGTTGGCTATGCCGTCCCCACCATCCCGGCCACCTGTATTCCGGTCTCCGCCAAAAGCGTTCAGCGGTTGCGAAGGACTTGAGTTGAGCATGGGAATACCGTCAATGACATACAGCGGCTGGTTGCTGCCGCTCGCTGATCTGTTTCCCCTGATATTAACTTTTACCGACCCACCCACGCCTGCGGCACTTCTGTTAATGGTGACCCCGGCTACCTTGCCTGCCAGTGAGTTCATCAGGTTTGGATCTTTGGCTGTGGTTAATTCCTCCCCCCCCAGCTGCTGGGTAGTATAGGCCAGGCCACGGGTATCTTTTTCAATTCCCAGGGCAGTTACCACTACTGTCTCCAGCTGATCCTCACTTTCTACCAATTCAATGCTGAAGCTGGTCTGGCTGCCCACCGTTACCTCCTCTGTATTGTAACCTACAAAAGAGAAAAGCAGAACAGCATTTGCATCTGGTACTGCAAGTGAAAAGTTACCGTCAACATCCGTTACTGTACCGTTAGATGTACCCTTCACCAACACCGTAACCCCTGGTAGTGGTTGATCAGATTTAGCTTCCAGTACCCTGCCGTTAACAGTTAACTGGGCCATAGCCTCTGGCAAGACCAGGAACCCAAACAGCAGGGCCAGACATAAGGTTTGTAAAAACTTTTTCATAGGTAGGGCTTTTTATTTCATGATCAAATTGGCGTAATTTCTTACACCAATAAAATATTCTATTGCTTTTTAGCTGAACAGCAGAATTTTGTAGCTTAACGGCGAAAATCTTTAGCCTGAAAGTCTCAGGAGCCATCTATTTGGCAAAACAATCTTAATGGCTGAAGCCAGCTTGTGTATCCATAGCTATGGATTATACATTTTCACCTGATAAACATACCAGTGCAGGTGGTACTTCAGGAATTAACGATCCTAACTTTGTCCATTTCTTACATAGATTTTTATAACTTATAGACAAGAAGCCAGGGCGGCCATCATGTTAGACTCATCACTTACATCCAATTACAGCAGCTGGCTGGGGCGCAGCTGGTGGCAATTTGTTGGGCAGCTTAAAAAACCAGTCATCTATCATGCTACTTTCTGGCTCCTGTACTTTTTGCTGAATACCCTGCGCTGGGGCAGTTATTTCGATGACTATGTGTATTCCCTGAAATCAAACCTGGTAGAATTCCCCATCCACATCATCCTGGTCTATTTTAACCTGTACTTTCTACTGCCCCGCTTTCTGCGAACCAATCTGCCCATGTACATCCTGATCTTGCTGACGGCTATACTGGCGCTTTCGCTACTGCGCATTGTACTTACTTATGGATTTGTGACCACGGACATCTGGCGGGAATCTACCGTAAAGCAGGAGTCGCTCTTTAATTTAAATTACATATTGGCTGTCTACATCGGAGAGATTTATGTGATTGGCCTCACAACCGCTATTAAACTTGGTGTTGACTGGCTGGACACTCAGAAACTTAACAGGGAGCTGGAGCGGCGCAATCACGAAACTGAACTGTCTTTTTTGCGCTCTCAGGTACAGCCCCACTTCTTTTTCAATACCCTTAACAATCTTTATTCATTAACGCTGGACAAATCCGACAAGGCACCGGAAACAGTTTTAAAGCTTGCTGAACTGATGAGCCATGTGATTTACAATGGCAACAAGCCCCGCATAGAGTTGCTGGAAGAGGTGAAACACATTCAGAATTACATAGACCTGGAAACCCTGCGGTACGGCAACAAGCTGGATGTGCAATTTGAAGTAGAGGGTAGCATAGAAGATAAATATGTTCCGCCCCTGATCTTAATACCTTTTATCGAAAACAGTTTTAAACATGGCATACAGATACGCAATGGCCTGATTCCGCTGCGCATCAGGCTTGCCGTTGCAGATGGCTATTTATACTTTACAATCTGGAACCTGCGCAGCAAAGAACCCCATAATGCCAGCACGCCTGGTTATACCCGCAAAGGTACAGGCATCGGTATCCACAATACCCGCAGAAGGCTAGAGCTAATCTACGACCATAACTTCGACCTTGAAATAGAGCACCTGCCCGATTCATTTACCGTATCTTTAAAAGTAAAGCTAGATGAAATTTAATTGCCTGATCATAGACGATGAACCCCTGGCCATCAATGTAATCAAGAACCACCTGGCCAATTTTAGCGCTTTTGAAGTAGTGGGTGCTTATGAGAGTGCCATCGAAGCTTTTAATTACCTGAAGGCTAATCCGGTACAGCTCCTGTTTCTGGATATTAACCTGCCAGGGCTCAGTGGCATTGACTTTATCAAGAGCCTGGACCAGCCACCTGCCATAATTGTTACCACAGCCTACCGGGAATATGCGGTAGAAAGCTTTGAACTGGATGTGCTGGATTACCTGGTAAAACCTATTGCATTTCCACGTTTCATGAAGGCTATCGACAAAGCGACCAGCCAGCTACAGCATGACAAAGGGGGTTCTTCCCTGGGTCTGCCAGAAGCAGATAATTTTATATTTGTGCGGGCGGATAAGAAAAATATTAAAGTTAACCACTCAGACATTCTCTATGTAGAAAGCCTAAAGGATTACATCCGTATCAAAACGATTTATGAAGATTTAATCGTTCATCAAAACCTCAGCCACTTTACAAGCCTGCTCCCCCAGGATAAATTTCTGCGTATTCACCGCTCTTACACTGTTGCACTGGAGAAGATCAATTCTATCTGCGGGGCCAACGTATATATTGGACCTAAAGAGCTGCCAATTGGGCGGATTTTTCAGAAAGAAGTTAAACATGCAATTCTGCACAAAGCTGCCATTGGTTAATCTAAACTGAATTATCTGTGCTACACAGTATAATTTACTGTGGGGTAGCAAGTGTTACAGTGCAACAAATCATCAGGGACTAAAGCAGCACAAAAGGCGCTTGAAAAGCGTCTGCTGCAACCCTTAAAGGCTTGCTGTGCTGCTAAACATCAGCTTCTGCCGGCAGCCATTCTATGGAGTAATTCTGTACAGGCGCTAAACAACCCTAACGCCGTTTTCCAATCCAGTTGAACTCATAAGTTACTTCCGGTATGGCTATACGTTCGGAGATTCTTTTAAGCCTCTTGGGCAATGCCATCAGGTAATCCCGGGCTTTTTCACCTGAATCCTGTAAATCACCTGTATTTTCAATATCCCATTCCTTCACCAGTCTGGAGAGGATTTGGATATAATCCTGAGTGGTATAAACCCCCAGTCGTTGTGCTGCATTCGAGAAATGCTCAAAAGTTTCTCCTACTTTTCCGCCGGTTTCTCTTAAAAAATGGGCGGGCATCACAATTTTCTTCTTCATCATATCTTCAAAAGCAAGCATCATTTCATTGGGGTCCAGCTCAAAGATCCTCTTTACAAAGGATGAATAAGCCCGTGCATGCCGCATTTCGTCACCCGCTACGGTTGCACAAATTCTGGCAAGTTCTGCATTGTCGGCATGTTTTGCCAGGGCAGCGACCCTTCCGTGCGACAAATTGGTCGCCAACTCCTGAAAACTGGTATACACAAAGCTTCTGTAGGGATCGCCGGCTGTCTGCAGATCGAACCCATCAGCAATTAAAAATTGCGTTGAAGCTTCCATCTCACGCATATTCACCCGCCCCGATAAGTATAGGTAGCGGTTAAGCAAATCACCATGCCGGTTTTCTTCTGCCGACCAGGCCCGTACCCATTTTGTCCAGGGGTTTGTCTGCTCCTGGGTTATTCCTTCTATGGCCATCAGCCAGGCTTCGTAAGTTGGCAGGGCCTCTTCGGTTATGGTATCTCCAATAAGCACTGCCCAGAAATCATAGGGTAACTCCCTTGCGCTCTCCTGCAAGAGTTTAACCTTATCAAAAAAATCTTCCTGACTTGCATCTGGCAACAAATCGGCTGGCTGCCAGCTTTTTTCTACAGGCTTTAAATGTTTCTCGATTCCTTCATTTACAAAAGCTTCAAGGTGTTGCATTACCTCAAGCCTGGTATAACTTAACTTTATCATCTTTCACAAAAATTAACATAAAAGCCTGATGGCTCAGCAATAAGGATATACAACAACTGTGCCCTAATTTGGCTAACTGATTAAACACTTATGCATAACAGCCTACCTCCCATAGACCTATCCTTATTCCCTCTTAGTTATATAGACTTAATTTTATACAATTTTGTGACATTTTTTTTAAAATCATTGGTATAACTTTGTTGATTTATGGTAATAAGATTTTAAACAATAGATTTATGTCTGTTTCGGAGGTTAAATAGTTAACCCCCGAACTATTTACCCCTAACTTAGCAACTACCTACCCTGGCGCTGTAGCACAAAAAAACTCCTGGTTCCACCAGCAGTGCTGATAAAACCAGGAGGATATACCCAATAAAGCTTAGATTTACTGTTGCTGTACCAGCAAAAAGTTATTGACAGCAGCAGCGGCGTTGCGTCCATCCGCAATCGCCCAAACCACAAGCGACTGTCCTCTATAGGCATCACCGGCAGAGAATATGCCTTTGATATTGGTTTGCCAGTCTTCTAAAGCAAAGTTACCCCGCTTATCCAGCGCAAAGGCATAATCACCCAGGAAGGCGTCATGGGCAGGACGTTCATAGCCAATGGCAATAAATGCCAGATCACAGGCAAGCACTCTTTCACTCTCTGCCTTAATGCTGTATTCTTTTGGGCTCTTCCACTCCAGCTCAACCACCCGAAGACCGGTAACCTTACCTGTTTCGTCGCCAACAAATGCTTTGGTGAGCCAGCCCCAGCTGCGTTCGCAGCCTTCTTCGTGAGAGCTGGACGAAGTCATCGTCATGGGCGATTCCGGCCATGGATTCTCGAGCGTACGCTGCAGCGCAGGCATGGGCCGGTATTGCATTTGCGTAATGGATTTGGCAAACTGTCGGTTGGCCGTGCCAACACAATCAGAACCTGTATCGCCACCACCAATCACCAGCACATGTTTGTCGCGTGCGTCTATATCTTCATCGGCAGGAATAAGCTCGCCTGCTACCTTTCGGTTTTGCTGCGTCAGGTATTCCATGGCAAAATGGACCCCCTTTAGCTCAGTGCCCGGGATATCCAGCGCCCGTGGCCTGGAGGAGCCAATGCAGAGAACTACCGCATCATAATCCATATGCAGCTGCTGCAGGCTTACTTCCTTACCAATATCTACACCCAAATTAAATTCTATACCTTCCTGCTCCATAATAGCCAGGCGGCGGTCGATGCTCCACTTCTCCAGCTTAAAATCAGGAATACCGTAGCGGAGCAGGCCACCTGCTTTGTCGTCACGCTCATAGACCACCACCCGGTGTCCGGCTTTGTTTAACTGGTCCGCTGCCGCCAGCCCCGCAGGGCCGGAGCCTACGACCGCAACTTTATAGCCGGTTCTGATTTTAGGAGGCGTGGGGGTAACCAGTCCAAGCTCAAAGGCTTTCTCGGCAATAGATTTTTCTATGTGCTCTATGGTTACCGCCGGCTTGTTGATGGAGAGTACACAGCTCGATTCGCAGGGTGCAGGACAGATGCGTCCTGTAAACTCAGGAAAGTTATTGGTTTTGAAAAGTATTGCCGCTGCGCGCTCCCATTCACCTTCAAAAACGGCATCGTTGAAATCCGGAATCAGGTTACCCAGGGGGCAGCCTTGGTGACAGAAGGGCACACCGCAATCCATACAGCGGGAAGCCTGTATTCTTGTTTTCTCTTCAGGAAATTCCTGGTAAATCTCTTTAGAATCTAGTATTCTTTCCTGCGGGTCGCGTGCCGGTGGCAGCTCCCGCTCATATTGTAAAAAGCCATCTATTTTTCCCATCAGGCAACAATCTTAAAGGCTTGTGAATCAGGTGTAGTTTGTAGTGCTTGTTTCAGGTCGTGCGGCATTACCTTGCGGAAATACCGCTGATGTTCGGCCCAGGCCTGCAGCAGATCTTTGGCCAGTGCACTCCCGGTATAACTCAGGTGCTCTTTCAATTTCTGCTCAATCCAGGCAAGATCTTCTTCTTCGGGTTGTTCTATGCCCACCATTTCGGTATTGCACTGCTCCTGGAAGTGGTTGGCAGGATCGTATAAATAGGCCATGCCACCGCTCATGCCCGCAGCAAAGTTTTTGCCTACAGCCCCCAGCACCAGCACCTTCCCGCCTGTCATGTATTCACACCCATGGTCGCCTATGCCTTCTACCACCGCCTCAACTCCGGAATTGCGGACTGCAAAACGTTCGCCGGCCATGCCATTAATATAGGCTTTGCCGCCGGTAGCTCCGTAAAGCGCCACATTGCCACAGATAATTTGCTCATGTGCCTTGTACGTACTCTCCCGGAATGGCTGTAAGATAAGCTTGCCGCCAGACAGTCCCTTCCCCATATAGTCGTTTGCTTCACCCACCAGGCGGAAGCTGATGCCCGGAGCCAGAAACGCCCCAAAGCTTTGACCGGCCGACCCGCTGAAGATGGCATTGAAGCTGCCTTCCGGTAACCCGTCTTTCCCGTAGGCC
>JASLAE010000021.1 GCA_030147305.1 Cesiribacter sp.
ATTCCATTTATTGAAAAATAATCAATTGAAAGCCAGCCTTAAAACTGGCACGAAATAATAACCTCAGGGAGTAAATATCAAAAAATACAACCAATGCTGCTGTTTAAGTAAATCTACCTTAACAAGCCTGCATTCTTTAGAAATAAAAATAAGCTATAAATGGTTATAAAGCTTCTAATTAATAGCGGTTACTTTCTAATAGATGTTTTCAAAGCAATTTTCTGGAGTAAAACCTGAGCTATCACCAGTCTCCGCCTGCGCCACCGCCACCAAAACTTCCACCTCCAAACCCTCCGAAATCACCGACACTTCCATAACCACCCCCTGCACTCCCAAAACTATAAGAGGCAGTACCTAAGGAAGACCCATAAGTACTGAAAGAAGTAACCATAGCAGCCGTAAAGTTGATATTTGATAAGTTCTGCACATAGTACTCCAGCGCCTGAAGCTTCTTTTGTGTTTCACTTTCTAACAAAAAGATATTTCCTTCCAGTGCTTCAAGCCTGCCCACCAGCTCATCCGGTGCAGCAGAAATATGTTTGTCGATGTTGTTTTCAATCTCATCTAGGGCAGCATTGAGATACTTTCTGTAATTTCTGCCCTTAGCGGTAAGAAAATAATGCCAGTCGCAACAACCCTTTGTGTGTAAATCAGGATAGAGATAGTCTGACTTAAAGCGGGTAACTTTCTTTTTCAGCTTTGTGCCTACATAATTTCTAAGCTGAAAAAATTCCAGTGTGGGATAATTTTTAAAGGGTTCTAACAAAAATGCTTCTGCCCTGGAGGGAAGATAGGTCTTAAAATGCTCACCCTGATGAAAAAACATCCGCAGACGCTCCCGGGGGTCATTAGAATGTAACAGCACCCATCTTTCTTCTACCGTCAGTACATTACGGAAACAGAGGTACTGCAAACAAAGCTTTATTAATTCACTGCTGGGGGAAGTAACAGGTTGTATAAGGTAAAGGCTTTCGGCCGGACTTAGCATTTTCATCGTAGTCTCTATATCACTAGACAATACATACTATTCTACTTCAATTGCTTTGCTGTTCATTTAAAAAAAGCAGCAGCAAAGTTACTCCCTGTAAAAGAGCTTTGCTGCTGCATATTCTATTGCTTTGATATTGTAATGCTTAGTGTATACTTGTTTAGTGCGCCTCCAGCCAATTCGGACCGGTGCCAAGGCCTACTTCCAGCGGTACGGGCAGGTCTACTGCCGTGCTCATGAAAAGAGGAATATGCTCTTTCATCAGCTCCACCTCGCTGTGGTGCACATCAAAGACCAATTCGTCATGCACCTGCAGCACCATCCGGCTCTGAAGCTTCTGCTTTTTCATCCAGTGATGTATGTTTACCATGGCCACCTTAATTATATCAGCGGCTGAACCCTGAATTGGGGCATTGATGGCGTTGCGCTCGGCAAAGCCTCTTACCGTTTGGTTGCGGCTGTTGATGTCGCGCAGGTAGCGGCGGCGGCCCATGATGGTCTCCACATACTCCTGCTCCCTGGCTTTGTGGATGCTTTCATCCATGTACTGCTTCACCCCCGGAAACTCCTTGAAATAGGCTTCAATGATATCGGAAGCTTCTTTACGGGGTATGTTGAGCCGCTGGGCCAGACCAAAGGCCGAGATGCCATAAATAATGCCAAAGTTGGCCGTTTTTGCTTTGCGGCGCATGTCGGAATCTACCTCCTCCAGGGATACCTTAAAGATTTTGGCGGCTGTGGTGGCATGGATATCTCTTCCTTCGCGGAAGGCCTCTACCATAGCTTCATCTTTAGCAAAACCTGCCATCAGGCGCAGCTCCACCTGGCTGTAGTCGGCAGAGAGCAGGGTGAACTCTTCGCCACGCGGCACAAACGCCTTGCGGATCTCGCGGCCCCGCTCGGTGCGGATGGGAATATTCTGGAGGTTGGGGTTGGTAGAAGACAGGCGGCCGGTGGCAGCCACTGCCTGGTTAAAGCTGGTATGCACCCGGCCGTCGCGTGGGCTGATCAGCTTGGGCAGTGCATCGATATAGGTGCTGCATAGCTTGGTCAGCTGCCGGTATTCCAGAATATGCCTTACAATTTGATGTTCGTCGGCCAGCTTAATCAGGATTTCTTCTCCCGTGGCGTACTGGCCTGTTTTGGTTGTCTTCGGTTTGCCAATGAGCTTGAGCTTGTCGAAGAGAATCTCGCCCAGCTGCTTTGGTGAACCAATATTAAACTGCTCGCCGGCATCTTCATAAATTTGCTTTTCCAGCTCCTTGGCCTCCAGGTCCAGCTGTACGGATAGCTCCTTAAGCGCTTCAGTGTCTACCTTTATACCATTGAACTCTATGTCTGCGAGCACATGCACCAGGGGTGCTTCCACATCTTCATACAACTTCAGCAGCTTTTCCTGCTTGAGCATGGGCATAAGCTTACGCTCCAGCTGCAGGGTAATGTCGGCATCTTCGGCGGCATATTCCTTGATTGCTTCCAGCGGTACCTCACGCATGGTTTTCTGGCCTTTGCCCCTGGCGCCAATCAGTTCGGTAATGCTTACTGGTTTGTAATTAAGATAAGTCTCGGCCAGCAGGTCCATGCCGTGGCGCATGTCGGGCTCCAGCAGGTAATGGGCAATCATGGTATCGGTAACAGGCCCTCCAACTTCAATACCATACTTGCGCAGCACCAGTATATCGTACTTCAGGTTCTGGCCTATTTTGCGGATTTTCTCGTCTTCCAGCACCCCTTTAAAGCGATCGGCTACCTTTTGGGCTTCTGCTGCTTCTTCTGGCACGGGTACATAATAGGCTTCGCCGGCATACCAGCTAAAGCTTAAGCCTACCAGATTAGCCTCTACCGCATCTATGGCATCTGTCTCTGTATCAAAACAGATAGCCTTTTGCTGCTTCAGGTGTTTGATTAAGTCCTCCTGCTGCTTTTCAGTCTGCATGAGGTGGTAGTGATGGGGTGTATTGTAGATAGTACGCGGCGGACTGGCATGCTGGCCGGCTTCACTGGATTCGGCGCTGCTATCCTGTGCCTGCTTGATTTGTTCTACCGGCGCAGTAGCTACCTCCTGCTCAGGGGCTGCAGAAGCAAATAAATCGCCCTGCAGAGAAGCGCCTGGTTTTGCTGCTTTTACCGACGCTGCCTTAACGGCTGCTGTGGCAGCTGCTACAGCGCTGGTACCCTCCTCGCCATAGAGCCTGCGCATGGTGCTCCGAAACTCTAATTCCTGCAGCAGCGGCTTCAATTTCTCATCATCAGGACCGGTATAGCGCAGCGCTTCGGCGTCAAATTCTATGGGAACATCTATGTTGATGGTGGCTAGTCTTTTGGAAAGAATGCCCTGCTCCCCAAACTCCTTGATGCGTTCACCATTTTTGCCTTTAATCTCGTCGGCATGGGCGACAATGTTCTCTACAGTGCCATAGTCTTTTAGCAGCTTGGCAGCAGTTTTGGGGCCTATGCCCGGAATGCCCGGAATGTTGTCTACAGCATCGCCCTGCAGCCCCAGCATGTCAATAACCTGATCGATGCGTTCTACATCCCATTTTTCAAGCACCTGCTGTACGCCTAAGATATCTACCGCATTGCCCATATAGGCAGGCTTGTAGTGGTAGATGTGCTCCTCTACCAGCTGACCAAAGTCTTTGTCGGGCGTCATCATAAACACCTCAAATCCGGCCCTGCAGGCTTTTTTGGCCAATGTGCCAATCACATCGTCAGCCTCGTAGCCATCCAGCTCCAGAATGGGTATGTTAAAAGCTGTTACCAGCTGTCGTATATAGGGCCTGGCTATTTTAATGTCTTCGGGCTGCTTTTCCCGCTGGGCCTTATATTCAGTATATTCAACGTGCCTGAAAGTGGGTTGGTCAGTATCGAAGGCAACGCCCAGGTGGGTTGGTTTTTCTTTTTGAATGATCTCCAGCAAGGAGTTGGTAAAACCATAGACAGCGCCGGTATTCATTCCTGTGCTGGTGATGCGCGGATTTTTGCTAAACGCAAAGTGTGCCCGATAGATCAGGGCAAAGGCATCGAGCAGAAAAAGTTTCTTATCTGGTTTAGGCATGCCATAAATGTACGAAAAAAGCAGAAAGTGGATAGAACAAAACAACTATACCTGTAGATCCCAGTTTTTATTATTGGCTATCTTGTTAGCGCAAGTAAGCTGTAAAATATGGCGTGCTATGGGCCTTGAGCGAAAAGACTTCCTAAAAAAACAAATAGATGAGCTGGGTAGGGTTTTGGGCAAGATGCTGGCCGACCTGCTGGGCCTTAAGCAACAGGGACAGGTGAGCGAAGGACTTGCTGTTGTAGAGGAAAGTATGCAAAAGGCCTTGTCCCT
>JASLAE010000205.1 GCA_030147305.1 Cesiribacter sp.
CCATGGTTATAAATTTTTGATTGCCAATTTAGTATTTTAGATTTGCTGCAAAGTAACAATCTAACCTTGATTGTTACTTCTTAGATTTTTCAGCTGCCTCTGCAAGAGGATATAAAACGAATTGCCCCTTACGCTGCCAATAACAACTGATAACTAATACCAGCTACTTATGGTGAAGAATTTAAGCCTGAATTATTCCATTTTGTCCGACTGGATCGGCGAGCTCCGGGACGTTCAATTACAAACAGATCGACTGAGGTTTAGAAGAAACCTGGAGCGGATTGGTGAGGTAGCAGGCTATGAAATCAGTAAGGAGCTGGCACATGCATTGAAGGATATTCAAACACCTTTGGGAATTGCCCCATCGATGGTTCTTTCCGAGCAACCGGTACTTGCCACCATTTTGCGTGCTGGCCTCCCCCTGCACCAGGGATTGTTGAATGTATTCGACAGGGCAGATAACGCCTTTATTTCGGCTTACCGCAAACACCTTCGCGACGGCTCCTTTGAGATCAGTCTGAACTACATTTCATCCCCGGATATTGAGGGACGCATAGTGATCATTTCAGATCCAATGCTTGCTACCGGAGCATCGATTGTAAAAACAATTCAATACCTCCGCGAAGAAGGGCGGCCTAAAGAAATTCATATCGTTTCAGCGATCGCCTGTACGGTAGGCATCGAATATGTGCACCGCAGCGAACCCGGCGTAAAGATCTGGTGTGGCGCCATTGATGAAGAGCTAACTGCTAAAGGCTATATCGTACCGGGGCTGGGCGATGCCGGAGATCTTGCATATGGACTCAAGGTACAGATGTAGGGCAATCCTGTTAATAACTTACCTTCGAGCTCCTAATATTAGAACTGCTGTTCTCTAAATTTCCTGTGTGGGACACTAAAACCGCGTATAAATCTTTTTCGCCCCCATTCAGCTTTTTTTGTACTTTGTTTGTCTTAAGAATACAACCCAACCCACTCTGATGAGCAAAATTGCCGTGCTGATATTTTTCCTGACCCTGACGAAAGTGGCAACAGCACAAGACCCCAACTTTTCGCAGTTCTTCGTTTCTCCGCTTACGCTTAACCCGGCATTAACCGGAAAATTCAATGGGGACTTCAGAGTAGCTGGGAACTACCGTGACCAATGGCCTGAGATCAGCAAAGCTTTTATCACGTCTACTATTTCACTTGATATGCCCGTGCTGCGGGGAAAATTGTCTGAACTGGATACCTGGGGTGTAGGTGTAATGGCGATGACCGATAAAACGGCAAATGGTGTACTTTCTTCTAACTATCTTTCGGTAACAACGGCCTATCACAAAGGACTTGATGAAAATGGTCTGCACCAGATAGGCATTGGTTTCCAGGGCACATATTCGGCGAAGAGGCTCGATGGAACAAAGCTGAATTTCGCTGATGAATTGATGGCTGACGGAAGCTGGAACGGCTTAAGTGATGAAACCATCGACGACCAGCAGTTAAACGTAAACCACCTCGATTTCGGTTTTGGTGCTTTATACAATGGCTCAAGCGACGGCTATAACAATTTCTACCTGGGTGTATCTACCTATCATATCAATAAGCCAAAGGAATCATTTACGGGTAATCTTTTTTACCAATTGAATCCGCGGGTAACGGTAAATGCCGGGGGAGCGATTCCTTTAGCAGACGCCTCCAGAACCATTTATCTTAGCTCACTGTATAGTAGCCAGGCAGGTGCCAGGAATATCGTGATAGGTGGCGCGGCCGGATTTCTTTTAAACGGAGATGAGGAGAACCCCACGAATTTCTTTGCTGGAGCCTGGACGCGTTTCAACAATGTGAACGACGCGATCATTCCCTATGTAGGGTTAGAGATCAATGGCTTCCGTTTCGGCGCTTCTTACGACGTAAATATTTCCAGCTTGAAAACGGCCTCCCAGAGCCGGGGTGGAATTGAAATTTCCCTAATCTACATCAAGCGACCATTGGGTACCCGATCAATCCCCTGCCCGAGATTTTAAGTTTTTCCTCAAAGGGTGCTTTTTTTAAAGGGGACGCAGGCTCTGCCTTCAACTGTTTTGGAAAGGGTGCGCTTTTTACTGGCGGGATAGGCTCTGCCTGCAAAGGCACAACAAACCAGCTAAACAGCGTGATCAGGATGATCCCTATTATATTCATGACCAGTCCTGCCTTTACCATCTGGTGCAGCCGAATATGACCACTACCGAACACAATAGCATTCGGTGGCGTTCCCATCGGCATCATGCTTGCACAACTGGCAGCAAGTGTCATAGGTACTCCCAGCAAAAGAGGATTCATTCCCATCGCATCTGCAATGCCCGCCACAACAGGTGAAAACACAATTACCTGTGCAATATTGCTCATCACTTCACTAACAAACATCGATACCACGGTAATCGCAAGCACAAGCAAAATACCTCCGTTGCCTGCACCAGAGGCGATCCAACTGCCCAGCCTTTCTATCAGTCCGGCTTTTTCCAGCCCGCTTGCTAGTGCAATACCACCACCAAACAATAATAAGATACCCCACGCCATTTTGGTAGTATCAGGCCATTCAAGCACCCTTTTTGAAACATCGCGATCGTTCTTTCCAACAGGACATATGAACAGAGAAAGTGCACCGATCAGGGCGATCATCGTATCATCCAGCCGGAGTAATCCGGTGGCATTGATAAGGTCTTTGGTGATCCATAACAAGGCGGTGCCCAGGAAGATGAAGAAAACCCTTTTTTCGGTTGACGAAACGGCTCCAAGGTTCTTTAGCTCATCGGTTATGTGGGTCTTTGTTGCCGCGTCGGAAACCAGCCTGTTTCGGAACATGAGCTTGGTAGTAACCAGGTATAGAGACAACAGCAGCAATAATGCAATAGGAAGGCACATAATCATCCAGTCGGAAAACTGGATCACATAGTTATACTTCTCTTTCATAAAGCCTACGAACGCAACATTCGGCGGCGTACCGATGATCGTTGCTATTCCGCCAAAATTAGAAGCATATGCGATCGACAGCATTATTCCAACAGAAAAGTTGCCGATATGTCCATGACCTTCCCTGTTCTCTTTCACTACGTGTATAACAGATGCAGCGATTGGGAACATCATCATCGTAGTTGCCGTGTTGCTAAGCCACATGCTCAAGAGACCCGTTGCCAGTATGAAGCCAAGGATAATGCGGTCGCCGCTGGTGCCTGTAAGATTCACAATGTTCAGGGCGATGCGCTTATGCAGGTTCCACTTTTCTATAGCAAGGCCAATCATAAAGCCACCCAGGAAAAGAAATATGATGGAGTCCCCATATGAAGCAGCCGTTTCTTTGATACCTGCTATTCCCATAAAAGGAAAAAGTATGATCGGTAATAAAGCGACCACCGGCATTGGTAGCGCTTCCGTAACCCACCAGGTTATCATGAGCCCTGCTACGGCAAGTGTTGCGTTTGCCTGATCATTAAGACTGAAAGGGTTCATAGTCAGTATCAGGACAAAGATTAGTACACCAGATGCCAGAGCGACCCAGTCGTTCCAAAGACGCGTTTTTTGAAGCTTCATGGTTTAGAGAGTAAAGTTTTTTTGCCGCTGATGTAAGGATTGTCATTTATCAAAAATCGGTAGGGAAGGAGTGCATCGACTCCGGCATAGTCAACTCCTATCCGTGGTGTTGCCGCTATCTTATGCTCCGGAAAGATATATCCATCATCAATAATCGAGATCTCGCTACCAGCCAGACTTAATCCCGTATGTACAGTTCTAATCCCAAGCGCCTTCGACACATTCCCCGGCCCCCTGGTAAGTGTATAATCTGCTTTCGACTTTCCAGTACGGATCAGCATATCCGCAATGCCGTCAATTGGTTCAACAGCCCGGATCAGAACGGCATGTGGAATATCCGTTTGATTGGTAACTACATTGAACAGGTGATGTATCCCATAACAGAGATAAACATATGCAGTTCCGGGTGTTCCGAAAAGAACTTCAGTGCGGGCTGTTCGTCTTCTTCCATAAGCATGCGAGGCGCGGTCTGTTTCACCTTCATATGCTTCCGTTTCAACTATTCGTCCGGATGTAACTACATTATCAAAAGAGGTAATAAGCACTTTACCCAAC
>JASLAE010000235.1 GCA_030147305.1 Cesiribacter sp.
ACTACAGCCAGAACAACAACCTCTTTGTTGCCAGTACTGCCAATGCAGGCTTCCTCAATGCCGCAGCAGATGATTACCAGCTGCAGCCCCAAAGCCCGGCCATCGATAGAGGTGCCCTACTCAACCACTTTAACTTCGACCATACGGAAAGGCCCCGGCACGACTCTTTTGATGTGGGTGCTTTTGAATATGGAACAGGCGCTTATGCGCCACCCGGCAGACTTAAAGCTATTCAAGGGGAATAAGGTGCATTTCCAATAAAATTAGCTGCTGAACATCTGAGAAATCATGAAAATTCAGCCAAAAAGAAAGCCTTAGCATAAACGCTAAGGCTTCCTTTTTACATTTTTTATGGTTGTAGTGTGCTAAAAGCGGGCTATTTTACGTCTTCCAGCCTTAAGCCGATCAAAGCTTCCAGCTCTAATTTTGCTTTCACATAGCTGGTTTCTGCTCCCAGACGCTGGCGTTGCTGTGCCATATAACCACCAGCAGCCTCATTATAGGCTTCCAGCATTACCTGTCCTCTTTTAAAGCGCTCTTCTGTTAATTGAAAAGCAGTGGTGGTGGTCTCAAGCAGTTTGGTTTCCATTTCAAAGATCTGCTTGGTCATCAGGTAATCCTGGTAAGCCTGCAGCACCTGCTTGCGCATCAGCAGTTTCTGCTCGTTTACATTGAATTCGGCAACGTTTAACATTTCCTGCGCTCTGCGTTTTTCTGCAGGAATTGTAAAGATCATGGCAGGCGTTAAGCTTATACCAACGTTGTAACGTGGGAAGAACAAAGCACGGTCTCTTGTGGCATCTGTAGGACCACCGGTTATGGTAAACTCATTTAAGTTACCCGATACTGTTATGCGCTCCAGCCATGACCAGCGGGCCAGCTGAAGTTCCTGCCTGGCTACGCCCACATTGGCCTGAACTGATTTGTTGGACGGGTGATTGTTCCAGGCCAACCACACCAGCTTTTCGCCAAAATCTGCATTGGCATTGCTGGAGAGCGGAATGATCTTGTTATAATCCACGCTTTGTGCATGCACAAAATAGGGACCGAGGAGGAAGAGCGGCAACATGCATATTAGCCGCCTTTTAATAAATTTCATTGGCTGTTGAGGTATGTTTGTTATCAAAAAATATAAGCCTAAACATTAAAACATGAATACAGATGTTAATAATGTCTGCAGGTGGATATGAAACAGCATTTTGTGCAATGTTACCAAAAGTAATTGCAAAGAAAGCTGCCATGTAAGCTACATAATAGTTCTTAACAACAGGGTCTTCGGCTCTAAAGTAATTCTTAACACCTACCGCCATGGTGATGAAATAGAGCCAGATGCTGATCATCAACCCTATATAACCTGTCTCCAATACCGTTAACATATATCCACTGTCTGGCGGGAAACCTGCCAGTGGGTGACCGGGGTGGTATTTTTCTCCTGCCAGGGAAGCTGTACCAATGCCACCACCAAAGGGGTGACTCCACATATACGGCTGAATATGATCCCTGTTCTGCTCGCGCACCTGCATGGAAGCATCCTCCGATGGATTGAAGGCCGTTCGCATACGGCTAAACGTAGAGCCATAGAACGGCCCAAAGAACAGGCCACCACCAACTACAAATGCAAAAACAGCGAATATGATAGAGTTGCGATTTCTTAGGGTAAGTAAGATGTAAAAAATAATTCCAACCGGTAGCATTACGTAGGCGGTACGGGTACCGGAAAATGCCATGCCAAACATCATGCAAACCGCTGCAAAGAACAGCAGTACCCTTTTATAAGTTTTATAGGGTCCAATAGCCAATATCAAGGTCGTGATAGCACTAAAGGCCATGATTACGCCAAAGGAGCTAACCTCGCCCAGAATTGACCACTTCCTGAATTTACCATTGATGAAAAACAGCTTATAGCGCTGAATATCACTCATTACCCACTTCATATCATAAGCAGGCAGCCCCACCCACTCCTGGTACATACCATACAGCGCCGCAACAAAGGCAAATCCAAGGCAGGTAATGGTAAAGTTTTTTACATCTTCTTTGCTTTTAAAGGCATGTACTGCCAGTGCAAAAGTACAGACCTTGATCACAATAGAACGCAAACCCAGGTTTAGCCAGGCAGATATATTATAGGCATTGGGGTTCAGCACCTCCATGAAAACATAAGCAATAGAAATAAAGAACGATATGGTAACTATGTTCTTTACTGGTTGTACTGCTTTGCTCTTTTTAAATAGAATGCCCAAGGCACCTACTACAAGAATAATGTCTGCTGCTGTACCGGTTGGCAGATCATAGATTCCGGATACACGACGGGTAATAAAAATCAGGTAGGAAAAAACTATTGAAATTACCAGGGCATGCATTGGGTTGTTAAAGCTTACCCAGACCAGGGGCAAACCAATAATAAGACCCAGCAGGACAATACCTACTACAGAACCCATATTGATAATGAGCAAAGCAGCACCAATAGAAGCGCCCAGCAAGCCCAGCAAAAGCAACCCCACCCGCAAACCTGCAGGAAGTCTTTGGCTTTGCTCGCCGCCGGTTTTTATCAAATCTACTAGTTGAGACATCCTAGAGGAACAATATCTTTAAGAAAATAAAAATATAGACCACAGCGAGAAATGCAATGGCCAATCGCTGTAATACCAGGTCGTTGGATAGTTTTTTATCTGGTTCTTCCATCATCCGCTGTCTTTAAAATATTACTGCACCAAACCGGCTGCTGCATATTTCCGTTGCTGCAGCGTCTCCAGTACTGCTTCCAGGGTTTCTACCCTGCTCTCCCAACTGTTCTGTTGGGCAAATTTAGCCCGCTGCTCGCGCAGTTGAGGTTGGTCTTCAGCAAGCTCTTTTTTGAGTAACGCTACAAATTTCTCTTTACTATCTGCAATACTCGCAATGGTAGTAAATTCCTCGAGCTTCGCAAAATTAGTCATTACTACCGGAAGGCCGGCAGCAAGGTATTCGTTGATCTTAAGCGGATAAATGTTGCGGGTAAAAGCACTGCATACAAATGGAATCATGCCGGCATCGAAACCAGCGACCTCTGCTGGCAATTGCTCCGGCTGGCGGGAACCACGCAGCTCTACATTCTCCCATTTCTTAAAACGCTCGGCCATAGACTTATCTACAATACGGCCTGTGATTACAAACTTGTGCTGCGGCAGCTGCTCAAAACAGTACTCCAGCAGGTCTGCATCTACCCGGTGATCAACAGATCCCAGGTAGCCAATGGTTTTTTGTTTGCTTTCGGAGGGTTGCCGCCTGAATCCCTCATGGAATAGCGTATAATCTACCCCGTTCTTTACCAGAAAAGCATTTTCATTGAGCTGGCTTTTAGCTGCCAGCAAGGCTTCTGAAGTGGTAATGACCCCATCTGCCTCCTGCAGGAACAATTTTTCCTGCCTGGTGCCATGCTTACCGCACCAGTTGGCGGCGCTTATCTCATCATAGCAGTAATATACCAGCAGCGATTCTCCCAGCTTACCTGCCAGGGGTACACCAAAAGAAGGATTGAAAGCATTGAAGATAATCGGATCTTTGAAGCCCAGGGTATCCATGGCCTCCCGGATGCTGTCCCCTACCCGGGCGGCTTCTTTCGCCATCAATGATTTATACATTTCAGGAGATGAGATCCAGTTGGTGGGCAGTACCGGTGGGGGCGTAAGTACATGTACTTCGGTCCCAAACCTGGTCTGGATCTTGCGTAAACGGGGCACCAGGCCCAGAATACGTTGCCAGGGGGTATCCCGTTTGCCAACGGCGCCCATCAGCATGTCTTTCCAGGTGAAGGCATAGTCTACGTACAGCACCCTGTGGTTTCGGGCCAGCAGGGACATGATCTGCACGATTGTTTTCATATAGTCACCCTCCCAGGTAGGGAGGGCAACACATACTATATCTTTCTTTTGCACCAATCCTGTATTAGGTTTCCTTACAGCTTCAGATCCTTATGTTCTACCTTGTTTACCACAGCACCCATCAGGTTGCCATTAAGTTCTTTCAGATAGCGGATAGAGTCTTTGTCCAGCTGCTTAAGCACAGAGCTAGCCGAAAATACAGAGACAACCTTTTCAGCATAGCGGATTAGTTCCTTGGTATCGGAGTAGTCATTGAGAGAAGCTCCTTCCAGGAAAATATAATCATAATGGTGTTTCAATTCCTGCATCAGGGAAGAAAAGCCCTTACCCGATAAGATCTCTGCCGGAGACGCTATGGTCACATGGCTACCAATAATGTCGATGTTGGTATGATGTGTTGGCGAAATGAATGAATAGTGATCGGTATCAGTAGTAGCATCTGCTTCTGCTGTTGCAGCTGCGGTTGTAGTAGTGGCAGATTCACGCTGTGCCGACCCTTCGGTGAGCAGCAGTTTACCATTGGCCATGTAACCGTTCAGCAATTTAGTATTCTGCGGCTTGGCCAGCAGGCTTTGGGTAAGCGTGTTATGCTTGAAATTGGTATCGATGATCAGCACCCGCTTGTGCAGCAGGCTCAGTGAATACGCAAGCGTCATGATCACAAAAGACTTACCTTCGCCCTGCTTGGTACTGGTAAAGAGGAATATCTGCTTACCGGTCTCTTCCATTTCATAACGCAGCTTACGCAACAGGTGCTTGAAAGTCTCCAGGCCTTCTTCCTTATGGGTATTATGAAACAGATCGTACAGGTCCAGCTTTGAAGCATTGATCTGGTTTAGCGTACCTGCAATTGACATGCGGGTCTGCTTTTCCAGGTTTTGCGGTGTTCTGATCGAGAGGTCTACATATTCTATCACCAGTACAACTACCAGGCAAAGGAATAAACTAACCACACCTGCAAGACCAGTAAATACCCAAAGCTTGGAAGGCTCCGGATCAATTGCCGGCTGACCAAAGGTTACCTGACGAACATCGCCTGGATTGACCAAAGACACGTTTTTAGCAGCGTTGTATTTTTCCTGCGCATAGGAGTATTCCTGTGCGGCAAGTTCTACCTCACGCTCCATCGATTCTATGGTAGATTTCTTGTCTCCAATGTCAGATTTTGCAAAGTTCAGGCGAGATAACTCACTATCTAATGACCTGATGCGGCCTCTGGCAACATCTATCTCGTTAGAGGTGAGGATACGTTGCTCTTCCAGCTGCTGAAGTTTTTCCTGAGAACCATATTCGCCATAATCTACTTTGGCATATTCTGCACGCAACTCGTTGCGCAGGGTATTAATGTTATCCTGCAGCGCCTGGTCACGCATGCCACCACTGATATAACGTTGATTCAAACGATCAATCTCATTCTGAATCTCAACAATACGCGTGTTACGGGCACTCCCGCTGTTGTTATTTTTTATTTGATTAAGCTGGCGGTTTACATTGCGCAGCGTAATTTCCAGTCCCGACAGCCGGCTTTGTTCTGCCTGCTTTTCCTGCTCCAGTGAGGCGATCTGCCCAAGCTTGGCATCACTTTCAACCTGCACGTTCAGCAACCTGCTATCTTCCTGATAAGATCTGAGCAGACCCCGTTTTTCGTCTAGAATCTGCTTCTTTTCTGCAGCCAGATTGGCAAAGAACTGAACAGACTGGCCAGAGCGCTCACCCTGCTGGTTTTCCTGAAACCGCTGAAACTCTTCTACATAGGTATTCACGACAAAGGCAGAAAGCTGGGGATTCTCAGACATATACTCTATCGAGAGATAATCTGAATAATTAACGCGTTCAATGGTGATTTCTGAGCTCAACGTACCATAGTCGTAACCATAGAACTTAAGTATATCTATAAGTTTTCTGTCCTGAGGGTTAGAAGAATTAAGCACTTCCAGGCTGTCGAGCTTCCGCTTGAACATCCCTGCCGCCTGCTCCAGATCCTTTTTAGAAAAGTACTGCTGAAAGTCCTCGTTCTCCTGCATAGTCCGGAATGCATCTGGCGATTGCAGATCATGCAGGATAAGGCGATAAGAGAGAAGGTTTACAACCGCAGGCGATGTAAAGGTTTCGATAAGGTTGCTGAACTTAAGATCGGCTTCCCAAACGGTAAATCTTTCTTCGTTTAGAGAAACCTGATCTTTAACAGTAAAACCGGTAGCTACCTGGGTGGAAGATCGATACTGTTCTTTTACATCTTTAAGTATAAAGTATGCAATAGAAGCGGTGACCAGCGGCACCAGAATCAATAACCAGAGGCGTTTGCGGAGTATTCGGAAAATTTGTACTAGATCCATAAGTAGTCAAAAATGCAGACGATTACAGCTAATTCATTACCTCAAAGGTAAATATAATAATTGGTCAAGTATGCAAATTTTGTAATTTTTTATTGATTTTTTATAACTTCTTGGCAATGCACCTGTTACAAGATTTAATTGCCTGTTCGTTCGTTT
>JASLAE010000254.1 GCA_030147305.1 Cesiribacter sp.
GGGCATGATGGGTAGCAAGTCAGAATACCTGTGTATTCCCTACCGAAGCATTGCTTTTTATTCCATTGAGACCGCTGGAACCTTTGAAGTAGATTCGGAGCTGAAGATCTGGATCAGGGGCATGGACCAGCCGCTGGCGAAGGAGTTTCGGAAAGACAACGACCTGCAGGGTGTGTACCAGGTGCTGAGCCGGCATGTGCTATAGTGGTCCAGGCCAAAAGCTTTTGCTTTATCGTTTCTAATAATATTTAATTTTAAAGCATCCCGGGGAATCCCACCCCTGGGGGTTAGTTGCACGTATTTTCCATTTTTTCTTTCAATGGGTTAATAAATGAATTTACTGCAGCATTGGGTTAATGCTGTGGGCAATTTTTTAAGCTGATTACTCTGCTGTAAAGATAAAACCATGATCCATGCTACCTATCCGGGGCATGGCTTCCCTATGCTTTAGTATTGCCTGGCTAAGTCTTATACTGAATACCAATCTGAATTACCCAAGGCAGGCTGAATCAAAAAATCCGCTCAGGGGTCCGGAAGTTTAAACAAAAGCCTTGGCGGGAAATTCAACTGCTGAGCAAGGCAGGAATCACCTATCGCCTATGGACCTATAATGGCTTCAGGTAAAGCTATTTTACTGCTCTTCCGGCCTAAGTAGAAATACGTAATTATACCTTTCCAACTTTCTACCTACAAAGTATCGCTGTTGAGGCTCTAATTTTGTGCCATGATAATGAAAGAAAGTAACTGACGCCCCTCGAGCCGGCCTGTATAGCGCTCACCTCATAAAAGCGGCATTACAACAATTCTTTCAACTTCAGCACCCTTTGTGAATAGAATGACTTTGGTACTATTAAGGGTGAGTTATAACGCATACACTTAAAACCATATAGAGATGCTCACACACTTAAAATTTCCATGGCTGATCCTCATCTGCAGCCTCCTTACTTTTGCCTGTACAGATGATAGTCCGGCACCCGTAGAAAATACGGATGGTGGAACGGCTACCCCTTATGTTGTAAGTGGTAAAGTCGTAGATACGCAGGGCAGGCCCCTGGCTGGTGTAAAGGTAAGAGCAGATAATGATGCGCTGTACGGATCGGCAGAGGTGACCACCGATGCTAACGGCAATTACACCCTGCCCAAGCTGGAAATTGGCGGCTGGAAGATATATGCCTGGCATGATGTAGAATACAAAGGCCATACCTATCACCTGCGCATGGGCATGCCCACCCCTGCTGACTATGATGCTTTCAGTCCGGGCGAAGCAGGTGCCGTTAAAAACTTCAAATGGCAGCTGTCAGGTCAAATTCCGGATCGTCCACGGGGTGAGCGTACTTCTACCGGCTACTTTGGTGGTGCCCTTCGCTTTACCAATATGGATGTCGATGCAGTGTCCATGCCTGTTGGAACGGTAGTGACCATTACCCTGACACCCGTAGCAGGCGCGACCTTGTTTGACGGCAGTGCTCCGCAAACCATTCAAAAATCTTTTACCATTCAACAGGCCAACGAGTACAATTACTGGATTCACGACATACCACAGAGTGAGTACCGGATAACTGCCCAAAGCAGCAAAGATGGAGTGGTGAAAACCATCTACATGAGTGAAAGTATTTATGATGGATATCGGGACGTGATAGAGGGTTTCTATTTTAAGCCCGCCCTAGGCAGTGCCGGAACTTATGAAAACGGTTTACTGGGTCCGGAAGACAATACCTACTATATGCAATTGAGATAAGCCTTTTGGTATTAAAGTATTGGTGGAGTAGTAAATCATCAATACCTATTTTTTCGATTCCTGATAAATTTAGTGTGTAATTTTTTAGCAGATCAAAGGCAGCGAAAGCTGCCTTTTTTATGATAGCTGCAGGACACCAATTTTCTTTAATATTCCCTTGTCGCTGAAATACTTAATTATACAGCAAATTTACCCCCAAACAATAGGACTATTCTATTGAAAAATATCGGGTAAATACGTACGGTCAGCTTCTTTTTTAGCTAACTTGTATATACCAATGGCCTTAAATGCTGTCCCGTAAACAATTGCTGCTACCTAGCCTGCGCTTTCTGCTATTACTCCTGTTCCAGCTGGGGTATACCGGAACTGCTATAGGCCAGCTCAATCAACCAGCCAGCCCTGCAGTTGCAGAAAATTTTAGGGGTTTACCGATCATAGAGAATTTTAACCCGGGCGAATACCTACACCACACGTCCAGTTTTGAGCACACCTCCATTATTCAGGACGAAGAGGGCATTGTGTACATTGGCAGCCATGGCGGGGTGTTGGTATACAATGGCAATCACTGGCAATTTGTGGCAGTACCAGGCAGCAAAATGGTCTGGTCTCTGGGCAGCGATCCTGCCTCTGGACGCATTTATGTTGGGGCGGAGGATGAACTGGGATACATTGCCCGCAATGCACAGGGGGAACGAGCATTTGTATCGCTTGTGCAGCAGCTGCAGGAAGATACTGGTGCTTTTGGCCTGGTATGGTCTACACTGGTAACACCGGAAGGGGTTTATTTTAAGACCAATGAATACCTGATGCGCTGGCACAATAATGCATTTAAGGTATGGAAAGCAGAGACTGCATTCGGTGCCATGAACCGGATTGATGGAAAATTGTACCTGCACCAGGGAGGTAAGGGATTGTTTGTGCTGCAAAACGATCGCCTGGCGCTTTACTCAAACAACAAACTCTTTGCCAGTGAATGGCCTTATCTGCTGCTCCAGCTCCCCGATAAACGATGGCTGGTCTCGAACCCCGAAGGGAAACTATGTTTCTGGGATGGCCATGAGGTGAGCCAGATCAATAGCCCGGTTCAGGATTTTTTACTCCGGAATTCCCTCTTTAGCGGCACTTTGTTACCAGATGGCAACATTGCACTTGCCACCCAGAAAGGAGGCATCGTGATCATGGATCAGGCTGCTAACATCAGGAGTATTATCAATAAGCAGAGCGGTCTTATTACAAATTCCGTTTACCTGCTCAGCAACGACCAGCAGGGAGGATTATGGATAAGCTCCGAAAAGGGCCTGAGCCGGATCAGACCCACTGCACCCTTTACATATTTTAATGAACAAAATGGCTTAGAACGCCAAACCTATACCATAGCAGAACACGAAGGCAGGCTTTATGCTGGCACAACAGATGGTTTGTTTGTGTTGGAGGGCAAAGCACCGCTTGGCGCATCGGCTACCTTCCGTAGGCTAGATAATTTCCCTTCAACTATCTGGCAGCTGCAATCGGTAGGGGAGTCCTTGTTGATTGCCAGTGATGAAGGTCTCTTTGAATGGCGCCAAAACAAAGTAACACCACTTCCTTTTACTGCAAACTTCTGGGAGAATTATAGCAAGTATATTCAGCTTAACAGGCTGGATACGAGTATTGTCTATGTTGCTTCAAAAGGGCTGTATGCTTTTAAACGTGCCGGAACTCAGTGGACCAATGTGGGGAAATATCCTGGTCTGGAAGAAGATTTAACGCAAATCCTTCAGACACCTGCGGGCGACCTGTGGATTCCCCTGCGCAAGGGCGTGGCACGTCTGAGGTTTTCTGCTACAGCCACAGGCAAACCTGCTGCGACCCATTTCGGAAATACCCGGGAAGAACATTACGGAGAACAGCAGGGTCTTCCGGCCGGCAACAGCAGGCTCTATTTAGTGGGTACTGAACTAATTGCTCAGGTAGGGGAGAGCAACCCTCGCTTATTCAGCTTTCGGGAAGAGCTAAATAGCTTTGAACCTATACCCGATTTTGGAAAACGGTTTGGCTTATCGGGCTACCTGGTGCATCCGGCCATGGTGTATAGTAACCCGCAGCAGCTTTGGCTCTGGACAAGAAATAAGGAAGACCGGCGCTGGAGGCTTGTATTGGCCAGCAAGGAAAAGGCGGGTACTTATGCATTGCAGCAATTTGACTTTAGTGATCTTACAGAACCCTTCAGGCAATTTACCTATCAGGAAGGGGCTGGGCCGGTATGGTTTGCTGGTGTAGCGGGGCTTGTGCGCTTCGATTGGCAGGGTGCAAAAAAAACACCCCTGCCCTTCAATACCTTGCTTGACCGACTCATACTATTACCCGAAACGGTGATTTACCCGGACAGGCAGTCTAAACCGATATTCGCTTACAAAAATAATTCCATTCGTTTTGAATTTGCAGCACCCAGCTACAATGGAGCCGACGAGAATGAGTTTCAGTACTGGATGGAGGGTTATGATGGGGACTGGTCGTCCTGGACCCGTGAGAGCTTCAAGGAATATAGCTACTTAGGCGAAGGAACCTATACGCTACATGCCCGTGCCCGTAATGCACAGGGAACAGTGGGCAAAGAAGCTGCTTATGCTTTTACCATTCTGCCACCCTGGTACCGCACCAGTTATATGTATGGCTTGTATGTCCTTATGACAATAGGCGGTATCTGGCTGCTGATCCGTTGGCGATCTTCCCAGCTGCGGGGGGAGAAATTAGCCCTGGAAGCACAGGTGGCCGAGCGCACCCGGGAAGTAGCCATAAAAAATCAGGAGTTAAGCACGCAGGCTGCGGCGCTGGCGCTACAGACCGAGAAGCTGCAGGAGCTGGATGGGGTAAAGTCCCGTTTCTTTGCTAATATCTCGCATGAATTTCGTACGCCGCTCAGCCTGATCCTCAACAACCTGCAGGATAAGGTAGCTGCCAGCGAACGCAATCCGGAGCAGGCAGAAGTGCCTGTAGCGGTAACAGACCTGAAGGTAATGTCACGCAATGCCCGGCGGTTGCTGCAGCTCATTAACCAGTTGCTGGATCTGTCGAAGGTAGAATCCGGAAAGCTGCAGCTGAAGCTCGAATCAGGTGATCTAAAGCAGCTGGTACAGCTGGTGGTTGCTTCATTTTCTTCACTGGCCGCTGCGCGCCAGGTACAGTTTCAGCTTCAGCTGCCACAAGCTTCCCTGCTATGCTACTACGATGATGATGCCGTTGAAAAAATACTCGTCAACCTGCTCTCGAATGCCTTCAAGTTTACGCCCCTGGAGGGTAGGGTGGTCCTGGAAGTGAGCCTGGTGCAGGTGACCAGTGAGTTACAGCAGCAGCACATCCAGTTTAGGGTGCAGGATACAGGGCCCGGCCTGGCCCCTGACGAGCTGGAGCGAGTGTTCGACCGTTTTTACCAGGGCAAACAATATTATGCAGATGCGCAGGGAACTGGCATAGGGCTGGCCCTTACCAAAGAACTCGTTACCCTGCACCAGGGAAATATTTGGGTCGAGAGCAGGCAGGGCGAAGGAGCCTGTTTCATAGTGCAGTTGCCTTACCTCCCGGCTTCAGCTGCTTCGATACAGGAAAAGACTTCCTATTCGGCAAGTACGCTTGCTTATCGGATGCTTACGCAACCAGAAGGGGAAGCCGTACCGGCCCGGCAGCAACTGCAGCAGCCCATATCGGGCCAGGGAGCACAGGAAGAGCTGCCGGTAATTTTGGTTGTGGAAGACAATGAAGACTTGCGCAATTACATCAGGCGCAACCTGGAAACACAATACCGGGTAATAACAAGTGTGGATGGTTACGAAGGGCTTGCCACAGCAGGCGAGGTATTGCCAGATCTCATCATAAGCGACTGGATGATGCCCGGTTTGGATGGACTTGCCATGTGCGAGCAGCTTAAAAAAGACGAACACACCAGCCATATCCCCATCATCATGCTTACTGCGCTGGCCACCACAGATGCAAAATTAAAAGGACTGGAAACCGGGGCAGATGATTACCTGACGAAGCCCTTTAATGCCCGGGAGCTGGAGATCCGCATCCAGAATCTGCTGGAAAACCGCCGGAAGCTGCGCGACCATTACAGCAACATCATTCGGCTGGAGCCCGGCAGGCTGAACATAGTTTCTGCTGATGAAAAGTTTCTGCGCCGGATCATGCAGCTGGTGGAGGAACGCATGGGCGATGCTGAATTTAGTGTGGAAGAGTTTAGCCGCGAGGCTGGCTTAAGCCGGGTACACCTGCACCGCAAGCTCAAAGCGTTGACCGGCCAGTCGCCCAGTGATTTTGTCCGCACCATGCGCCTCAAACAGGCAGCGCAGCTGCTCCAGGCCCGCGCCGGGAACATTGCCGAAATTGCCTACCAGGTAGGCTTCAACAACCTTTCCTATTTCTCCAAATGCTTTAGAGAAGAGTTTGGTCTGTTACCTACAGAGTACGCCGCTCAAAAAGCCGCTCCCATTGCTTAAGGATATTCTTTGTTGTAAAGATCCCCAGTCCTGAATCTATCTGATTTTTCAGATCTGTCTACACGTATCCTAACAGCGGCTGTGTCAGAAACTTCTATGAACGAGGTCTGATCTATAGCGGAAGTACTATAGCTCCTTTTGGTGTTAAAACGTTAAATATGCACGAATAAGTAGAAGCTACTGTAACCCAAGCGGTTATTTGGGAGTATGTAGAACAGTTTAGAGACGGAAAAGCTGCTGCCGATTGTCTGAACATGCACATTGCCTCATCAGCAGGTGCTAGAAAACAGTTACCACAGCAGCCATAAAGAGGGGTGTGAATGTTTGATTTTGAACTGTCGGCGCTGCTGATTTCTATTATAGCAGGATTATTTCTGGGTGTGCCCAGTGGTCCTGCCTTGTTTTACGTGCTGGATACCTGCTTAGACAGAGGTAAAGTAGCCGGCCTAAAAATGTATGGAGGCCTGATGGCTTCCAAAGTCCTCTACATTGGTCTGGCCCTGCTGGCGAATGACTTTATCTCCAGCCACCAGAAGTTGGAATCTGTGTTTTATTTAACGGCTTCTTTTTTACTGATGGTCTGGGGAGTGGTGATCATGTTTAAAAAAAGTAAAAAGGAGGAAAAAGAGGCCGGGAAACAAGTGGAAGTTGCTTCCTTATATAAAACCGGATTTCTTGTCGGGCTCAGCAACCCAATAATTCCTTTTATCTACCTCACCTTTATACAGTTCATTAAGATTTACGCCCGGAATGTAAACACATTCAAGTATATCCTGAATATTACTATCATGGAGTTAGTAAGTTTTCTGGTACTGGCAGGCACGGCAACCGTATTGTTGAGTGGTGGTCAGATGGTGCGTACCCATTGGAATAAAATGGTAAAGGTGATGGGCATTTTCCTGTTTTGCGCAGGTTCTTACCAGGTGTACCAGCTCGTTGACTTTAACAAGGGTGGGTTCCGGATCAAGCAGGAAGAAAATGTGCTGGAGCAGCAGCTGGAGGTAATAGAAGAAAAATCAGCGCCCCAGACGCAACAATAATGCAGGGCTGCTTTGAAGGCTTTCATCCGGAAAAATTGTGATCACCCAGGCTTAGGCGCAGTTTAACGCAACGCTCGTTGCGCGTTTCCAGGACTCCCATGGCTACATTGCATGAATCTTCCTGTTTTACATTTTAGCGTAATGGCTAAAAGGCAGGCATTTATTTCTGGGGAGAACCAATATGCAAACACCCCAAGCCAGAAGAGGCAATCATTCTTATCTTTTTCAGATTCTGACCGTGAGCCTGAGCAGAAGAGTTATACAGCTTGGGAAAGAAATAGTATTTTTCTGAAAGGATTATTTCCTAAATTGACCTGGGCTGCTTCTGCTGTAGCTTTTTGC
>JASLAE010000295.1 GCA_030147305.1 Cesiribacter sp.
GCCCAGCTTAATGGAAGACTCCGAGAGTGGGGTTATGGCGCTCCAGGTAACGGCATCATATACATCCTGGGGTGTAGGAATTTTCCGTTTTACGGCTTCAATGAAGGCATTCATCACAAACCAGTCCATGCCGCCATGCCCCGCTCCGGAGGCGTCGTTGCCATATTTTTTCCACAGCGCGTGGTCATATTTATCGAGCCATTCCTGGGCATTATCCCATTCGTGCGGCTTTTTGCTCTTGCCTTCCAGATATATGCCATTGTTCACATCCATCCACAAGCCTTCTGTGCCCTGCACCCGGAATCCCAGAGAATAAGGGCGAGGAAGATTGGTGTCGTGCTGCAGTAAAGCCGTTTCGCCATTTGCACACTTTAACATCGTAGTCACCACATCTCCCAGCTTAAAATTAACTTTGGCATTGGGATGATTCTCTCCACCCTTTTTTACGATATAATCATGCAAGCCCCGGGCTTTAGAAGAATAGGATACGAGTTCTGTAAAGCGATTGCCTCTGTTGATATCGATCATCATGGCAACCGGCCCAATGCCATGCGTCGGATACAAATCGCCATTGCGGTGTATAGAGTGATGGGTACGCCATTGTGCTTCAGAAAAAGCCTTCTCACCAAACTCAACACCACCACCATAGGGCTGTTTGCCATCATTGAATTTTACTTCGCGCAAGTCGTGCTGATAACCCCCCTGTACATGCACGATCTCACCGAACAGATTTTGACGCACCATATTAAGCACAGCCATTACATCACGCCGATAGCAAACATTCTCCAGCATCATGAGGGGCATACCTGTGCGCTCGGAGGTATGCACAATTTGCCAGCACTCTTCAATGGTTTGACCCACCATTACTTCGCAGCCTACATACTTTTTTGCATTCATGGAGTCAATGCACATCTGCGTATGCCATTCCCAGGGCGTGGAAATAATAACTGCTTCTATTTCTTTGTTTTCTAGAAGCCTTTTATAACCGTAAGGACCATCCATAATCACCTGGGGCACTGACTTACCTGATTTCTTGATCAGGTCTTTGCTCATATCGATCATGCGCTGCTGTACATCACAAATAGCCAACACCTCAACATCATTTCGCTGTAATGCAAGCTGCAAATGATGCTGACCCCGCAACCCCACGCCAATGAAACCAACTTTTGCTTTCTGATCTTTATCTTTTGAAACAAGGATGCCTGAAGGTAAAATAGTCAAACCTAAACCGGCCAACGCTGCCGACTTCACAAACTCTCTTCTGGATGTAGTGCTATTCATTAAACCTTGCGTTTTATACTTGAAATATTTTATGGACTATCGTGACAAATAGATTTTACACTAAGCGAAGGCAATCCTGGACCTACCTCCGCTTCATCAAGAAAAACCAATCACCGGGACATATTGAGAAAACTATACACTTCGCCCTTCACAATTGCCAAAGCGCTTCATCTACATCGATGCCATTCATCTAAATGTATTAAGATAATCAAATAAAAGAAATTCTTATTTCATTTATTTATCTTTTGCTTACAAATGCCTTTCGTAAATTTTAATAGCAACCTTTTACTGTCGCTATCAAGAAGGGAAATGCCAAAGCAAAACCTTATGTAGCATGTACGGTTAGTCTGATAGTAAAATATAGGATCAGGTAAACGAATATTGCTCAGACTGCCCTAAGTCGCCACTATTAAATGAATCATAAATCAACTTCAGCTTTCTGTTTGAGCAATACGCTGCGTCTGAGCTTGCATTACCTTGAGTATAAAATACAAACCTATGCACATTGCTGTTCTTTTTGATATGGATGGCGTAATTGTGGACAGCAATCCCTACCACAAACTTGCTTTCCAGGCATTTCTAGCTCAATATCATATAGCGTTGACAGATGAAGAATTAAAGACAAAGGTCTATGGACGCACCAACAAGGAGATCATGTCTTATATCTTTAAGGAAAATGCAACGCAGGAGCAATCAGATAGCTGGGCAAATGAAAAAGAAGCTCTCTTTAGAAAAATGTACCAGCCAGATATTCGGGCCACAAAAGGTTTAACCGCATTACTGCAGGCGCTCAAAGTTAAACAAATACCTACTGCTGTAGGCACTTCTGCTCCCCTGGACAATCTTAACTTTGTATTAGATGCTCTTAACTTACGTCAGTATTTTGATGTACTGCTACATTCCAAAGACGTGGTTCATGGAAAACCAGCGCCTGAAATCTATTTGAAGGCCGCGAACAAACTGGGCATGGACCCTAGTAAGTGCATTGTGATTGAAGATTCGCTACCGGGCATACAAGCAGGCCTGAGTGCCGGGATGAAAGTTATTGGCATTACTACTACACATACACCCGAAGAATTACAACATACTCATTTTGTAATTCAGGATTTTAGGACGCTTAACATAGACATACTTCAGGCGCTCTTTTAGCTGAATTAGGCATAGCCTTTAACAGCATTGAGCTTTTTACGACGTAGCCACATGCGCTAATTGCCGTGTCCATTTCAGGAGCTATAGCCTACAGATTAACTTGTTTTCTTTTATTTTAATTACTTCAAGAAGCATTCGCTTATATCACCATGCATGTAGCAGCATGGGGACTTTTATTTAATTATTTGGCATTACTTTTACCAAAGTTTATAAGGAACTTCGGTTTAATAAATGTTCCTGGAATTTAAAAACCCAACCGTATAAAACATAGATTTTATGCAGAACGATCCGGAATTAAACGGTAAATACTTAGGCACCATCACAGCCGACTTTGCAAAAGTGTCAGACACCCTGAAGGAAGCTTCTTACCAGATCAGAACCCGGGGCTTTTCTGATCACCCGATTTTTCCCATCAGCAAAACTACCATACCCGTGGGCCAGCTCCTGTTAGACAGACCCAGCCTGGGGCTGGAGTGGAATTACTATGCTTCTTTTCTGGATGAATTTGTGCAGCGCAAGCTTATCGAAACCGATAAGGTAGAACATTTCAAGGGTGTCTATAAAAATCCCGACGAGTTCTGCTGCCTGTTTGTGGTGGACAAGGAATTCACTAATTTCCTGTATATTCCGTATCCTGAAGACTAAAAAAATCCCCGCTAATGGAAGATTAGCGGGGATTTTAGTTTTTGTTTTAGTTGCAATGCGCTGTAATGGCTTTACTGCCTGCTTCCTGATCCCAGGAGGCTGCCATATGGTAAGCCTGGCAAGCTTCTGCATGCTTGCCCATCTTCCGCAAAAGGTCTCCTTTGCGCACATAAACGTTAGCATCCTGTGGGTAAATACGTTGCGACGCTTCCAGATCCTGCAGGGCTTCTACCTGCTTGTTCAGTTTCTCCCATACAGCGGCCCGAAGATCAAAATTAGCGGCATCACCAGGCTCCAGCGCAATAAGCTGGTTAGCCAGTGGCAACGCCTGTTCTGCTTCGTTTACTTCTACCATAGCCTTTACCCGGTTGTACAGCAGGGCAGCGTTATCTGGTTGATGTAACAGCAAGGCGGCATAGTACTGACTGGCCTGTTTATAATCTTTTTTGGCCAGGTAAAGTCTGCCTAGCTGGTTCTGCAACCGTAGTTTATTGTCTTCTTCCTGCTCTTTGATCAATTGCAGGTAAAGTGGTTCGGCTTCTTTATACTGTTCCATTTTAGCCAGCAAATCGGCCAGATCTTCCCGTACATCGGTATTGCTGGCATCTACCTCTTTCAGATAGCGTCTGTAGGTAGCTACGGCCTGATCATTTTGCTCCATGGCTTCCTGTGCGGCTGCTATGTTTTGCCAGGCAGCAGCATAGGCAACATCTGCTTTTACCGCCTTCTCGAAATGCTTGATGGCTGTTGCATATTCCTGCTGTTGATAAAGGACAAGACCCTGGTAATTATGGGCAGCTGCATTTTTAGTATCTACGGCCAGTGCTTTCTTTGCGAAATAATGCACACTGTCATAGTCTTGTAACTGGTAATAGGTCTTGAGCAAACCAACCCAGTAATCCTGATCTTGGGGATCCAGCGTAGTGCTTTGCTTCAGATGCGCCGCTGCATCGCGGTAGTACTCCAGCTGAAAGAAAATATTGGAAAGGTTGTAATGCGCCACCACAAAAGATGGCTCAAGGTCTATGGCCCGCCGATAGTCTGCCAACGCTCCCCACAGGTCGCCGAGGTTCTCACGGCAAACGCCCCGGTCGTTGAAATAAAGGGGCGCTGCCGGATACAGGAGCAGCAGCTGGTTAAGCATCTCCAGGGCTTTTCCATGCTCCCCTTCTTTCATTAATTTCGAAGCCTGCTCGTAGGTAGCCTGTGCGTCGGCATTGGCTTTACTCAAAGAAGCCAGGGCTTTGCATTCTTTCATAAGGGCGCTGCCTGCCTGCTGCCCAACTTCGCGGGCCTCCAGCTTCTGTTTTTTCATGTATTGCTGCAGCTCCTTTTCATGCTGGTTTGCTACAGCCATCAGGCAATCACGCAGTGCCGTCTGGAGCAACTCCCGATCGGGTGCTTCTTTTGCAGCCACATATTCTGTTATGCAGGTACAGGTATTGTCTTTAAAGGTGTTCATGAAGGCATCCTGCGCAAGGAGTATGCCCGGAGAGATCAATAATAATACAAGGAGGAGTAGAGAGCGGTGTTTGATCATGGCTGATTATCGTTGTTAAAATGATTAAACCCTTGTGCCCGAAGCGGCACTACTGTACCGGCTTTGGTGATCAGGTGCGCCTGACCTGCCAGCTCAGTAGCATAGCCAATGAAATGTATATCGGGGTGGTTTTTGATCTTTTCATGATCTGTCTGGCGAATGGTGAAAAGCAGTTCATAATCTTCGCCTCCATTCATCACACAGGTAATGGGGTCCAGATCAAATTCCACGGCAGTATCATACGTCATCTTGTCGATGGGCAGGTTCTCTTCATATACCTGCAGCCCCACTCCCGACTGCCTGGCCAGGTGCAGCAGCTCTGAGGCCAGCCCGTCAGATACATCGATCATCGCTGTAGGCACTATGCCCAGTTCGCTTAGTTCATGGACAACATCCATGCGTGCTTCAGGCCTTAGCTGCCGCTGTACAATGTATTTGTATTTGCCAATCTCGGGCTTGGCATCCGGATCTGAAAGAAAAACTGCTTTCTCCCGTTCCAGCACCTGCAGCCCCATGTAAGCTGCGCCCAGATCGCCGGTTACGCAGACAATATCACCTTTTTTTACACCACTGCGCCGGGCCACCTTGTTGGCCGCAACCTCGCCAATGGCAGTGATGGAAATTACAAGGCCAGCACCAGAAGAAGTAGTATCCCCGCCAATCAGGTCTACCTTATAGTTGGCGCAGGCGGCATGAATACCTTCGTACAGGGCTTCTACGGCTTCTACCGAAAAGCGATTGCTCAGGCCAATGCTTACGGTTATTTGAGTAGGCCGGGCATTCATGGCCGCCACATCGGACACATTTACCGACACGGCTTTGTAGCCTAGGTGCTGCAGGGGCATGTAACGCAGGTCGAAATGAATGCCTTCCAGTAACAAATCTGTGGTAACCACCCGCTGCAGGTCAGATGGAGCCAGTACGGCAGCATCGTCGCCAATACCAGTCACGGTGCTCTCGTGATAGCTTTCAACTGACTTGCTCAACCGATCGATCAGGCCAAACTCGCCCAATTCACTTATTTCTGTTCTTTTCGATTCCTGCATAATTTAAATCTTTTGAGTGAAACCTGTCGGGCGCCGACGGGATAATTGGCACGTAAGCCTGCAAACTTCTGCAAATCAATTGGTCTCCTTTACACCTCCAGCAGCATGGCGCCATAAGAGTAGCCGCCGCCAAAGACGGTAATTACTATCTTTTGCCCCTTTTCCAGCTCGTGCTGTTTTTCCCACAACCCAATGCCGCAGCCGGCACAGCCAGTGTTGCCCAGGTATTCTACATTGGATACGGCCTTTTCCGGTGGCAACTGCAGGGTTTCGGCCACATTATTGGTAATGCGCAGGTTTGCCTGGTGCGGAATCACATAGCGGATGTCATCGATGTTGAGCCTGTTGCGCTCCAGTATATCGAAGGTTGCTTTTGGCATATACTGGCAGGCATGAATAAACACATCGCGCCCGTTGGGCATGATGATGCCACGGCCAATAGGCTTCAGGGTAACACTTTCCGTAGCTTTGCCCCGGGTTGCGGCACCACCAGTAAGCACATCTACAATATGTATGTCGTTTTCAGTCTGTCTTTCCCGGCTGATAAACAAAGCACAGGCGCCGTCGCCCCACAGATGGCCGGCTTTTGTATCGGTTTCAACATTATAGGCTGTGTTATGCTCAGAGGCTACAATAAGCGCTTTGGTGGCTTTGCCCATGGCAAAATAACCCTCTACAATCTCAACTGCATTTACCAGCGAACTGCAGGCAGCAGAGATGGTTACCACTGGTATATCGGGCACATCCAGCGCATGCTGAATTGCATGGGCCAGGGTTACAATAGTATCGTGTGGGGTGTAGGTAGCACCAACAATTAAATCTACCCCCGCTACATCATAGGGCAGTCTGGGAAGCGCTTCTTTCACTGCGGCAATGCCCATGGTTTGGGTATTCTCTCCCGCTCCGGCTTTACGCCGCTCTCTGATGCCGGTGCGGGTTACGATCCACTCGTCAGTCAGGCTGTTTAATTCTTCAAAATACTGGTTATCTATTACCGTCTCCGGCAGATAGGCGCCTATCGCGTTTACATACATGAAAAAAACGTTTTCAAATCCTCTTCAACACTAAATTTTAATACTATGCTCTAACCTTCCTAATCAGACAACCTGTAGACAAATGGTAGGTTTCAAAATTTCCACAAAGGTAGCAACAATTTGGATCTTAGCATTACTGGGTATACGATGCTGATGGTCAGACATCTGAAATATAGATGCTATTTAATACCTCTAGCGGAATCGTGAAGGGTGTGATGCAAAAAATGCAGCCTTCTCCATGGCCACAGCTACCAGGTCCGATTCATGGTTTGGTTTGAAAACAACAGCAGCAGCTTCAGCAGGCTACCTGTTTGCCTACATCATTGGTTCACCAAATCATACAATTTTGCCTAAACCCTACATGCGTAGGAAAGTAAATAGCATGAGCAACCAGTGCAACGGGCTTACTGCTACCTTTGGAGGATGAAAAGAATATCTCTGCTGTTGCTCTTTTGCGCTTGCTTGTTGCTGCTGGATGCCTGCTTTCCTAAACCACAGTACAAGACCAGGGAAGGAAAACGCAAACTAAAACACTACAATTCGGTGCAGTACGAGCAGCCCAAGCCTTAAGCAACCTTAGTCAGGGCCGTTCCTGGCAAAGCTCAATCAGCACACCACCGGCATCTTTGGGGTGCAGAAAGCAAACAAGTTTGTTATCTGCGCCGGCTTTGGGGGTTTCGTTTAGCAGGCGGAAACCTTCCTGGCGTAACCTATCCATTTCTGCTACTATATTATCTACTGCATAGGCTATGTGATGGATTCCCTCTCCCCTGCTTTCAATAAATTTTGTAATGGGGCTGTCTGCACGGGTTGCTTCCAGCAGCTCAATCTTTGTTTCGCCTGTTTGATAGAAGGCTGTAGTAACGCCTTCGCTTTCAACAGTTTCCGTTTTATAAGCTTTTTGCCCCAATAACTGCTCATAGCGAGCGTTCGCTTCGGCCAGGGAGCGCACGGCAATGCCAATATGTTCTACATGCTTCATAGCAGCAAATAAAGCAAAAAACGAACTTTTAACGCCAGAAAAGAGTTTGCTTATACAGCCAGTAGCTGTTAAATTGCAGCAAAGGCCGTGTTTTATATCCCGGGCTTTCTGCTTTCAACTTTGTTGCCTAACTTGCCCCATTGTAGTAACCCCGCGAATGAATGCCCTACGAAGCATGGATTAGAATTCAGGGGTTCCCGATGACTTTAGAGCAAAACACTTTTCGGAAGAAAGAATAATAATTATGATTGCCGTTACAGATAAAGCGATAGACAGAATTAGAGCCTTGCGTGAGGAAGAAGGCCGCGCGCAAGACCAGAACATCCGTGTTTCTGTAAAAGGAGGTGGTTGTTCAGGCCTGATGTACGATCTTAGCTTTGACGCTGCTGTTCGCGACAGCGATGAAATCTTTGAAGACAAAGGTGTGAAAATACTGGTTGACAAAAAGAGTCTGCTGTACCTGCTTGGGACCACGCTTGATTTTTCTGATGGACTCAACGGAAAGGGTTTTCAATTCATTAACCCAAATGCCAGCCGAACCTGTGGCTGCGGCGAAAGTTTTTCTGTATAGCCAGCCTTATTTCAGCTTAAGAATTTTATTTAGCCCCGCCTCTGCGGGGCTTTTTTTTTGCCTTTTGCTAACGGACAACAGAACTGTAAAAATTTACATTAAAAATTTTAGAACAGCTCCTTCCTGCACAATCCCTTAAACAAACCATTGCATAAGATTATCTAGAAAAGTAACAATCGTTGTAGGTTAAATTTTCTATCTCTAATCATAACTTTCTGTTTCTCAATAAGAAAATCTGATTTAACTTATGTCTTGCATTATGCTTTTATTTTAACAATAGCATAATTAACAGTTTACAATCAACTTTTATTAAGGGTTTTATTAATCAATGCATTATGAGAAGAGCTTTACTTTTCAGTTTTTTCCTCCTGCTGCTAATTCCTGAAATTAGCTGGGCTCAGGCAAGAGGTGTCTCAGGCAAAGTTATCTCTACTGAAGATAACATGGGGTTGCCTGGTGTAGCCGTTCGTATTAAGGATACCACCATCGGTACCGTTACCGATTTAGATGGTAATTACTCTATTCAGGTCCCTTCTGGCGATGCGGTTTTGCAATTTTCTTTTGTAGGTTTTGTACCGGAAGAGATCATAGTCGGCAATCAGTCGGTCATTAATGTTGAGCTCTACCCCGACCTTGAGCAATTGTCTGAGGTGGTTGTGGTAGGCTATGGAACGCAGCTTAAGGAAGATCTTACCGGTAATATTGCCAAGGTGGGGGGCGAACAGCTGCAAAATGTGCCGGTACCTTCTGTAGAGCAGGCCATACAAGGACGTGCAGCCGGTGTTTTTGTAAACTCGCTGAACGGAAAAGTGGGCCAGGGTATCAACATCCGGATCAGGGGCGCCTCTTCCATTAACGCCAGCAACGATCCGCTCTATGTAATCGATGGTATCCCGGTTACATCAGAGAGCCAGTCTTCTTCCGGTGCGCCTACCAACCCACTGGCAGACCTTAATTTTAATGATATTGAATCACTGGAGATCCTGAAAGATGCTTCTGCTGCAGCTATTTATGGTTCACGTGCTTCTAATGGTGTGGTCATCATCACTACAAAGAAAGGAAAGTCCGGTGCCACAAACTTTGATATCAACTATCAGTATGGCTTTAGCGCCCCCACCGGCCACCGGGAATTCCTCAATGCGGAGCAATACATCGAGCTCTTTCAGGAAGCAGCCTGGAATAACGATGTAGCAGATGGTTATTTTGCCGACGTTGTCAATGCTGAAAATCCGGCACTTATTCCGGCCAACATCGAAGATCACCCCGATTATGAGTTTTCCTGGCTGGAGTATATGCACGGCACCTTTGATTATTTTGATGCCCATACCGACTGGCGTACCAATCCCGCCAACACCAACTGGGAAGAGCAGGCTTTCCAGGACGCTCGCATGCAGGAGTTAAACCTTTCTGCCTCTGGCGGTAGTGAAAAAACGCGCTACTATGCCAGTGGTGCATTCAGCGACCAGGATGGTATTTTAATTGGCAATAACTTTAAGCGTGTTTCCGGCCGCCTGAACCTGGACCATGAGCTTAAGGATAACCTCGATTTCAGGGCCAATGTAGGCATCTCGCGTACCATCAATGCAAGGGTATCGGACGATAATCAGTTTTCTACCCCCTTACAGCTGGTAGCCCAGTCACCATTGTCGCCAATCAGGGATACAGTAGGCAATTTTTATGACGATGCCTTAAATCCCGCTATGTACTACTATCCGGCTACGGTAGAGCGGCAAAACTCCCGTTTCGAAACTTCTGTATGGCGCAACCTGGCCAATGCAGCGCTTATTTACCAGCCATTCGAAGGGCTGAGCATAACAGGTGAATACGGCTTTGACCTGCTCACGCAAAATGAAGACCGTTTCCAGAATGCCAACACCCAGCAAGGACGCTCAACAGCTGGTTACGGCAGCTCCCGCTGGGCCAGAATTTTTAATTACACTACCCGGGCCTATGCAAATTATGCCAAAGCACTGGGTGAGGTACAACATCTGGATGTAACAGCAGGTATAGAGTTCCAGAAATCTCAGATTGACGAGACCTTTGTTGCCGGTCAGCAATTCCCATCTACGGAACTTACGCGCCTGGTATCTGCGGCCGACATTATAGATGCAGAAGGCATCCTGTCTGAATATTCGTTCCTGTCTTACTTTATGCGGACGAACTATAAACTGCTGGATCGGTACCTGTTTGGCGTAAGTGGCCGTGTAGATGCTTCATCCCGTTTCGGTGCCAATAATCGCTACGGCTTTTTCCCGGCCGTATCCGCTGGCTGGATCATCTCTGAAGAATCATTCCTGCAGAATGCAGCCACCGTTAGCTTCCTTAAACTGCGTGCAAGCTACGGCCTAACAGGTAATGCAGCTATTGGTAACTTTACCCACTTAGGCTTATACGATGCACCTGTTTATGGTGGCCAGGGAGGGTTTGTACCTTTTCAATTATCCAACCCCGACCTTTCCTGGGAAAAAACAGCCCAGCTGGACATTGGTATGGACTTTGGCCTTTTCAAAGACCGTATCACCGGTGAACTCGATTATTATGTTAAAAACACCACCGATTTGCTATTGCTACGTCCGCTGCCTGCAACTTCAGGTTATACGCTCATCATGGACAACATTGGTGCACTCAGGAACAGAGGCGTAGAATTTGTGCTGAATGGCACAGTGCTTAACAGTTCTGACCTGCGGTTAACAGCAGGCGTGAACATGGCCTATAACCAAAACGAAGTGCTCAGCCTCAATGGCGACCAGCAAACACTTGCACAGTCAGATGCCGATTATTTGAATGATGTAATTGTTGGCGAACCTATAGGCGTGTTCTTCGGTCAGGAGTATGCCGGTGTTAACCCTGACAATGGCGACGCAATCTGGTATGTTAATGCAGAGGTAGCTGAAGAAGATATTGATGGTGAACTTTACCTAAACCATAATGGACGTATTGCCACCAACAGCTATAACAGGGCAACCAGAGTAGTTTTAGGAAACCCTACACCTGAGTTCATCTATGGATTTAACACAAACCTTACCTTTAAGGGGATTGACCTGGGGGTGCTGTTTCAGGGCGTACACGGCAACGAGATCTTCAATGCTGGTGGTACCTACATGACTGCAAATGCCCGTTATGAAGACAATCAGACGGTTGATCAGTTAAATCGCTGGCAGAAGCCCGGTGATATCACTGATGTTCCACAACCGCGTCTTTACAGCAATAACGGCGCCCAGGGCTCGAGCCGCTATTTGTACGATGGTTCTTATCTGCGGCTAAAGAACCTGACCCTTGGCTATACTTTGCCTAAAACACTGCTCGACAACTACGGCATTGGTACCCTGCGCTTCTATGCAGTAGCGCAAAACCTACTCACCTTTACCAACTATCCCGGCTGGGATCCGGAAGTGAATGCCGACTATGCTGCCAGCAATATTAGCCTGGGCAACGACTTCTATTCTGCTCCACAGGCACGTACAGTTGTTTTTGGTGTTAAACTTACCTTTTAATCGAAAATATAATGAAGCACTTTAAATATATAGGATTAGTTCCATTGTTTGCCTGCAGCCTGCTCATAGGTGGCTGCGAAGATGAGCTGGACCTGAGCCCGACAGATAAATTACCGGCTGATGGGCTGTTAGACACAGGCGCGAACGTAGAAAAAGTACTGCTGGGTGCTTACGATGCGTTAAGCGACGGGGATCTTTTTGGCGGCAATGCTATGCGGGACAGCGAACTGCTGGGAAGCGATGGCGAGCTGCAATTTTCCGGCACCTACACCGCACCTTCCGAAATCTGGCGCAAAGAAATGACTACAACCAATCTGGATGTTACAGATCGATGGATCAGCAGTTACTTTGTCATCAACTCTGCTAATATTGTGTTGGACAATCTTGATGTGTTAGATGAAGAGAACCGGCAGCGGGTCGAGGGGGAAGCCTTGTTTTTAAGAGGCCTGACGTATTTCGAGTTAGCAAAGTCTTTTGGTAAACCATACAGTGCAGGGAACACCACCACCAACCTGGCAGTTCCTATCATGACACAACCTGTATACCCTACCAGTCTGGTAAGCGAGATCGAATATCCTGACCGTGCTACGGTAGAGGCAGTTTATGCTCAAGCACTAAGTGACTTGCAGCAGGCCGAAACGCTTTTACCAGCGTCTAATGGCGCGTACGCTAACCAGGTTGCGGCAGCGGCTGTGCTTTCCAGAATCTATCTGCAAATGCAGGACTACGAAAACGCCCGCGACGCCGCAAACCGTGGCCTGGAGTATGCAGAAGGTGTGTTTAGCTTAGTGCCCGTCTATGAAGATGCCTTTAATAAGACCGCTAACACCACTGAAGATGTTTTTGCCATACAGGTTACCACCCAGGATGGGGTTAATAACATGCAGCTGTTTTTTGCGCCGGCCCAGTTTGGGGGTCGTGGCGATGTTGAAATCCAGGATGCGCATTTAGCACTGTATGAAGAAGGCGATGAACGGCTGAACATGTTTTATGCTGACCCTTCCACAGACGAAATCCGCACGGGAAAATGGGTTGATCAGTTTGCCAATGTAACCTTTATCCGCCTGGCTGAGCTCTACCTGACCCGCGCCGAAGCCAACGCCCGCTTAGGTACAGAAGTAGGGGCTACTCCTGCTGAGGACCTGAACATGATCCGTGAGCGTGCCGGGCTGGAACCTATCCTGGCGCCTACAGTGGATGATATCGTACGGGAACGCTTCCTTGAGCTTGCCTTCGAGGGGCAAAGGATCCATGATCTCAAACGGCTGCAACTGAGTGCAGATGGTTTTGCCTACGATGCAGATGAACTGGTGTTTCCTATTCCGCAAAGGGAAATAGATGCCAACACAAACCTGATCCAAAACGAAGGGTATTTTTAGATTCTGCTTTCCATAAGCTTAAAGCCACAGCCTCGGGTTGTGGCTTTTTTATGGCTTTTAAGTTGGGGCTAAAGCAGATCATTCACAGGCTGTTTATGCTGTTGCCATAAAGCCTCAACTTACTAAATCTGAGGCACTATTGCATTTACTGTATAACCAAAAGAGCAGTTCCGGTTTCGGAACTGCTCTTCTATTGGGCAACAGATGCATCTTTAGTTTTGAGCTGGTGATTAGTCCGCTGGATTTAGCCAATGAAACAAATCACTATTGGCTGACTCAAAACTTAAATTCTTTAATAAGCTCTTACGGCTTTGCCCTCCATATAGTTCATAAAAGCACGGTTTACAACCCGGTTACCACCCTTTGTTGGATAATTACCGGTAAAGTACCAGTCGCCAATATGATTAGGGCAGGCAATGTGCAGGTTTTCTACCGTCTGATAAATAACCTCCACCTCAGCATTAATCTTTTCGGTTTTGATCAGCTGGGCAATCTTATCGCTGATCTGCTCGTCTGTAAAGGGAGCATAAATCTCTTTCACATAGTTGGGAGCATCCAGACTACCTACAGAGGCGGCGCATTTCTCGTACACGGCATCCAGAATATGATTCTGACCTGTCTCGTTCAGTAACGACACGGCAGCGCGGAAGGCGATAAAGTCTTTCAGGCGGCTCATATCAATGCCATAGCAATCGGGGTAGCGGATTTGCGGGGCCGACGAGACTATGATGATCTTCTTAGGGTTGAGGCGGTCCAGCATCGTCAGGATGCTTTTTTCCAGGGTAGTACCCCGTACAATAGAATCGTCGATTACCACCAGGGTATCTACATCCTTTTTAATCACTTCATAGGTTGTGTCATACACGTGCGCCACCAGCTCATCCCGGTGTTCATCATCTGTGATAAAAGTGCGCATTTTTGCATCTTTGATCACCAACTTCTCGATACGGGGTCGAAATGAGAGCAGCTGCAACAGCTCTTCGTCGTTGAAAGCTCCTTTGTCCAGCAGATATTTTTTACGCTCATTGACCAGGTGGCTTTCCATACCATCGATCATGCCCAAAAAGCTTACCTCTGCTGTATTGGGAATAAAAGAGAAAACGGTGTTCTTAAGGTCATAATCAACCGCATCCAGGATCTGAGGCACCAGCAGGTGGCCCAGTGACTTGCGCTCCTGGTAAATATCCGGGTCGGTACCACGGGAGAAATAGATGCGTTCGAAAGAGCAGCTGCGCTTAGGCAATTGCTCAATAAACTGCTGTTGTTTATAATTACCGGCTTTGTCTACAATCAGGGCATGGCCAGGCTCTACTTCTTTAATCTGATCGTAGGCCACATTAAAAGCAGTCTTAATGGCTGGCTTCTCAGAGGCCACTACCACCACTTCATCATCGGCGTACCAATAGGCAGGCCGGATACCGGCAGGATCGCGGGCTACAAAGGAAGATCCAAAA
Source organism: Cesiribacter sp. (assembly GCA_030147305.1). Taxonomy (GTDB): domain Bacteria; phylum Bacteroidota; class Bacteroidia; order Cytophagales; family Cyclobacteriaceae; genus Cesiribacter. The sequence goes on from JASLAE010000295.1 coordinate 14,576, forward strand.
CCTGTAAGCCCTACCATGGCATAGCCGCCATCGAAATCTTTGCAGGCTCGCTGCAGTACACGGCCCAGATCAAGCTCCTCCTCTATAATATCGGAGATCTCCTGGTTGGTGCGGTCGTATTTATACTTATCGAAAAGAATCTGATTTTCTTCGTCCAGGAAATGACCGATCTTTTCCATTACCGTAACTGTATCTGCTTTTTCCTTCGGATGCTGCCCTATTTTCAGCAGAATATCGAAGAGCTCGTCTACATTGGTCATGTTAAAGTTACCGGCAACTGCCAGGTTGCGGCTTCGCCAGTTGTTCTGCCGCAAAAACGGGTGGCAGCTTTCTATACTGTTCTTGCCGTGGGTACCATAACGCAGGTGGCCCAGCCATACTTCACCGGTAAAGGCGTGGTTTTCCTGCAGATAGTCAGCATCAAAATAGCGATCCCCCCCCTCTTTCTTGGCCTTTTTCATCTTCTTGGCAATTTTCCGGAAGATGTCTGCAATTGGCTGGCCTTCGTTAGAGCGGTAGCGGCTAATGTAGCGATGTCCCGGGGGTACATTGATCTTGATGTTGGCCACACCGGCGCCGTCTTGTCCGCGGTTGTGCTGTTTCTCCATCAGGAGGTACAACTTGTTTACCGCATAGGTAGGCGATCCGTACTTATCGATGTAGTACTGCAAAGGCTTCCGTAACCGCACTAAGGCAATGCCACACTCGTGTTTGATCTGCTCGCTCATCCTGATTTATTGACTTATCGTAAATTCTGTAACCCAATTCATAACCCAATCGGCCCGGAAGAAGAACAGGACCAGTAAGAATGCCAGCACAGCGGCCAACACTCTTTCCAGCACAGCACTACCTTCGACCATCCCCAGCTGTACCTGCGGCTTTTTCAGGTAAAGATAATAGGGTATTTTCAAGTAGTAAAATAAGGCGACAACCGTTGTTGCCACACCTGTGAACAAGAGGTAGAGCAGCATCTTAGGCCCTCCATGGCTGTACCCCTCCCAAAGTGCTGTAAACACCAGCAGTTTGGCTGTAAAACCTGCTGTTGGCGGCAAACCAGTCAAGGCTACCATCACCACAACCAGCAGTACGCTCGCAAAAGGCAGCCGGTTGCCCAAACCTCTATAACTTTCAATCTGGTAGCTGCCTGTTTCAGCTTTCAAAATCTTAACAAGTAAGAAGGCCGCAAAATTCATTAGCACATAGACAAAACCGTAAAAAAGCAGGGCCTTATAGCCAATCTCTCTAAAGACCAGCACTGCAGCCAGCAACAACCCCGAATGAGCTATGGAAGAATAGGCCAGCAGGCGGCGGGTATCCTGCTGCCAAACAGCTGCCAGATTACCCACCAGCATGGTAACGATCGCCAGGAAGCCCAGAATAAATTGCCAGTCGAAACGAAGTCCCGCAAAGATGATGCCCGCTTCCATAAAATGACTGAGGAAACGCAGCAAGAGTGCCAACCCGGCTAGTTTAGGTGCCGTTGAAAACAGGGCTGCAGCCGGCAGGGGTGCGCCCTGGTAAGCATCTGGTGTCCAGAGATGAAAAGGCACCACAGAAATTTTGAACAGAAAGCCTGACAGCACCAGGAAAGCAGCAAGCAATACCGGCAATATAGGAATGTTCAGGCTCATCAGCCCGCTTTTAAAAGCATAAGCGGTAATATCTAAGGTGCCGGTAAAGCCGTAGAGCAGGCTCATGCCGTAGAGCATTATGGCGGAAGCCACTGCTCCAAACAGCAGATATTTCAAGCCTGCTTCTGCTCCGTGCCTGCCACCGGAGAAAGCAGTAAGCAAATAAGCACAGATAGAAGCAATCTCCAGGCTTAAATAGATGAGCAGTAAGTTAGAAGCCATGCTCATGAACATAGCCGCCAGCACCAGCCCCAGCAGCAGGGCATAATACTCCCCGGGCAGCCCTCTCGCCTCCCGCAGCGAAAAGAGTACCGCCAGTGCGCCCGACAGCAGCATCAGCAGCCGAAAAGCTACCGCCATACGATCCAACTGCAGGGCATGGCCCAGCAGGTGCTGTGACTCAGGGGGCAGTCCTTTATAAAGAAGAAAATATGCGGCAGTACTTATGGAAGCCAGGCTTATGAGCGCCAGACCGCTGTTGCGCCACGGCAGGGGAATCAGCAAAGCACACAGGACCACCAGCAGGATACCCAGGGCGATGCTGAGCTCCGGGCTAAGCAGTGGCAGGTCCTGCAGTATGCGCTGCAGGGTATTTTGTAAGGACTCTATCGCGGGGGTTGCTGTTTCCAAGCGTTATCTCATATAAAGCGTGTTAACAGGATAAGATTACTTTTGCCCCGCTCCAGCACACCCTGCACAAAGGCTTCTACCGCCGGATTGAAAGATTCCAGCAACAGATTAGGGAAGAGCCCCAGCAGCAGAATACCCGCTAACAGGGGCATTAGCATCAGGTACTCCCGCGTGTTGAGATCATGCAGGCCTGCTTCCCAATGTGGCTTTCTAACAAAGAACTGACCAAAGAACATCTTTTGAAGAGTCCAGAGATAGTAAGCCGCTGTGATGATCAGGCCCAGCAGGGCTAAGATCACCATCCAGTAAGACAACAGCCCATTGGCAGACGGACTTCTGAAAGCACCAAAGAAAACCAGGGCTTCGGCTATAAATCCGGAAAAGCCCGGCAGTCCCAGCGAAGCAAAGAATACAAGGGTTACTACTACAGTGAAGGCAGGCATGCGCTTGGCAAGGCCTCCATAATTATCGATGATCCGGTTGTGGGTACGGTCATAGATAACCCCCGCCAGCAGGAAAAGCGCTGCCGAAATAAGGCCGTGACTAAACATCTGATAGAGTGCGCCGCTCACACCCTCTACTGTGAGCGCTGCCAGGCCCAGCAGCACATAGCCCATATGCGAGACAGAAGAATAAGCAATCATTTTCTTCAGGTCTGACTGGGCCAGGGCATTAAAAGCGCCATAGAGAATGGAAAGAACCCCCACACCTGCTACCAGCGGGGCATAATAGATGGCTCCTTCGGGCAGGATGCTGTATGGAATTCTTAAAATAGCGTAGCCGCCAATCTTAAGCAAAATGGCCGCCAGCACCACCGAAACCGGTGTCGGAGCTTCTACGTGCGCATCGGGCAGCCAGGTATGCACTGGTACTGCCGGCAGTTTAACAGCAAAGCCCAGCATCAGGGCCAAAAATGCCAGAAGTCGTGCAGACTGCCCCCAAAGCCCGCTACCGCCCTGCAAGGCAAGCATACTGCCTGGAATAAGGTTTGCCGAGTCCATCAGGTACAGCATATTAAAACTATGTACCATGTCGCGCGCATGCAGCGACCCTTCCTGCATCATTACCTGCACCTGGCCGGGCGCTACACCTGCATGCGCAGCCGTTGCTACCGGGTCAATGCCAGAGATGTAAAGGCCAATAATGGCAATAAGAATAAAAAGTGAGCCCGCCAGGGTATAGAGGAAAAACTTGATAGAAGCATATGCCCGTCTGGGGCCACCCCACATCCCGATCAGGAAATACATGGGCAGAAGCATAAACTCAAAGAACAGGTAAAACAGCAACAGGTCCAGGGCAATAAAACAACCCAGCACGGTACAGCTTAACAGCAGGTAGAGCAGAAAATAGCCTTTTTGATTTTCCTGAATATTCCAGGAGCTGATGGTACCAATAAACATTACCAGGGCAGCCAGCAGCACCAGGCTCATGCTAAGCCCATCCACCCCAAGAAAATAGTCTGCCGAGAGGTAGCCAATTTCACCCAGTGGCAGGCTGAACCATTCCCATTTCTCTATAAACTGAAAGCCCTGCGCCTCGAATACTTCAGGTTCTGTTTTTCCGGCAGAAGCCTCGGTTAGTGGCTGGCTGTCTGGACCAGTACGAAACACCAGCCAAAGCACAACGGCCAGCACCAGCTGCACGGTAGTAGCCACAAGGGCAACCCACTTACCTGCGCCAGAAAATCTGGCCGGGATCAGCAACAGCACAAAGGCAGCCAGCAGCGGCACAAATATGAGCAGCGATAAAAGGTGTTCAGTAAAGTCCATGTATATCAGCATTTACCGGCCTGCCGGCTTTACGGAAGCAGCCTTGTTTAAGAATGTAGTACAGAAATTCACTTTAAACAAAGCGGCTGCAAGTTATAAAAAACTACTATCCGAGTAGTCAGTAATAAAACATAGAATACAGAGAATAGCAGTAAAGTCGTGTTTTCCGTTTGCTGCTCCGGTTCTATTTTCAAATTACTGATCCTTCAACGGTACATCCACAATAAGATAGCCAGGAGGCATGCCAGCATAATCATCAGATACTGCTGCACCTTGCCGCCCATAGAACGGCTATACTGCCCGGCCCGGCCCGCTACCCACACACCCACATGCACTGTGCCATCTACAAAAGTGCGGTCTATCCAGTAGACCACATGTCCCAGCACCACGCCCGAAATTCCTATCAGATCAACCGTCCGGTCCAGCACTTTTCTATCCAGCCATTGGGCAAAACGCATTACAGCTACACCAAGGGCGATTACCGTTTTGCGGTAGATAGCATCCAAATGCCAGTTGCTGTTCGAGAGTCGGGTTAACTTGTGCCGAAACACAAAATCCTGTGTGTAAAAGGCGCCCCGCCCATTGAACAGGTAAAAGGTAAAGTAGGAAAGCAACAGCCCTGTAACTACCAAAACTGCAGACATAATAGCGGTAAAGGTATGATAGCGAAAAGCAGCTTCCCGGATATCGTACAAACGGTTGGCCGCCTGAAACTCTGTACGCGAACCCGGCACCGCCACTTCCGGCACCTGTAACAAACGCATGGGCCAGGTATCGTAGAAATCAAAAGGCTCAAAACTAAACCAGATACCAAATGAGAGCGTCGCCAGCACAAACAGGGAAATGCGCATGAGCGTGGGCACTTCTTTAATAGCGCTATAGGCAACAGAAACAGGAGCTGGCAGGCGATTATCTCCATAGAAAACCAGAAAAAGCTGCCTGCCCATGTACATCGGCGTAAGCAGGGCTGTGGTAAAACCTGCCAGTGGCACCAGCAAGGCTAAGATTCCCCATTCTCGTCTTGCCAAAACCGCCCATCCCATGGTGCCGGTTAGGATTGCGTCTTTAGAGAGAAAACCTGACATAAAAGGCAGGCCGGATAAGGCCAGCATGCATAAAAGGTAAGCACTGAAGGTAAAAGGCATTTTGTAGCGCAGGCCACCCATGTTACGCATATCCTGCGCATCGAAATGGGAATGGGTTTTATGCGCAGCGGTGTGGAGCCCATAAATAATGGCACCTGCAGAAAGGAACAGCCCCGCCTTGAAAAAGGCATGGGTGAGCAGATGAAAAAGTGCAGCATCGTAGGCGCCGGCACCCATGCCCATGACCATATAACCCAATTGCGAAATGGTAGAAAAGGCAAGCACCTTTTTAATGTCGTGCTGGGAGAAAGCCGCAAAAGCACCCATAAAAGCTGTGGTAGCACCAACAAAGGTAGCTACATCCAGCACCTGTGGTGTCAGGAGGGGAAAAACCCTGCTCAGGAGGTAAACACCGGCGGCTACCATGGTAGCCGCATGCAGCAGGGCCGAAACGGGCGTTGGGCCCTCCATGGCATCTGGCAGCCAGACCTGCAGGGGAAACTGGGCAGATTTGCCAATTGCACCCATAAGCAGCCCCAAACCTGCTATTGTCAGCAAAACTGCGGGCAGTGCGCCGGCAGGGCTCGTGCCGCCGGCTCCTGACCATACAGCCTGCCAGTCGCCGCTTTCTACAAAGCTGGCAGGCATTAATTTAAAAAGTGCCGTCAGGTCCAGGGTACGGAACTGTGCAAAGAGGATAAGCAGTGCAAGCAGAAAACCAAGATCACCGATCCGATTCACCAGGAAAGCTTTTTTGGCCGCCGCCGCTGCCTGAGGCTTGCTGTACCAAAAACCAATCAGCAGGTATGAAGCCAGGCCGACACCTTCCCAAAAACAAAAAACCACAAACAGATTATCGGCCAGCACCAGGCCCAGCATGGCAAACACAAAGAAGCCTAGAAAAGAAAAGTAGCGGTTATAGCCCGGATCTTTGTACATGTATTCAATAGAGAACACTTGTACCAGCACAGCCACGGCATTTACTACCACCAGCAGCAGTGCAGCCGGAATGTTCAGCCAAATGCCCAGGGTGAAATTTATGTCCGGAGCAGGAGAAAACCAGTTCCAGCGAGTATGTGCACTACCGACCGGCCAGAGCTGTAAAAACAGGTAAACCGAAATCATTAAGCCAACCAGCTGCAGGCCAATGACGAGCCAGTGCCCCCGGGGTTTAAAAAAAAGTAACAGCAGAGCACCCAGTAACGGTAGCAACAGCACCACAGCAGCCAGTATGGTTAGCGGGGTAAACGGCAGGGTTCTAAGCAGCTCAGCTGAATTCACGGCCAAATTTAACCTTTTAGTTCATTCAACTTATCCAGATCGGTTATTTTGTAATAACCATATACCCGTACTACCAGTGCCAGCGCTACCGCTGCCTCTGCGGCGGCCACCACAATTACAAACAGGGCAAATACCTGCCCCTCCAGGTTAATGCCATCGTAGCGGCTAAAGGCTACCAGGTTAATATTGGCTGCATTCAGCATCAGTTCCAGGCCTATGAGCACCGCAATGGCATTGCGGCGGGTAATGCTAACAGCTAAGCCTATGCAAAACAAGAGGGTTGCCAAAACAAGGTAGTGCGCTAGTGGTATCATCGTTGGGAAACGTTTTGTTGGTCTTTGCTGGTGATGCCTTGTTCGGCAGGCCAGTCTTCATGGGCTGGCGCGATTCCTGTCTTAGCCTGGCGTTGCCTTGCCAGCAGGGCAGCGCCTATTAAGGCGAGGAGCAACAACAGCCCGGCCAGTTCAAAAGCCAGCACATATTCTGTCATCAGGAGAATGCCCAGGGGCGCTACAGTAGAGGTCTCTACTATATCGCCTTTTTCTTCCGCAAACATAGCCCAGTCCGGCAACGCCAGCTG
>JASLAE010000369.1 GCA_030147305.1 Cesiribacter sp.
TGAAAACCAAATTTCTCAAATACCTTTTGTATCGTAGCAAACAAATAATTTCTGCGGGCCATCTGCTGAGGACCAAAATCACGGGTGCCTTTGGGTAAACTTGGTTTCTGCGCCATAAAAATAAAGTTCTGGACTGCAAAATTATAAAATTATCGCTTTGTTTGATCCACTTTACGTGAATGTGAGTAGAGGAAAAAAGTAAAACCTATAATCTTCTTTTGCTAATAAGCAGAAATCATTAACTTTGCACCTCATTTGATTAAAAGCAGAACCATGGCTGTTACTTCATTAAAACGTAAAAAACTTAAAAACCGCGTTGTTTCTAAGAGACGTACCCACAATATCAAAGAGCTTACTGCTCGTCCACCAATCAAGAAGGTAGATATTGAGGAGATCAAAGCGACGTTCACCAAGAAGGAAGAACCAAGCAAAAGCAAAAAGCAGCGTACTGAGACAGAAAGTACAGATAAAGAATAAAAGCAAAGCCTCAAGCTTTGCTTTTTTTGTGCTAGGATAACTGTGACCTGAGACCCAATTCTACTACCTGCATTTCGGAGATGGCGCCATTAGATAAGGTAAAGCGTAACATGGTCCGCACTTTATGAAAGCCATGCCTGCCTGCAGCACCCGGATTCAGGTAAAGGACCTTTAAGGCAGGATCCTGCACCACCCGCAGGATATGGGAGTGACCACAGATAAATATATCGGGCTTTTCTTCTTTTAGCAGCGGTCGGATGGCCGGATTGTAACGCGGTGGTGCGCCGCCGATGTGTGTCATCCATACTTTTTTACCCTCACAGGTGAAGCGCTGGTGTTCCTGAAATTGTTGCCGGAGCTCGCGCCCATCTATATTGCCCCAAACTACCCGCAAAGGAGCAACTTTGGCAAGCTCCCTTGTTACTGCTTCGGTCCCTATATCACCTGCATGCCATATTTCATCACACCCCTGTAAATGGTGTAAAATGCGTTCATCCATATACCCATGGGTATCTGAAAGTAAGCCTATTTTCATTTTTGCTTCTAGCTATTTTTTATCCGGTTACAGAAAAGTGTTACCAGTTATACATTATATAGACTGGCAAGATAATTAGAAGTATAGAAAGCTGCAGCGGATATACTGGTGGCATATAGATAAAGTGACATAAGATTCTTGCCTGTACCTTTAAACAATTGGGCAACTGCCGGGTATTTTTCAATAAAAAAACATGTATAATTTTAAAAATAAAACGGTTATCGTTACCGGTGCAGGACAGGGTATTGGCAAAGCAATTGCGCAGGCATTTTCCCATCATGAGGCTAATGTAGTGATTGCAGAAAGAGATGAAGAAGCGGGTCTGGAAGTGCTTGACTGGTTAAGAGCAAAAGGAGCGCCTGCAGAAAGCTTACTTTTTGTGCCCTGCAATGTTGCTCAGGAAGACGATGTGAAAAAGATGGTTGAGACAGCGGCAGATAAGTATGGCTCCATTGATTATTTGATCAACAATGCAGGCCTCAGCAAATTCAAGCCTTTTGCAGAACTAGATATAACCGACTGGGATGAAGTACTAAACACAAATTTAAGAGGGGCTTTTCTATGCTGTAAATTCGCGGCCCCCTATCTTAAGGCTAGTCACAAAGGAGCAATCGTGAACATTGCATCTACCAGGGCTATGCAATCTGAGCCGGATAGCGAAGCTTATGCGGCTTCTAAAGGGGGTATATTGTCGCTTACACATGCACTATCGGTAAGTCTGGGGCCAGAGGTTCGGGTAAATGCCATTAGCCCTGGCTGGATTGAAGTAGGCCACTGGAAGAAAAAAAAGCAAAGAAAAGAGGTAAGTCATAGTAAGGAAGAAAAAGAGCAGCATCCCGTTGGCAGGGTTGGCGAACCCGAAGATATTGGCAGGGCAGCGGTATTTCTTTGCTCCGGTGAAGCAGGCTTTATTACAGGACAGAACCTTGTAATTGATGGCGGCATGAGCCGACGGATGATCTACCTGGCGTAAATTATCGTATCAGCGTCTTGTTGTTTTCAGAGGAACCCGACTGGTCTTTAGCTTTTTCTCTTACGATATCTTTCATGTACTCCTGCAGGATATAGCCATTTTCCAGGGCATGTCTTGCAGCCATTTCGGTATCGGGCGTAAAAAGCATGTCTATACCTGCACCACTCAGCCGCTGACTTATTTTAACCACCTGCGAATCACGCCTTTTTCTGCTAACATCCCGAATATAAATGGCTTTGATACGACCGGGGAAATCGCTGATGACCCTTTCATAAATTTCAGGATCTTTTTGGCCACTATCGCCGATGAGGATCATGGGCAGGTCTCCGGTGAAGGATAATACCCTTTCAATCTGCTCCAGTTTATGCTGCATATGTCCCGTCTTGATAAATTTATCTTCACTAATGCCGAGGTCGCGTAATAAAAACGGGCCTGCCGGTATTTCATTAATGTGCCAGAACTCCTCCAGCATATCATACAGATTCCAGGGACTGCTGCTGACAAAGTATAGGGGATTTTTGTACTGGTCTATTTTACTGCCCATGTGCAGGGCCCTGTAAAAAGCAGCAACGCCTTCAAAGGGCAGGCGGGTAGAAGCGTTGCGGGTAAAGGTCTGTTTCATCATTCTGATGAAACTGGTAGCTTCGGTTTTTAGCACTGTATCATCTACATCGCTGATGACTCCAAATTCAGCTCGCTTATTAGGAATCTTTATAAAGCCATCTGCCGTAACAGGCCCCTCATTCTTGCCAATTTTATCGAGCAGGGTAAATTTCACCTCGTGCCAGATTTCATCTGTATCTACATCAGATGGAACAGGCAGCCTGAATTCAAAATATCCCTCTTCGTCTGTAAAGGTTTCATGGATTTGTCCTTTGAATTCGGCCTGGATTAAGGCTCCGGGAATCTCATTACTCTCAAAGCGTTTGTACATGGCTTTAACATTTTGCCAGATGGTATCCTGTTGCCGGGCGGGGAGCAGATTACGTTTCTCCAGCAATCTGCCGTTTATATAAGCTTCTTTGTTATCGCCAAACCCACGGTATGCCATGATCGTAAGAGGACCAATCAGGTTATGTTTACGTTTAAAGTTCCAGCGGGCTTTGTCAAACTTTAGTTCTAGCTGGTGCAGGTTTTTCAGAATCCTGTTAGACATTCTTTGGTTAGATTATAGCTATGTTTATTCGTACTTCAGCTGTTAAAAGAATAACTTTTGGTTTTGCCTCAGCCATTACCCTATTTCCCTTGGTGCTTATTGGTGAAAGAACCAGACTTACGCGTCGCCTGGTAGTACATGAGCGTATTCACCTGAAGCAACAGGCCGAAATGCTGATCATTCCATTTTACCTGTGGTACCTGATTGAGTACTTAATAAGACTACTCCATTATAGAAATGGTTATCTGGCCTACCGAAATATTTCTTTTGAACGGGAAGCATATGCCAATGACGGCAATTACA
>JASLAE010000383.1 GCA_030147305.1 Cesiribacter sp.
CCTGTTGTGCCTGATCACCAGAATTGGCATGGATCATACAGCCTTTCTGGGGGATACGCTACCCGCCATCGCCGGTGAAAAAGCAGGGATCATCAAGCATAAAGTACCGGTAGTCATCAGTCAGCATCAGCAGGAAGTTGCCCATGTTTTCGAGGACACTTCAAAAAAATTAGCGGCACCACTCTTTTTTGCTGAAATGACTTATGAGGTTAGCTGGGAAGAAGCTGGTTTGCTAAAAATTTTCAAAGAAGGTCAACCCTGGCTGGAGCATCAGCCCACAGATTTAAGGGCCACCTATTATGCGGCAAATTTGCCCGGTGTGCTCAAAATTATTGAATTGCTGCAGCAGAACAGGTATGTGATTCCGAAAGATGCTATTGCAGCTGGAATTGCAGGGGTTTGTCAGTTAACGGACTTGAAAGGGCGCTGGCAGGTACTTCACCAACAGCCAATGGTGGTTGCCGATGTCAGTCATAATTCCGATGGTATGCAGCACCTCTTAATGCAGGTAGCCCAAACACCTCATCAACAACTTTACATCATCCTGGGGATGGTAGCAGATAAAGATGTTTCCAGTACCCTGGCATTGCTACCCAAAGATGCTTTTTACTATTTTTGCCGAGCAGACATCCCCAGGGCTATGTCAGCTGAAGCTTTAGCTGAAAAGGCTCAATCCGTTGGCTTGCAAGGTGTTATTGAACAGGATGTGAATGTATCTCTTAAGCTTGCGCGGCAGAAAGCATCAGCGCAGGATTTTATTTTAGTAACCGGATCTACCTTTGTGGTAGCCGAAATAGAAGAACTGTAGTGAGAAACAAAATCAAGCGATTCGAAGAAAACAACCTCCGTCACAATGTTATTCAACCAGGTAAGCCAATCATTGAAAGCATAAAAGGGCGCTGGCACGAATTATACTTTAAAAATAACAATCCTATCACACTAGAGCTTGCCTGTGGCAAAGGAGAGTACACCGTTGGCTTAGGACGATTATTTTCTTCACAGAATTTTATTGGCGTAGATATTAAGGGGGCCAGAATTTATTTTGGGAGCTGTACTGCAGAGGAAGAAGGCCTGGATAATGTTGCTTTTCTGCGTATCAAGATTGTTGATATAGAAAATTACTTTGCTGAAAATGAAGTAGATCAGATTTGGATCACATTTCCAGATCCACGCCCCAGAGACAGGGATGAACGCCGCAGGCTTACCCATCCTCGCTTTTTGGAAGCATACCAACGCCTATTGAAAGATGGCGGTATTTTTCATCTCAAAACAGATGATCGTCCATTTTTTGATTATACCCTTGAAATGTTACAGGCATTTCCGGTTGAAGATTTACGATGGACGCATGACCTGTACAACAGCCCGTATGTTAACGGGCACCATGGCCTGAAAACAAATTACGAAACCAAATTTTTAGCAGAAGGTAAACAGATTAATTATCTGCAATGCCGTATGCGCAAATCCTCGGTTCAATAGTTTTCGTCTACCTCTAAAGCTTCCAGGATATCGGCTAGTTCATCAAAATCTTTATAACCTGCCCTTATTTCTTCGCCACCTTTTAAAGCGATGCCCTTTATGCTATGCTGCTCAAGCAGCGACTGTATGTTGCTGGCATTGAAACCTAAATCAGCTACTATTTTATAAGAAGTACCCAGAGATAACAGCCTGTTTGTGAGAGTGGTAGACAGTCCTAATTTGTTTGTTGATTCAAGCAGAAAAAAATCTACTAAAGCCTCATTCGCAGCCATATTTTCTTCAATAGCGGCTGTGGTGCTTGTAGCTGCAACCGGTATCCTCAGGATGAGGGGGAGGTTCATTTGCTGAAGTGCCGGGAGGTGCTCGGCCTTGTCTGTTTGAATATAATCTACCGGGTATTCAGGCAAAAGCCGGAAGATGGTATCAGGACTAGCTTCAGAGAATTCTGCTACGAAACTAACTCCGGCTACCCAGTCACTAAGCTCCCTGAATTTGTCTGGATCTATATAATGAACGGTACCTGGCTCTAGATTGAAACCCAACATGGCAACACCCATACCTGCACAGTAACGGGCATCACTTAAATTATTTACCTGACTGATCTTCACAAAAGTTCTAAGTGCCATGATGTTTTAAAAACTGGTTGTTTCTGTTAAGCGCAAAAATGCATAAAAAATAAGAAAGCACAATAATGGTTAAACATCGGCCAAGTTTAAGTATTTACTGGTCTTTGTATACCGGAACCTGTATATTTGCGCAAAATATTTAACCATGGCTGTAGAACAGATCAACGACCCAGAATTTACTCAAAAGCTACAAAACAACAATAAGGTAGTAGTGAAGTACTATGCCGACTGGTGTGGGAGCTGCCGATTATTTAGTCCAAAATACAAACGTCTTAGCAATGATGAGCGCTTTGCAGACATTGCTTTCCTGGATATAAACGCTGAGAAGAATCCAGAGGCAAGGCGTATGGCAGGTGTTTCCAGCTTACCATACTTTGCGGTATTTCGCAATGGCGAGCTCGTAGAAGGCTTATGCACCAGTAAAGAAGAGATGGTTACTGAACTGATTCAAAAATTATGAAAATACCCGCCATCAAAAAACTAGTAGAAAGTTTTGAGCTGGATGAGCTCAGGGCTGCAGAAGAAGCACTGGCTAATGAAGAAAAACCTGCTATCTCTGTAGAAGGAGATGATGAAGGAGAGCAGCTGACCCATGTGTTTGCTGCACTATACATTAAAGAGGAAATGGAAGCAGGGACAGATTTTAAAACAGCCCTGCGCGATTATACCCGAAAGGTGAGAGAGTCGATTTCATAGTGTTAATCTGGCTGTATTTGATGCTGCTGTTGCATGTAGAATATGTTATAATTTCAATTAACGTTTATACACTCTCACAAACTTCCGGCATCCGTCGCTAAAGTCAGAAGAAATTATTTAACTGTAGCCTTTGTTTAAGGGAGGAAGAAGGCTTTTGGCTTTCTTCCTTTTATATTTGTAAAAAGCAGGGCTGTGAACCCTGTGAAAAAGCAATCTAATGAGTAAAAAAGGTAGAGTATTGGTAGCCATGAGCGGGGGTATAGACAGCTCCGTGGCAGCAGTAATGCTGCATGAACAAGGCTATGAAGTAATTGGGATGACCATGAAAACCTGGGACTATGCGTCCTCTGGTTCATCTAAAAAAGAAACTGGCTGCTGCAGTCT
>JASLAE010000424.1 GCA_030147305.1 Cesiribacter sp.
GACTGATATTTTATATGAACAAAAGAATGGTAGTTCGCAACAAAAGATAAGCTCTTATAAAAAGGTTAGGATAACCAGTGAAATGATTCAGACCATGTTATTAGAAACTGGCTTTGAGATAGTCATGGATAGGACCATCAATAGAATGATTAATATAATTGCAAAAAAATAAGGGTAATTGGCAATAACAATGCAAAGCCAGGGCTCAAAGAGCGCTTTGTCATTGATCTACTAAATCTCTAACTTATCGTGTATTTGGAGGCGGCGGAGAACAACCTCGGCTCTGTACAATAGCTGTTAGCATTCATAAAATATGGAACATTTAGTGGGGGATACATACGGATTAATCCATCTGTTTTCATCAATAGTTGCTCTGGTAACTGGAACATTAGTTCTGATCATGAAAAAAGGAACACTCCGACATAAGCAATTTGGATATGTTTATGTAATAAGTATGGTATTATTATTACTGACTTCATTTATGATTTATAGGCTGTTTAACGGATGGGGGATTTTTCATTACACAACCATCGCTAGTCTTATAACAATCAGTCTGGGAATGATACCAATATGGACCAGGAAACCAGCCAATAATTGGAGATTCATGCATTTTTCATTTATGTATTGGTCAGTAATAGGATTGTACTCTGCATTTGTAGCAGAAGTTATAACAAGGATCCCAGAAACGCCATTTTTTGGAATGGTTGTAATTTCATTCGTCATAATAGTGCTTGCAGGTGGTGTCTTCTTTGTGTTGAATAAATCAAAATGGTCAAGTCTATTTGGATTGAGAGACAAAAAACGAAATACCAGCAATGTATATGAACTGTAGCTCCCCATTCGGTCGCTACGGTTCATATACCAAACGTTACCTGCATGCTCCAAAATTGACAGGATCAAAGGGAAGGTGGACTGAAAAAATCAATGTATAGTAACATTTCAATTTTTGTAGTATAGAAATAATTGCTTAGTTTAAATTATAAATCAATCAAACATGAAAATAAATATTTTGATGTTCCTGGTAGTTTTTAGCTTTTTTGTTTCTTGTGAGAAGAAGGAGTTAACAGAATTTAAACCTTCTGAAATATTGGGAACATGGCTTGTCGTACATGAAAAAAGGTTATCAGATAACTGGACTCAATCCGAAGAAAATGGGATTACGACTGACTGGCAGGTAAAAAACCCATTTGCTAATGGGATGCCTGTTACTTCAATTAGATTTAATGAGGATAAAACTTTCTATTGGAACGTAGACAAGGTAGAGGATTGGGAACATTTTGAAAAAATTAGGAGTGGAATGCCAGAAGATTTACAGAATATATATAGTCTAGAGAATGGTGAAGATCATATTGCTCTTTATACACGATTTGAGTATGTTGGAATAATTAAAACGGACACAGCTAATTTTAAAATGTCAATGGTTAAAGACCATTTGATTTTAGTAAATAAGGATGTACAGCTTAAGTTTATTAAGACAGGGCTGTAATAACCAAAATAATGATGAACAACTTAGTGTTCAATCAGGAGACACAAATCCGAAAAATGAATATGTATAAAAGAGTCTGAATTATTCTGCTGATCAATAAATGACTCCATACTGTTTTTTGAACCTGATGTTATTAGAGTGAATATCTGCACTTTGCCTACATACTTACTTACATACTTCCATTACTTTTCCATCGAAAAAACCAGCTACAACCAATTACTGAAAAATGTCCGGGAGCGCGGAGCCTGCCTGGCATCAGTCTTCGGAGAAAACGTTTTGCTGGGCTATGTCCTCAAAAGCATTGGCCGTACTGGCATCGGCATTGAGGCTGGAACCGCTCCGCACGTAAATGCCATAGCCTGTGCTGGCACTTAGCTGCGAATCTTCCACCATTAGTTTAGCGCCGCTGCCCATGAGTGCAACCAGGGCTTTTTTACCGGAAATGAGTGCATTGCTGCCTCCATGACTAAGCGCCACCTGGCTTAATTCGTTCTGGGCAGCGGTGGAATAAATAGCAATGCCACGCCAGTAGCCCGCAGAGGGTATGGCACCCCTGATGCTGATCTTATTGTCCGGGGTGCCTACAGCATTCAGATAACCGTCTTCTTCGATCATGATCAGCTGGTCGCTGCCAACCTCCAGCTGTACGCCGGGCATCAGCCTCAAGCCCGTATTCACGCGCAATTCGCCCAATAGCCTGTACGGTGTTTTATCGGCAAAGCCCGCCCAGGTATTATCTGCGCCATTGGCAGCCGTCAAGCTCGAGGCAGTAATTTCTACCATATTGCGGCCGTTGTTACCGGTAAGGACCGAGGCTGCATCCAGTTGCTTTACATTGTCGGCAGCCAGCAGCAGGGGCGCCTCAGAATTTTCGACAAATGTGTTATTGGCAAAGTTTTTTAGCTGAGCGCCGGCGGCGGCATGAAGTCCGTATCCGTCGTTGTGATGCAGGGTACAGTTGAGCAGGCTTAGCAGTGCGCCGCTGTTGCCAAAAAGGGTAAGGCCGGCTTTGATGTCATTAAGGGTAAAGTAACTCCCCGCATAAGAGATTTCTACATGCTCAAGCACGTTGGCACTGCTGGCGGAATAAATAACCAGACCGCGCCAGTAGCCCTTACTGGATTCTTTGCCTGTAAATCTGATCTTTTCCTCCGCAGTCCCTCTGGCTATGATCTCACCACCCTCGCTCTGAATATCGAAACGCGTATCGGAAGCAAAAGCAATGATTACGCCCGGTTTAATGGTAAGCGCTGCCGATACGATCACCGTTTTAGGAGCTATATAATCCGGCACGTTGGGATCGGCAATGCGGTCTTCCAGCACAGTAGCGGTGCTAATATACTCGGGCAGGGTAAGGCTTGTACCATCAACAGCAGTTGCGGTTATCAGTACCTTGTCCTTGCTTTCTTCACGCTCACTGGCAATGGTGAGTTCTGCTTCATAGGTACCGGTGGCATCGGCTACAAAGCTGGGGCTGGCCGTGGTGGCGTTGCTCAGGCTGGCGTTGCTGCCTGCAGGTTTCTGGGTAAATGCCCATTGGTAAGTAAATGCTTTGTTCTGGCTGTCTGTAGAGGCAGAGCCATCGAGCGTAATGGTTTGGCCAAGCTGCACTGTTTGGTCGGAGCCAGCTTTGGCCGTAAGGGTGCCGGCAGGCGCTGGCGTAGGATCGTCGTCTTTACAGCTTACAAAAAAAAGCAGGACGATCAGTAGCGGAAGAAGGGTTCTTGTAGTGAAATAAGTTTTCATGGTGATTTTAAATAATGGTTTTTGTATGGTTTAATTTCTGTTAGTCAGATGAGCTTTAGTGTTGAGCCTGCTGTATGTTTGACTGTACCCGTGCTTCGGAGAGGCTTAGCAAATAAGCACGCACGGCTTTCAGCTCCAGCTCAGAGAAATCCCGGGTACGGGTCCAGGGCATTTTGGTGCTGTCCATCTGGTGTCCGTCTGGCGTAATGCCGCTACGCAGGGTATGCATGAACTGCTCTTCGGTCCATTGGCCGGGCCTGCCCGAGGCAGTAATGTCCGGCACAGGCGGGAAACCGGGAGCCAGTGGCGGGCCCCCCTTGAAATCAGTCCTGTGACAGGCAGTGCAACTGGTAGTGAGGTACTGCCCATATGCTGCCGTGGGGGCAGGTAATATCTCTGCTACAGGCAGCTGCTGTTTTGG
>JASLAE010000449.1 GCA_030147305.1 Cesiribacter sp.
CTACCTTCTGCTACTGGCTCAAAATTATAGTTGAATAACTCACCTGCTGTGTAGAATAGAGCCTGAGTTAATTTGTCAAGCTGCAAGTATTGCTTTACTTCATCAGAATCCAGATCATATTTCTGCTGCCGCACCTTCTCGGCATAGTAGCGGTAGTCCCATGCTTCTATGGTGATGTTAGCACCACTGGCATCGGCAATTGCCTGCATGTCTGCTACTTCTTCCTCTACTCTGGCCAGAGCAGCAGGCCATACAGCATTCATCAGCTCTATGGCACGTTCTGGTGTTTTGGCCATCCTGTTCTGCAGCCGCCACTCAGCAAAGTTGTCATAGCCCATCAGTTTTACCCGCTCGTTGCGGAGCTTCAGAATTCTGGTGATGTGCTTATTATTATCATGTTTATCCCCATTATCGGCCCGGGAATAATAATTTTTCCAAACCTGTTCCCGCAAAGCGCGCTCGTCGGAATAAGTCAGAAACTGATCCATTGAGGAGCGGGTGTTGGTAACGGCATATTTACCTTCCTGTCCGCGATCTGTTGCAGCTTTGGCAGCAGCCTTTACAAATGACTCTGGCAGTCCGCTCAGCTGGTCTTTCGTCAGGTATACCACATAGTGTTCTTCATCTGCCAGTATATTATTAGAAAACTCGGTATACAGGGTAGAGAGCTCCTTGTTGATGGCTGCATACCTTTTCTTTGCTTCTGCATCCAGGTCAGCACCTTCCATCACAAAATCTTCGTAGATCAATTGTACCACCCGCTGTTGGTCTGCAGGCAGGGGAGTTGACTGAGCATTATCATATACTGTTTTAATGCGCTGAAAAAGGGCTTCATTCTGTGAGATTTTAGAGCGGTATTCGGCAATTTGTGGTACCAGTCTGCCCTGAATCTCTCTGAATTCCGGTGTAGAGACATTACTGCTCCAGATGCTATAATAAGTAAAAGCCCTGTCTAATGGCTTGCCCGACTTTTCCATGGCTTCGAGGGTGTTCTCGAAAGTTGGTGGGTTCGGATTACTGGCAATGGAATCAATTTCAGCTAAATGCAGCGCAATGCCCTGTTCAATGGCTGGCTGTAAATCTGCCAGATTCATCTGATCAAACGCAGGCACGCCACCATAGGGACCTGTCCATTCCTTCAATAAAATATTTTCTTGGTTTTGAGTCTGTTCCATGGCCGCTTGTTCCGTTTGAGTAGTCTCTTGTGGTGGAGTTGAAGTGCAGCCAGCAATAGCCAGCAGGAGCAGAACCTCTGGCTTTTTGGCAGCCTTTTTCAATTGTTGTATCATATGAGTTTGTATAGAATTTAAAAGAACCGCTTAGGATACTGTTCGGTTTTATAAACCAGTCAAATGAATAAAAGATTAATATTATCTCTAAGTTCCAACATTAATCAAATTGGTCATAAGTTTTATTAGGGGTTTAAGTAAAACAGTTGTGTTTTTGTAGAATGATAGAGGATTAATTTGGCAGTAGAACCAGCCATCTCCAGCTACTTCAAATCGAGTAATGGACCGGACTGCGTTGCGGTGCAGCTATATTATGAATTGAATTTTTGCTCCATAGAGAAGAGTGGAACAGACATACTTGAATCAAGTTTTTTTTCGCTATTAATAGCAGTTATACCCTTACAAAACGTTTCTGGAATGATCGTATTTGCCTGGTTAGTTGTGTGCCTTGCAGAAAAAACTCAACTTTAAGTGTTCATTGCCTATATGCGTATATAGCCTTTATGAAAATAAGCCCAGCAGAAATACGAACTGTACAGGTGAATCGATATGTAACCCCGCTACGCGAGGGGGGATCACTGCCTGCTATAGTAGAGGCAGATGATGAATTTATGTATGTATTGAAATTCAGGGGTGCGGGCCAGGGTGTGAAGGCCCTGATTGCAGAATTGATTGCCGGTGAAATCGCCCGGGCGTTAGGTTTTAAAGTGCCTGAAATTGTCTTTGCCCAACTGGATGCCTGTTTTGGCCGAACAGAGCCTGACGAGGAAATTCAGGATCTGCTTAGGGCGAGTGAAGGGCTTAACCTTGCATTGCACTATCTCTCTGGCGCCATAACCTTCGATGCCCTGCTTACAAAGGTCGATGCGAAGCGGGCTTCTGAGATTGTGTGGCTCGATTGCTTTGTAGTGAATGTAGACCGTACTCCCCGCAATACGAACATGCTGATGTGGCATAAAGAACTTTGGCTTATTGATCATGGCGCAGCCTTCTATTTCCACCATGCCTGGCAAAATGTAGAAGAGCAGGCCAGAAGACCGTTTTTGCAGATCAAAGACCATGTTTTGTTGCCCCAGGCTACTGAACTGGATGCTGTGGATACTGACTTTAAAACTAAATTGAGCCCGGAATTATTACGGGCAATTGTGGCGCTGGTTCCGGAAGATTGGCTGGTTGTCGACTCGCCTTTTGACTCTGCAGCAGCACACCGGCAGGCGTACGTACAGTATCTGGAAAATCGGCTGGAACATTCAGAAATCTTTGTTAAAGAAGCCCAAAATGCAAGAAAAGCACTTGTTTGAGTACGCCGTTCTTCGGGTAGTGCCACGCGTAGAGCGAGAGGAATTTATGAACGTGGGCGTAATCCTTTATTGCCATGCAAAAGGATTTTTACAAACTGCTTATACATTAGATAGTGGGCGATTGGCTGCATTCTCGACAGCGATGGATTTGGCGGAACTAGAGGAACGGCTGCATGCTTTCGAAAGAATTTGTGCCGGCGGCGCAGAAGGAGGTGCCATCGGTAAGTTATCACCCGCATCTCGTTTTCGCTGGCTTACGGCTACCCGCAGTACGGTGGTACAAACTTCTGCTGTTCACCCGGGTGTTTGCCAGGACCCTCAGGAGACACTGACCCGGCTCCACCAGCAACTAGTTTCTTAAAAGGTAGCAGTGCATGTACCAGACCAGCGCCTGCCCTTTATCTTTACC
>JASLAE010000455.1 GCA_030147305.1 Cesiribacter sp.
TGCAGAAGTGAATTGAACTTACGGTTACTATTATCAATTCTGCCACCAACACAGCCAAGTTAGTTTTATTTGTTAAACATGGTTATAGTTTATCTCAGATAGCTTCCTGAGGAATGTAAAACGTTGAAAATGGGTTAGCACAAGGTGTTCTATAGGGATTGTAGAGTCCCAGGTATTTAACGGGCCTGCTTTCGTCCATTCTGTTCAGGAAGAAGTCAGTAGACTTTATGTAATTGATTGCCAGCTCTGTAACCATTTCTGACTGATGAATCTTAAGGTCCATCAGGTAAAAAGCTCTGAGTTTTATCAGTTCAAGCATGCTATAAGGATTGGCGTTAGTAAATTCTTTGATGAATGTTTTTACTCCCTCCAGATCTAGCTTAAGATAATCAAACTCCTTCACGAGCAGCCCGGCCAACGCTTCTTCCGTACTAACACTCACAATGCCTAAAGAGGGCAGGGCTGCCAGGGAAAAAGTGGTAATACCAGATAATTTTAAAAAATCGCGTCTGCGCATCTTTATTTAATCTTAAATTATACTTTAAAACACCTGATCTGCCGCATACAGTGACAAGGCTGATAGTGTTAACGTTGGATTAGACGGTGTGTAAGTAGGGAAGCTACCGCTGCCCAGGACAAACAGGTTTCTGTATTGATGGTGTAACAGGTTTTTGTCTATTACGCCATCTTTAGCAGAGGTGCTCATACGCGTGGTACCCAGTATATGTGCTTCCGTTTCGTGCGGTTCAGAGAAGTCAATTTTTTCTACCGGTAAACACGAGAGCAGTTCCGGCAATTTTTCTTTCATTCTTTCTATGCCCCTTAGGGTATAGTCAGATGTGCCACGGAAATGCACTGCCGGTTTAAATGGGTCTTTGGTTGTGGTTACATAATTTCTATCATCCGGCAGGTCTTCAAAGATCATCCGGAATTTTACCACATTGCGCCATTTACCTCTTTCCAATCGAAAGTAGGGCGCATTGTTAGCCTCCATCAGGCAGGCTGCATACTCTTTCCGGTGGTCGCCATCGTACAACATATAACCATTGGCCGTCACCCAGGTACTGCCGCCAACACAGGCTAAATCATCCAGGTATACAAGCGCCTGCGTACCATACTGCTCGCCCAGGCCTTTGCCGGTTAATGGGTTGGTGTCTCCAGAGTTCAGCAGAATATTGCTGTTAAATATGGCATTGGCGCCTAGCGCCACTACCTCTCCGGAAATCTGATGTTCCCTGCCATCCTGCTGAAAATTTACTTTACGCACCCGATCGCCCTGCAGCTCCAGGCTATACACCTGTGCGCCATAGAGTAACTCAACCCGGGCATCGTCATAAATACCAAGGTTAGAATTTTCTATGGTGAATTTAGCATTGACCGGACAAACACTGCAGGTAGCACTGGCACAGCAAACGCCTCTGCCAGGAATTGCAACGCTGGAACGGGCTGTTGGCTGATTGATATACAGGTTACCATATTTAGCTTTTAACAGCCTATCAACAGTGGTAAAACTATGCGGAGGTTGGGGATAGGGTCCATTACGGGGAAAGGGTGTTTCCGCTGGCCCCGATATCGACATGGCCTCTTCTACTTCAGTATAATATGGGTCCAGGGTATTGTATTGTACAGGCCAGTCCTGTGCTATACCATACAGCGTTTTCATCTGAAAATCGGAAGGCATAAAACGTGGCGTACAACCATACCAGCAGTTAGAACCTCCCCCAAAAGCTGGCTGAAACATCCAGGGTTTCTTGGGATTGTTGTTGATAATGGCCTCCAGAGGGTCTTGATTCAGACTCGCATAGGTAGTTGCTTCTCCGCGTCGCTCCTTGATTCTTTCAGCATGTGGATACAAATGCCCTCTTTCCAGCACAAGAACCCTGACAGTAGCAGGCGCCTTGCTTAAATATTTTTTTAGAAAGAATGTTGTTGCAAAGCCAGTACCTACTGCAATAAGGTCGTAGGCTGTGTGTTTCGCCATTGGTTATATTAAATACTTAAACTGGTGCCTGCTTAAAGCAGTCGTAGAAATATAAACTCAAAAAAATTCTAGAGATAATCTTATAAAAGGCTATAATACTCCAATTTTAGCAATAATAAAATACATGTACCACCTTTTAAAGGAACACTTTTGTTTCTGCAAAATTGATTAAAACCTCTTAAATGATTGTAGTTTAGGTGTTTAAGTGAGCAAAACAGCAGACAAATTCAGGAAAGATTCCCTAATATCTGAATTAAATTTTTATACGAATTAAAGCCTTTAGTGTTCATCTACCCATCATAACTATTTTACTGGATGCCAATGATGATGCTCGATTAAAATTAAAACAGTGAGGCTATATAATGCTAATTAGGTATTAGGCTAGGTGTTTATGGACAGGTTTGTAAAAAATTCGGGCGTTATAAAGAGCAAACCTTGATTTAACATTACGCCACTCAGAAAACTATGTTTTACTCCTGTGTGGGACAAGTAATTGTTATACTGTTTGTTTCTGGTCATAAAACTCACATTTACACTTTGATCTCCTGATTTATCAGCGTTCAAAGCACAAATTTCAAGGACTTAACTTACGCTGGGGTAAAAGGGGCGCAATTCTAATTATCATGAAAAATGTATAAAATGGGGCTTCTTTCCGTAAATCTGCCATGAGCAAATATGTTTTGACTGTACTTTTCTTGGTGCTGATGGTTGGTTCTGCCGCAGGTCAGGACTTTAAAAAGTTAATGAAGAAGGGGCAGAAGCACTACAACCGTGGTGAAATAAACCAGGCACTTAACTACTACCTGGAGGCTGAAAAATTAGCGGAAGGTAATGTTGAGTTAACCCTCCACATTGGCCTTACTTACCTCCTGAGTGATTATAAGCACTATGCCCTTTCATATCTCATTAAGGTATACAAACTGGCGCCAAACCTCGATCCTGATATTCGGTATTACCTGGGAGTGGCCTATCAATACAATTACCAGTTCGAGGATGCTATAGAACATTATACTGCCTATAGTAAGCTTCGCCGGCCCAACATGCCCGATGTAGGCCCTAAGATCAAACAGTGCCAGCAGGGCGATTCACTCATTATGTACCCTGTTGCGGTAGAAATTGAGAACATGTCGGAGCTAATTAACTCACCGGCACACGACTATGCACCCATCATTACGCCAGATCAGTCTGTGCTGGTTTTTACCTCACGCCGTGAAGGCTCTACCGGGGGTAAAAAAACAAAGGATAACGAGTTTTTCGAGGATATTTACATCAGCCACAGCCGGGGAGATTCCTGGACAGAGCCCAGGCAGATCAGCAAGAACATTAACTTCGATTATCATGATGCGGCGGCGGCAATTTCTGCCAATGGCCGGGAACTGTACCTGTACATGGAGGCGAATGGGGGCGATTTGTACAGCTCTGCTTTCGATGGCCAGGATTGGAGTGAGCCAATGCCATTGCCGGAACCCATCAATACCCCTTACTGGGAAACCTCTCTTTCGCTGAGTGCAGACGGAAAGCAGCTGTATTTTGCCAGTGACCGGCCCGGTGGCTTTGGTTATCTGGATATTTATGTCTCTAACCGTATGGACAACGGTAGCTGGAGCAAACCCCAGAATCTGGGCCCTTTGGTCAATACAGATGGCTTTGAAGATTCTCCCTATATTCACTCCGACAACAAAACGCTGTATTTTAGCTCCGACGGACGCCCCGGTCTGGGAGGCTATGATGTATTCAGGAGCGAGTGGTCTGAAGCA
Organism: Cesiribacter sp.; assembly: GCA_030147305.1. Taxonomy (GTDB): domain Bacteria; phylum Bacteroidota; class Bacteroidia; order Cytophagales; family Cyclobacteriaceae; genus Cesiribacter. Next base: position 3,739 of record JASLAE010000455.1, read on the forward strand.
GGCTGGCAAAAGCCTATCAACATGGGCTATCCCATTAATACACCAGACGATAATTTTCACTTTGTTATGGCGGCTAACCGCACCCATGCTTATTATACTTCTGTTCAGGAGGGGGGCATTGGCAAAGCAGATATCTACCGCATCACGTTTCTGGACGAAAAAGTCAATAACCTGATGGCCGCTGCCAGAAAAAAGAAGCAGGAGGAGGCCGCTACCAGGGCTCCGGAGGAGCTGGCGCCGGTAGTGGCTGCTGCCAATTATTCCGGTCAGGTGCTGGATACAGAAACGGGTAAGCCTATTCAGGCCACCATCACCATCGCTAACAACCGCAGTGGCGATATAGTAAGTGTAACCCAGACCGATGAACAGGGTAATTTCAACATCGACATAGATCAGGAAGCCAACTATTCTTTAACTGCGGAAGCGGCTGGTTTTATCATTCTTTCCCGATCATTAAAAATCACACGTTTGGCTAATCAAACGCGTTTTATCAATACTGCCCTGAAGATGAACCCGATTAAAGTAGGTACAACCGCTATCATGGCCAATATCTTTTTTGAAACCGGCAAAGCCGGGCTGCGCACAGAATCTATCAGTGAGCTTGATAAAATGCGGGATTTTCTGTTAAACACCCCTACCATTAAAATACAGATCAATGGTCATACAGATAATGTGGGCAAAGCCAATTACAACAAACAGCTCTCACGCAAGCGTGCCGAGTCGGTTAAGGAGTACCTGGTGAACAATGGGGTAGAAGCAAACAGGCTCTCCGTAATGGGATATGGCCAGGAAAGACCCTTGGTTTCTAATGACGATGAAGAAGAGGGCAGGGCCTTGAACCGCCGTACAGAAATAGAAGTGGTATCGTATTAGTTTTTACCAGCATGGTAGGCAGCCAACATCTTTAAACACAGACTTATAATTATAGAATAGCTTTTACAATTCTGGCATGGTTTTTTCATTTGCTTGTTCAAACGAATAAGAAATAAAAAAATCGGTGTTATGAAAAAGATTGCTATTACCCTTTTTGC
>JASLAE010000496.1 GCA_030147305.1 Cesiribacter sp.
TAGATTTTCGATTGGCTTGGTCTGCTCCAGGGTAGCGAACTTGGGCCGCTGCTTTTCGCCATACTCCATGGTGCTGAGGTCCAGGGTCAGGATCTCAGTTTGACCCTTGGCGTTTTTAGTCTTTTTGTAAAAGCCCTGGCCGGTTTTATCGCCCAGCCATTTGCGCTCCACCATATCGTTTACCTGCTGCGGCAGGTTAAAGATCTCGCGCTGCTCATCGTTAGGCAAACCCTGGTAGAGGCCATTGGCTACCTTTACGAGGGTATCTAAACCAACCACATCTGAAGTACGGAAGGTGGCTGATTTCGGGCGGCCAATCACCGGACCGGTAAGGCGGTCTACTTCATCAACATTCAGCCCCAGCTTTTGCATGGTGTCTACCACCTTCAGAATAGCATAGATGCCTACGCGATTGGCAATAAAGGCAGGTGTATCTTTGGCCAATACAGTGGTTTTACCCAGGTAGTGTGAGCCGTATTTCATCAGAAAGTCCACAACACCGGGATCGGTTTTGGGCGTGGGGATGATCTCGAGCAGCTTGAGGTAACGCGGAGGGTTAAAAAAGTGTGAGCCGCAGAAATGCGTGGCAAAGTCTTCGGAGCGCCCATCCAGCATCAGGTGTATAGGAATGCCGGAGGTGTTAGAGGTTATAAGGGTTCCTTTTTTGCGGTACTTTTCTACTTCATCATAGACCTGCTTCTTGATCTTGAGGTTTTCAACCACTACCTCAATCACCCAGTCGCTATCACCAATGTCCTTCATGTTGTCTTTAAAGTTGCCGAGTTCAACCCGGTCGGCAAAGCTGTCGGTGTACAGAGAAGCAGGCTTGCTCTTAAGGGTGTTCTGCCAGCTTTGTGTGACTATGCGCATCTTTACGCGCGGATCGTCCAGGCTCAGGCCTTTTTTCTGTTCATCCTCGGTTAGTTCAAAGGGTGCGATATCCATCAGGCGGACTTTTACGCCGATGTTGGCAAAATGCGCTGCGATGCGGGAGCCCATGATACCAGAACCCAGTATAGTAACCTTGTTGATGGTTCGTTTCATATATTATAAGGTATTATGTATTGAGAATTAGTAGTAGTTAAGGATATCCTGGAGCGGCACTTAAGTATTGAATGCGTGTTTCAATACTGAATGCCCAATACCCTTTACCCACCAAACTTATGCTCGTCTACGATGCGGTTAATTGTATTCATTACTTCAAAAAATGCCTGTAACCTATCTTCCGGGATGCCCTGCTGCACTGCCTGATTAAAAGATTTTACGGTTCGGCGAGAGATTTCTTTTTTTTGTTTACCCTTCTCCGTGAGAATAATGCGGACCAGACGGCGGTCTACCGGATCTGCCTGGCGGTAAATAAGCCCCTTTTCCTCCATTCCTTTGAGCATGCGGGTAAGGCTGCGAGCTTCCAGGCCCAGGAGCGGTGCTATTTTAGTAGCCGGCGTACCATTTTCAGAATCGATGTTCAGTAGCACAAAACCGATAGAAGTTGTAATGTCATGCTTTACAGCTTCTGTGTTATACATGCGGGAGATGGCATGCCAGGTAGCTTTAATATTATAGTCTACGGTTTCTTCTCGTTTCATGTGCTGGAGCAGGGTAAGTCTTTATTGCAACCGATTGAAATAATCTTTAGCAAACTTACCCATCAGTCAAATATAAATAAATATGTTATGCATGCATAACATATTGAAGAAAAATTAACCTGCTGCCCAGGCAAACAGATACGAGAATAACAGCTAATATGTGCTGTCATAAGTAAAGTACTTAGAAGAAAATTTGTTTAGAACCGCCTTAGGCAGAAACAACTGTTTTTTGGTGGCTTTGGCTGATCAGGGCCTGATCTATAGAAAATCGGCCAGGGCCTGTGAAGAAAAGGCAGAGGGCAACGCCCAGGAGGTTGATGGCAGGAAAGTTTTGTTCGTATGGCAGGCCAATGTGTACAATGATGAGTGCTGCAACAAAATTAATGACCATGACAAGCGCTGCTGGTCGTGTAGCAAAGCCTAAAATCCAACAGAGGCCGGCCAGAAACTGGGCGTAAGCAGAGAGATGGGCAGCGAAGAGAGGGTAAGGAACCCCATGGTTATCCAGGAAATCACGAAACTCAAGCATACGCTCCCAGCTAAAGATATTATCCTGAGTACCCAGGATGAGCTGAGTGGCAAAGGTCAGGCGCAGAATCAGCAAACCCCAGTCGGCGTAAGCAGCAGGTAGGCTTAGTATTTTCCTTAATTTCATACTATATAATATAGTATAATCAATTGTTAGGATTCATTATGCTTTATAGCAGCGGCTAAGGCAGGTGACAAAAGGCCTTAACCTATGATTTCTGGCTGAATACGATATGCAGACCTAGGCTTAAGCCACTGCTTTTTCTGTTAAGATATGGCCTGCCGGGTGGAGAAGCTGTGCATGGTGCCTTATTTTTTAACCATTACGTTAAATGCAGAAAAGTAAATGGCCAGGGAGTTAAGGGAGCACGGTTTTTCCTCTTACTTTTAAAATGTGTTATATAAAGAAGATATCTGTATAGTAGGCGCCGGACCTGCCGGCTGTGCCACAGCCTTGTTTTTGGCGAAGGCGGGCGTACCTTCTCTTTTGGTAGATAAAGCCGAATTTCCAAGGGATAAAATATGTGGCGATGGCCTTAGTGGCTGGTCTGTGGCCATGCTGAACAGGCTGGACCCCCGCCTGAAAGAACAACTGGCCCAGAGCCAGGAATCGTTGCCCAGCTGGGGTGCCAGTTTTGTAGCGCCAAACCGGCAGGTACTGGATGTACCATTTGTAGACCGGCACCTGCCTGATGCGCGTCCGCCCGGCTATGTTGCCACCCGGCTTTGGTTCGATAACTTCCTCTTGGAACAGTGCAAGCAACAGCCTCTGGTACAGGTACTGGAAGGGGTTGCGCTGGAGCAATGGGAGCAGCAGGACAAAGAGCATATCTTCTTAAAAAACGCTGCCGGAACTGTAGAGGTAGCCGCAAAGCTGGCTGTTTTTGCCAATGGTGCCCATTCGCGTCAGGCAAAGGAGCTGGCAGGCCTGCAGCCAGATAAAAAGCATTATGTGGCAGGTATCCGCGCATATTACGAGGGCATAGAAGGGCTGCACCCCGACGGGCATATAGAGCTACACTTCTTAAAAGAGTTTTTGCCTGGTTATTTCTGGATTTTCCCTCTGCCGGGGGGCAGGGCCAATGTAGGAGCAGGGATGCGCAGCGATGTGGTGGCCAGAAAGAAAGTAAACATGCGCAACGCCATGCTTAAAATTATTGAGGAGGACCCCCGGCTGAAAGAGCGGTTCAGAAACGCCCGGCGGCTGGATGATGTTAAGGGGTTTGGCTTGCCGTTGGGATCTAAGAAACGCACCATCAGCGGCGATAATTTTATGCTGGTGGGCGATGCTGCTTCCCTGATCGATCCGTTTACAGGTGAAGGCATTGGCAATGCCCTGGCTAGTGGTGAACTGGCGGCGCAATGGGCACAAAAGGCACTGGAAGCGAAAAATTACGGGGCAGCATTTTTAAAAGGCTACGATCAGGCAGTTTACAATAGGTTATGGAAGGAGCTGCGCCTAAGCAAAACCCTGCAGGACCTGCTCAACTATCCCTGGCTTTTTAGCATGGTGGTAAACAAAGCGGCGACCAATGAAACACTGCGCCAGACCATCAGCTGTATGCTTACCGATATGGATGTGCGCCAGCAGCTGAAAAAGCCTTCTTTCTACTTTAAAGTATTGTTTGGCTAATCCAGTACTGTTAAGCACAATACGGTAATGTTTTCAATAATAAAGCGATGTCCTGCCGGGCAGCACCAACTGTTGCTCATAGACTTGTGATTGTTCCGCCTTCGAAGAATTATTAAGTATATAGCTCTTATTAGTTGTTTGACGACCAGCCTTTTCCCTTTACAGCTTTATAGGAGTAGGTGACAGCCGCGTGTTATTGATTGATAGTACCCGGAAAGCCGGTAAACAGAGCCAATGTTGCAGTGAGCAATAACCAGGATTAGAAAACCAGCGCTTTATTGTGTGGTAACCCATGCCCACAACCATCGTACAGAAGGTTACAAGTTATGGCAGCAACATATATTCCAACCATTGCGGTTAATGAATAGGCGCTGCTGAGTAGGCAGGAGTAGCGACCGTTGCAGGACAATAGTTTTTAAGCTGATATTCCCAGAGCTGGTATAAAGCCAGTCATTTACTAAGCGGGTAAAGTGCAAAATCCGGACAATAGAGTTGTGGTTTGCAGACATGGCATCTTTTTTGGTAGTTGTTTGGTGAAAAATATAGAAGCAACAAGCTAAGGTAATACAGCAGATGCAAACCTTCTGACATGGCCGGAAAACATCCGGCAGCTTTCCAATAGTATGCAGCAGCCCGTCATGTTTACCCGAGCATCAGCAATGAGGGTAATATTTATCTACTGCAGCACACGCCTGATTGCCTGCACATGTAAAACAAGAATTGAGACAAAATGGAAATAGCAGCTACTACGCCAGCCACAGCAATAAATGCACCCGCCCGCATAAAGCAGGTGTTTGAACAACAGCGACAGACAGCGCAGGCCTGGCGTACCAGCACAATGGAAGAGCGAAAACAGCGGCTTCGGAAAATGCATAGCTGGATTGAACAAAACCGTGCTGCCATTCACGAAGCACTTTATAAAGATTTTCAAAAGCCCAATCCCGAAACAGACATTACCGAAATTTATCCGGTACAGGCAGAGATTAAACATGCCATTAAGCACCTTAAGGACTGGATGAAACCCCGCAAGGTAAAAACTCCCTTAAGCCTGCTTGGTACAAAGTCTTACATACAGCACGAGCCTAAAGGGGTAAGCCTCATCATAGCCCCCTGGAATTATCCCTTCAATCTATTGCTGGTGCCGCTGGTCAGTTGCCTGGCAGCCGGGTGTACAGCCATGCTGAAGCCCTCGGAAGAAACTCCCCATACCGCCGATTTGCTGGAGCGCATGGTTGGTGAATTGTTCCAGCCCGCGGAGGTGAGCCTATTTAAAGGTGATAAGGAAACTGCACAGGCATTGCTTAAGCTACCTTTCGATCATATTTTCTTTACCGGCAGCCCCCAGGTAGGCAAGCTGGTTATGCGGGCGGCAGCAGATAACCTCTCCTCTGTAACGCTTGAGCTGGGAGGCAAATCACCGGCCATTGTAGATGAGACAACCAACCTGCAGGAGGCTGCCGAACGGATTGCTTTTGGCAAATGGCTCAATGCAGGCCAGACCTGCATTGCACCTGACTATGTATTGGTGCATGAACGGGTAAGTGAACACCTGGTGCAGGAATTTCAGAAGGTTATCAATAAAATGTATGGTAACGATGGCGAAGAAATAAAAGCAAGCCATGATTATGCCCGTATCATTAACAGGCGGCATTTTCAGCGCCTGCGAACTGCGTTACAGGAAGGTATTGAAGCGGGCGCAACCCTCGAAATTGGTGGTCAGGCCGATGAAGCACAGCGCTTTTTGGCACCTACGGTTGTTACCGATGTACCAGAGACAAGTACCCTGATGCAGGAAGAGATCTTTGGTCCTATTTTACCCATTCGCCGCTACAACAGCCTGGAAGAAGCCATCAGCTACATCAATGCAAAGCCAAAACCTTTAGCGCTTTACCTCTTTAGCACGAATAAAGAAGTGGAAAAAGAAGTGCTTCAGCGCACCTCTGCCGGCGGTGTATGTTTAAATGACACGGCGCTGCACTACCTGCAGCCTAATTTACCTTTTGGTGGCGTTAACTGGAGTGGCATTGGCAAAGCACATGGTTATTGGGGCTTTCAGGATTTTAGCAATGAAAAGCCGGTGCTTCGGCAGCGTACCGGATTCACTGCCACCAGTAAACTTAAGCCGCCTTATACCCCTGCAGTACAAAAAATGATTAATCTACTGCTTAAGTACTTATAAACGAAGCAGGTGCAATTGAGCGCTTTTTTGTGCAATTTAGTGGCCGCTTATACTAAAAAGCGCCGCTTACTGGTTATTTCTACGATGAAACACCTACTGCTTTTCCTCTGCGTACTAAGTCTGTTGCTGCCTGTGCAGGCACAGCAAAATCCTGCTGCTCAGCTAAAAGTAACCGGGCAGCTACCTGCCGAACTACTCAAAAGTCGCAGCGCAGTTATCATAAACTTCCCACAAGGTGCTGCCGGCCAAGCAAGCTGGGAGGCAGTGGCAAAAGAACTTCATCCTGCCCTGCGCAAAGCAGGCGTAGATGCCGTTGCCTATTATGAGTTAGGTAATATTTTGTCCGGACCGGATGCTACCATAGGCTTTCAGCGCGATTTTCAGCAGCGGCAGATCCAGAATCTTGTTTTTGTGGACAAGTCTGCAAAGCTTACCCTTACGGTTGCCCCACTGGGCAAAACAGGTCTGGTAGATGCTGGAGCTCCCGCCTGGCAGACTACGGCAGAAACACCACAGGCAGCAGCAAATAATTTATACCTGGCTGCTAATGAAGCAAAGCTGCACCTCAGCAATTTTCTGATACCCGAAGTAGCAGAACTGTTTTATACCACCGACAATGTGAGCATTAAGAAACGCTTATTTTCCTATCCGCTGGATATTAAGTTTGATAAGCTGGCAGTACCACGGTATGCCTTTCTCACAACAAGGAGCAGTGATAGCCTGGCAGCTATTAATTCAGTGATGCAGCTTTATCCTTATGAATGGGGAATTACCGAACCCGGCACAACCGAAGAAGTGCTGCGCATGAAGCTGGGTTACCCTTATGTACTGTTGTACCTGTATACTTCACAGGACAACATACGCCGGTTTCTCAACTATGCCCCTAATGAAGATGCGCCACTGGAATTACAGGCAGGTCCGGACACAGGTGTGTCCCAATACAAATTTTACATCCGTCATATTCCGTCCGGCGATGTATATGTTGGCGCTTACTGGGATGCAGCTGCCGACTGGCAAACAGCCCTGAGTAATTTCTGGCAGGGCCTGCGCAAAGATCAGGCTGCCAACCTAAAGTAAGAGGTAATATTTTATGCTTGCTATTTGCGGAAAAGTATCAATAAACCAGGGATAGCTGGAAGCCCTGAAAAATTTATGCCGTCCTCTGTTCGTTGGACCTGTTCCTGAAATGTAAAAAGGTATATCGCATAGAAAGGTGAAGAATCCATCATCTCTATACAATATACCTTATCCTGGTGCCACCCTTTATTGTGCAGCATAAGCCATAGGGCTAAACCATGAGTGCTTTAATACCCTTGGGTAGCTGGTCCATTACGTGAATGGCCTCTCCGGTGCTGATGTACTGGCGCAGGCATTCAATGGTTTTTTGGGTAATATCATCGGTGCTCATGCTCCAGTCAAAATTCTGCTCGCCATATTTGCGCTGGTAAGCTTTTACCAATTCTTCAAATTCCTCTACGTTACGTGCCCGGTGGGGCTTGTCCATATGCTGCCACTGGTCTACGTATACTGCCTTTAATGCCATAGGCAACTGGGCAATCACATGAAAATTCTCCCTGTATTCTATGCTGTCCCGAAGGGCGTGCATCACTGCCTTCAGGATACGTCCAACCTGTTCTCTGTCTTCCTCGCTGGTGTGGCCTAACTTTTCTGCCAGCTGATTCATGAATGTATTGCCTTCTTTGGCAAACTTATTAAAATCGAGTCCCATATGCTTAATTATTAAGGGTTTACAATTAATTTATATACATTAAGCTACGATCCCTCAGGCACATGGTTACTTAAACTTTAACATGTTTTCTAATATGCTGCAAATGAAAAAACGGCATGGGAAAGACTTTACAGGTGCTGCCAAAATGAATGTTTATCAATGAAATATTGCGTAAAATGAGATGCTGTACCCAGCTGCCAAGTATGAATTGATTGAGCTGAATAAATAATGCTGATCAAGTACTTCTTTTCACGGGTATAACATAAACTTTATGTAACATATTTCATTATATGGTTTTTGCTGTATATTTTTAAAAAAAAATAATACTTGGATTGCCCAGATGGTAGGTATTGAGGTGCTTGAAGGCGCAGCTATTTTACATAAAGGCGAGCATTCGCTCCTGTACTTAGTAACCATACCAGAGTATGGGGGCCGGGTTTTATTAAAGCTGCAGAAAGAGCAGTTGAACAAAGAAGCTACACTGCAACTAGAGAATGAGTACAGTGTGCTGCGTCAATTTTCCTCTTCTAAAATACGCCACGTACTGGGAAAACTGGAGGTGAGTCACCAAAGAGCACTGGTGATGAAATACATAGAAGGTCTTGACCTTAAAGTATATCTGAACCAGTACCAGCCCGACATTACCGAAAAACTTATCATTGCTGTTAGTTTGTGCCAACTGCTGGGCGAAGTGCACAGCGAGGGACTGTTACACGGAAATTTTTGCAGCGAAAACATTATTGTTCATCCGGAAACACTCTCTACCACCCTTATTGATTTTAAGCTGGCCAGCCCGGTACCTGTACAAGTGCAGGAAACCGATTTGCCCGAAGGGTTAGCACTGGCTTATCTGGCGCCGGAATTAAGCGGTAAAGCCTCAGGCACTGCCGATGAACGGGCCGACCTTTACAGTTTGGGTGTTACCCTTTATGAATTGTTTGCAGAAGTACTCCCCTTTACCGAAGAAGATCCGCAGGCCCTCATTCATGCTCACCTGGCAGTAGATCCATTGCACCTGCTGCGGCTGAAGCCTGAATTACCAAAGGTGCTGGCAGAGATCGTACATAAGCTCATGGCAAAGTCTCCCGAAATCCGCTACCAGACAGCGGCTGGTGTGCAGGCAGACCTTGAGCAATGTATTGCATTGTACGAGCAAAAAGGCGAGATACCGCTTTTCCCGCTGGCCCGTTTCGACAGCACTGCTGCCCTTAGATTTCCAACCACACTCATTGGCCGCGAGCAGGAAACCATGCAGGTGCGGAAGATATGGCAGAGTGTTGCTGGCGGCGCAGCTGAAGTTGTATGGATCTCGGGAATGGCAGGCATTGGTAAAACAACCCTCGCTAACCAGGTCGAAAACTGGGCCAGGAAGTCAAGAGGACAAATGGCCAGGGGCAAATATGATCTGCTCTCTGCCAGCAAGCCTTATAATGGACTGGTGCAGGCTATTAATGGCCTTATTGAGCTTTGGCTCACCAAAGACGAGGATGAAGTTACCAATTGGCGCGATTGCATACAGGAGGCTGTAGAAAGAGAGGGCAGGCTGTTAACTGACCTTATACCACGCCTGAAGCTGCTGCTGGGCAGCCAGCCCCCAGTAGCGCAACTGGACGGTCCCGAGGCACAGCACAGGTTCCACTATGTTTTTAGAAACTTTTTAAAAGCGCTGGCAACAGAAAACCATCCGCTGGTGCTGCAGCTGGACGATCTGCAATGGGCAGATACGGCCACCCTTGCCTTTCTGCATGAGCTTTTCCAGGACCTGGAGTTTTCCCATTTTATGTTCATTGGCATCTATAGGGCGGAAGAAGCAAAGGAAAACCCTCACCTTCTTGGGCTGATAGAGAACAACACAGTAGCCCTGCCGGTACATCGGCTGGCCTTAACCAATCTTAAGCTGGAAGAGGTAAACAGTTTTCTGGCAGAGACTTTTCAGACAGATTCTGCTGCAGTTCATCAGCTGGCCAATGTACTTTATGCCAAGACCAAAGGTAATCCGCTGTTTTTAACCCAGTTTCTGCGTTCGGCCTATGAGCAGGCGCTGCTGTGGAAGGAGAGTAGTAAGGGCAATGGTGCCAATGCCCGTTGGATGTGGGAAATAGAAAAAATAGCACAGCTACCACAAACAGAAAACGTACTAAGCCTGATTATCTCGCGCTTTAATCAGCTGGACAGTGAAATGCAGTTTTTACTCCAGGCTGCTGCCTGTGTAGGCAACCTCTTCGACAGGAATGTGCTGCTGGAGCTCACCGGAAAGTCAATCAGACACCCGCTATCCGTGTTATCAAGTGCGCTTCAGGAAGGTTATCTGGTCAAGGTTGTGCGTGGAGAAGAGTCTGTTCGTATTCCTGTATATCGCTTTCTGCACGATAGGTTAATGCAGGCAGTGCTTTCTACTGTAGAAGCGCAGAAACGGCAGGAAATTCACCTGCAAACAGGCAAAATTTTAAAAGCTAAGCTCCAGCAGCAGGGCCAGGAAGCAATCTTTGATACCGTTACCCATCTTAGACTGGCAAAAGCGCTTCTCTCTGAAGCGGAGCAGGTTGAGCTTTCCCACCTGAGCCTGCAGGCAGCAGAAAAAGCCATGGAATCTGCCGGTTATGTGTTAGCACTCGATTATCTGGAGACTAGTATTTCATTGTTAAACCCGCAAAGCTGGCAGGCCGACTATGAGTTTACGCTCAATTTGTATTCACAGGCAGCCCAGGCAGCCTATCTGCAAGGGGATTATCATAAAATGGAGGGCTTCATCACCGAAGTACTCCAAAATGCCGGTCAGGAGGTAGATAAATCCAGGGTGCTGGAAACTAAGATCCAGGCACTAATTGCCAGTAACCAGGGAACTGTGGCGGTAGATACTGCGCTTATGGCGCTTGCCAGGCTGGGCATAAATTTACCCCGGAATCCATCCAAAGCAGCCATACTGGCAAGCCTGTTAAAAACAGAAATAATGCTCCGAAGCAAGGGACTGAATAAACTGGCAAGTCTACCAGTGATGACGGATCCCAAGTCTCTGGCTGCCATGCACATTATGGGCAGTGTGGGGGCAGCTGTTTCACGCTCTGCCCCTCAGCTTTTTCCTGTCCTGGTTTGTACACTGGTGCAGCTGTCTCTTAAAAAAGGCAATGCACTGGCATCTATCCCTGCTTATAGCGGATATGGCGTGTTACAAACAGCCTTGTTCAATAAAGTAAAAACAGGGAATGCTTATGGCAAACTTGCAGTAGACCTGCTGAAAGCCTTTAAAGCAGATGCCGCTGCTGCCAGAACCTACATTGTAATTGCCGCATTTCTGGATTTCTGGATTAATCCACTGCGCAACTCTATACAAATTGCAAAAAAGACCTATGCTGTCGGACTTAAAACCGGAGATTTAGAGTTTGCTGCTTCCGGGCTTATGGTAGAGGTTGTGCATGGCTACCTGGCCGGCGAACCACTGGCTCAGCTGGCAGAAAAGCTGGAAGAAAATAGCCAACAGATCTTAAAGCTAAAACAGGAGTTACTTTACCAGCAAACCTGCCTGTTTCACCAGGTTGTGTTAAACCTCATGCAGGAAGATGGCCTGGCAATAAAACTGCAGGGCAAGGTATTTGATGAAGAAGTCACCCTCACAGAAGAATTCAGGGAGAGCAGCAAAGCAGGGGTATTTTATTTTTACCTGCACAAAATGATGCTCGCCTACCTGGCCGGAAATTATAGCCAGGCACTCAACTACAGCGAAGCCTTGGAGCATAATGAGGAGCATGTAATGGCCACCTCGGTTTTACCGGTTTATGTATTGTATGATGGGTTGATCAGAGCGGGATTATACACTAATTTGCCCCCTGATCTGCAGAAGAAAGCACTTATAAGGCTAAAGAAGGCTAAAGCCAGAATGAAGCAGTGGGCGAAACATGCTCCTATGAATTTCCGGCATAAATATCAGCTGCTGAAAGGCGAATGGCACCGCCTGAAAGGTGACATGCAAAAAGCCAGAGTAGCTTATGAACAGGCTGCCGAGGGAGCACACCAGCAGGGGTTCTTACAGGAAAAGGCACTTGCCTATGAACTGGCCGGACGGCACTTGATTGCACAGGGCAAGCAGGAGCAAGCGAATATTTGCCTGAACATTGCCTGTAACACCTATGGTCAATGGGGTGCCCATGCCAAAACCACCCAGTTGCTAAAAGCCTATCCGGACCTGGGGCAGACTCATGGGGGAGCTGCCAATGGAGCAGGCGTACCTGTCAGCAAAAAGACACTTAATGTTGAAAGCCTGTTGAAGGCTGCTGCGGCACTTTCCAGCCAAATGAAACTGGATAAGATGCTGGAAAATGTACTGACGACTGTACTGCAGCTGGCTGGCGCTCAGGAGGCTTATGTAATCCTGAATAAAGAAGATGAACTGGAGGTGGCTGCCAGAGGCGCAGCAGGGACTGGTGGCATTGAATTGCTGGATGGTGTTCCGGTAGAAGAATATCAGGAGCTGCCATCATCGATTGTTAATCTCACCTACCGCACCGGAGAAGAGCTTGTCGTCTCAGATGCACAGACCGATAGCAGGTTTGCTTCCGACGCAACGGTTGCCTTTCGGCACATCCGGTCTGTTTTAAGCTTTCCAGTTATTCGGCAGCAACGGGTATTGGGCATCATTTACCTGCACAATACTTTAAGTACCGGAGCTTTTAACGAAACACAGCTGCAGGTATTACGGCTGCTTTCGGGGCAGATTGCCGTAGCACTGGAAAATGCCCTGCTTTATACCCAAATGGAGCAGCGGGTAGAGGAGCGCACGCGGGAGCTAATGGTGCAGCAGCAAATCTTAAAATATAAAAACGATGAACTGCAGCAGCTCAACGATGAAAAAGACGAGCTTGTTAACATTGTTGCCCACGACCTGCGAAGCCCCCTGAACCAGATCAAGGGCATGCTGAACCTGATAAAACTTTCTCCCGATAACCTTACACCAGACCAAAAGCAGTTTGTAGACCTAAGCCTTAAATCCTCTGAGCGCCTCAGTGGTATGATAGGCCGTATTCTGGATACCAACGCAATGGATTCGCACGACATAGCCCTGAACCTGGAGGTGGTAGATCTGGATATTTTGCTGGAAGAAGTAGTCACAAACTTTAAAATTCAGGCAGCGGAAAAAGACATTACGCTGCAACTGATCTTACCGGAGGAGCCCATAGAATTAGAACTGGATAGAAATTATACCATACAGGTACTGGAGAACCTGCTCAGCAATGCTATTAAATTCTCTCCTCCGGATACCCAGGTGCAGGTGGTGTTGTATACTGATGATGACATTGCGCGCATTGAGGTTACAGACGAAGGACCCGGCATCAGCCCAAAAGATCAGCGGCGCCTGTTCAGTAAATTTCAGACCCTGAGCGCACGCCCCACGGCCGGCGAAGACTCCACAGGCCTGGGGCTCTCCATAGCCAAGCGCTACGTAGAGGCAATGGGCGGTAACATAGGCTGCAGCAGCGAGATGGGCGAAGGCACAACTTTTTATGTAGAGTTTGTGCTGGTTTAATATTGAGTACAAATTTTAAGCAATAGAGGAAAAAGGGAGTAGGAAATAATATTTTTGGCCCTACGCAACTCTTTTGTTATAGAAGCCGTGATGGGTGAAATCTGTTTCATTCTCTCTTCTTTATGTCACTCAATCATGCTTTCACGAAAGCTTCTGCGCTGTTAAGCAAGGGGCTACTTATTGGGCTTTTACTTAATGCCTGCCAAGGCCAGGACGAATTACCGCTTCCGGAAAAATCAGCTTCTGACCCTTCTGGTGGCCAAGCTGCTGTTGGTGATCCCCTGCCAAAACTAAGCCGGATTATCCTGTCGCAGGGAGGGGTGCTAAATTTCGCGTATGAGGGAGATAAGGTAAGTCAGGTGCGTGAGCACTGGACGAGTGGCGTTACGGAAGAGAGTACTTACCAGGTTACCACCACCACTACCTATGATTTTTTGTATCAGGCCGATCAGCTGCAGACCACCCATATCTTCACGGAAAATATTATTAAAGATGGGGAGCAGGTTGAAGAATTCTCTTTCAGCCGTTCTGTTCTCTACCGTTATGAAGATGGCGGGCAGCAGATCCATATTCAGCACACAGCTGAAGAATATCCCTTAAACATTGTGCAGGTAGTAGATGAAAATGGCTTGCTGCAAAAAAAAGCGTTTGAACAGTATGGCAATTCACTGGGCGAAGCCGGCTATGGATGGAAAGGAAATAATCTATACACAGAAAGGGTTATAAACCACGATCCCTTTAGCGGCACAGAAAGTATCTCGACCAGCGAATTTACAGGCTATGACTCCCAGCCAAACCCGCTTGGCATATTAAATTATATATATTCCGGTAGTGCCAGCCGTTACCTTTCTGCCAACAATCCAACAGGCATGAAACTAACTTACAGCAGCGGTGAAAATACTTCTACCTATGAAGTGTTTTTCGAATATGAATATAATGCAAAGGGATATCCTGTAAAGTTAATGGAGCGGTTCCCTAGTGGTACACGCCAGTTGCTCATGAGCATTGAATATGCAGAGTAGCTAAATCAGGATTATGGCATACCAAAATAGATGGCTGCTTTTACCACCAGAAAACCCAGAGAATCATCCAGCCTACAAAAAGTAGTAGCAGGAATAAGGCTATCATGCGGCGGCGTGTACGAGGGTTTTTTGGTTCTAGGAGCATGGTGTTTTTTATTAATTCATTTTTAACCTGCAAGCCACCAGCCTCCGGCCAGATATAGGACCAGTGCTATGGCAGCTGCGCTGAGCGCATAAGGCAGCTGGGTACGCACGTGATCGATGTGATCTGAGGCAGAGGCCATGGAGGCTAAGATAGTGGTGTCGGAAATAGGCGAGCAGTGGTCACCAAAAACCCCGCCGCCCAGTGCAGCAGCCAGTGTAATGGGCAACGGCGCATTTAAGCCCTGCGCCATGGGAATGGCTATGGAAATCATGATGGCAAAGGTGCCCCATGAGGTTCCTGTAGAAAAGGCTATAAAACCACTTACAATAAAAACAATGGCAGGCACCAGGGCAGGGTTTAACCAGCCCCTTACTGCTTCGGCGGCATACAGGCCTGTTCCCAGCGCATTGCACACATTGCCAATAGCAAAGGCCAGCAGCATCAGCAGGGCCAGGGGCATCAGGTCAGAAATTCCACGAAGCGTCAGGTCTATCAGCTCTCCCAGTTTCAGAATGCCTTGTGTGCGGTAAAGTATCATGGAAAAGAGCAGTGTAATACTTACTGAATACAAAACTGCAGAAGAACCTGATCCCTGTCCAATGGCCAGGAGCGCATGATACCCCCAGCCCACATTTGCATCTTCTACTGCATTCCATCCGGTATAGGCCAGCATCACCGGCATTAAGAGCACCATCAGGATAATTGGTAGCAGCATATTGCGCATGCGTGGAGGTACGCCAGCCTTTGGTTCCAGTGCTGTTACCTCGGCAGAGAGCAGGGGTTTGGCCTCGGGCCCCAATACCATGCCGGTTTCGTGCGCGCGCTTTTCTGCTTTTTGCATAGGCCCAAAATCACGGCCGCTAAAGATCAGCACCACGGCGATCAGCACCGCCAGCATGGGGTAAAAGTTATAGGGAAAGGCCTGGGCCAGTGTCCAGAAAGGCTGGTCAAATCCCTGCAAGACCAGCAGGCTCATGATATAGGCACCCCAGGCGTTAAAAGGAATGAGAATGCATGAGGGGGCCGATGAGGTATCGGCCAGGTAGGCAAGCTTCTCTCTTGGGATTTTTAGCCGGTCAAATACCGGCCGGAATAGCGCACCTACAGTGAGTACAGAGATGCTGGATTCTACAAAGATCAGCATGCCGGTGAGGAAAGCTAACCCCTCTACTTTTTTGCGGATGCTACTGCCGGCTTTATTTCTGCTGGTCTGCTGTTGTAGCCAATCGTTCAGCCGCAACACAAAACCAGCAACCCCGCCAGAGCGTTGTATAAAAGCAATAAGGGCGCCTACCAGGGCACTAAACAAAATGGTGCGTGTGTTAGAGGGTTCTTCAAATACCGCCACTAGCCCCTGCAGGGTAGCAAAGAAACCTGTTAAAGGATTGCCGTTGTTAAGGATTACCCAGCCAAGAAAAATGCCAACCAGCAGCGAAAGGTATACCTGCCGCGTCCGGATGGCCAGCACAATTGCAATGAGCGGTGGTAAAAGCGACCAAAACCCGTAATGTTCCATTTCAACCAATTACGAATGAGCAATCAAAAAAAATTAGAAATCAATTTTAACATGTCTTACATTCTGCTTTAATGCCAGCATGTTCCATTATAATAGCGCAATTAAACCAAAGGACCTCTGAATCTATTGTTTTGCTGTATGAGAACCTATCTGTGCTCCTTCTTTTTTGTTATACTTGCTTTTACCAATAACTGCCTTCCCCCAAAAGAGCAGCCAATCATTACCATGTGGCAAAACCTTTATCAGCAGCATCCAGCGTTTAAAGACGCCCGCCTGCAGGACCGTCGCTTTACACCGGCCCTTTTTCATACTATTGTGCAGCAGCTGGAAAAGCATCCTTATTTTTCAGTAGAGGAAGCAGGCAAATCAGTAGAAGGCCGCCCCATTTACCTGGTAAAACTGGGCCAGGGGCCCATAAAGGTACTGCTCTGGTCACAAATGCATGGAGACGAACCCACAGCCACAGCTGCACTGGCCGATATTTTTAAGTTCTTCCAGCAAGAGGGAGATGATTACGATGCTTTGCGGCAAACTATTCTGCAGCAAACAACGCTCTACATTTTGCCCATGCTGAATCCCGATGGGGCCGAGCGCTACCAAAGACACAATGCCTTGGATATTGACCTGAACCGGGATGCGCAACGGTTGGCTTCCCCGGAAAGTAAATTGTTGAAGTCGGTCAGAGACAGCTTACAAGCAGATTGGGGCTTTAACCTGCACGATCAGAACCACCGCTACGCTGCCGGCCCTACCGGTCCACCTGCAACCATAGCCCTGCTTGCTCCCCCGATCGATACAGCCGGTACTGCCAACGAAACACGCCGCCCTGCCATGCAGCTGGTGGTACAGCTCAATGAACTTTTGCAGCAGTTTATTCCCCAGGGTGTAGCCAAATGGAATGATGAATTTGAGCCCCGTGCTTTTGGAGAGAACATGCAGCGGTGGGGTACCAGCACCGTGTTGATAGAATCAGGCGGATATCTGAACGACCCGGAAAAACAGGAGATCCGACGCCTTAATTTTGTAGCCATGCTGGCTGCCCTTGAGAGCATCGCCTCCGGCAGCTGGCAGCAAGCCAATGTTGCCCAATATGCAAAAATACCTGAGAACGCCCGTTACTTTTATGACCTGGTGGTCCGCAATGCGCAGTTAAATAAAGAAGGATACACCTATACTGCAGACATTGGGATTGACCGAAGTGAAAAGGAATTACGCCAGTCCGGACAGCCCCTGTTTTATTACGAATCTGCTGTGGAGGATATTGGAGATCTTTCCGTTTTTCGCGGGTTTGAGGAGCTGGATGCTAAAGGCCTGCGCCTGCAGCCAGGCAGGGTTTATCCTTTTGCTTTTAATGATGTGCAGCAGATTCAGGTCTATGGCGTTGATAAATTATTGAATGACGGTTATACCAGCGTAATGGTTAAGAACCTGCCCCCCAACCTAGCGTTTAGCAGCCTGCCTATCAATCTGCAGGCACCCAAAACAGCTGCGCCCTTTGGCCTGGAAGAACCTGCAGACTTTGTACTACTGGAGGATGAAAAAGTCCGCTATGCCATCATCAATGGTTTTATTTATGATGTGCAGAAAGGGGAGAACCGGGTGAAAAATGCGCGGGTAAAGCGGTGATCAGGAATGGGGATGTGCTTTCTGAACGAAATAATTTACCCCAGCCAGCTTTCCAGCAGGGAACCAACATAATAAGCCAACAGGGCAGCAGCACCACCCAGCAGCAAAGTTTCCAGCATAGCACGCCAGCGGTTGGTTTGGGTGACATAGCTCTTAAGATAGCCGATGCCTAAAAAAGCCAGTCCGGTTAAAAAAGAGGCAAGCCAGAAGGGATCGGCCTGAAGCTGTATACCCGAGAATTCCAGCACATAGGTGAGCAACGGTATTAATCCCACCAGGATAAACGAAGCAAAGGTAACGGCCCCCATGGCCAGGGGAGACTTTGTTTCCTTCATCATGCCCAGCTCTTCTTTCATCATCAGGTCCACCCAGCGATCGCGGTCAGCCGTTAGTACCTCTACAACTTTTTCCAGAAGTTCGCCGCTGAACCCTTTTGCCTGCATGATCTCACGAACCTCCTGCCGCTCCTTTTCGGGCAGGTGGTCTACCTCCCAATACTCGGTGCGCTCGTGCATGGCAAAGTTATCCTGCTCACTTTTGTTACTCAGGTAACTACCAACACTCATGGCAAAGCCATCGGCTATGAGATTGGCAAATCCTAAGATCAGGATCACATCCGCACCCAGCCCACCGCCAGCTGCACCGGCTACTACGGCAAAAGTAGTCACGGAGCCATCGATGCCGCCATAGACGAACTCCCCCAGATAATCCTGCATTGGACGAATCCAGCGAGGTCCGGTATGGTGGAGGTTGGTTTCATGATGTTTAACCGGAGGGTAATCAGTGCTCATGGCTGCGAAGTTACAGCAAGCACGCGGCTTTTGCTACTCGTTTGTCGCTATTAGGCTAGTAGCTGGCTGGTGCTTTGGTATCTCCTCCAGCCTTATGGCCAGTAAAGAATCCAGTTGTTTTTCATTGACCGACTGCGGTGTAAGGCTTAGCAGTGCATTGCGTAGCCACACAGCCAGCGGATGCTTTAGCTGAGCAATTTTGCCCAGCTGCCATGATTTTTTCACGATGCCACTTGCTCTGGGCACACGCTGGACATTATATTCATGCAGTGCCTGCTGTAGGGGAAGTCTGGCCAATAGAGAAATCAGCACTGCTGTTCCTTCCAATGCCTGGCAGGCACCCTGACCCATATTGGGTGTGGTGGCATGGGCAGCATCGCCCAGCAGCACAACCCGCCCATAGGTATAAGCAGCGAGTGGTTCCAGATCTATAATGTCATTCCAGATCAGGGCATTGGGCGAGGTAAGTCTCAGCAGCTCCTGTACCGGCGGATGATAGCCCTGAAACTGCTGTTGCAGATCGGCAATCCTGCTTGCCTTCATGGCAGGATCCTGTGGTTGTGTTGCATTGAGGCAGGCAAACCAATATACCCGCTCATGTGAAAGGGGTACTATGCCAAAACGGTCTCCGGCGCCCCAGCTTTCAGTCGCCAGATGGGCATCAAAGTCTACAGGCTGTTTATTGGTAACACCCCGCCAGCAGGTATAGCCTGCATAGCGTTTTTTTGCTTGTGGCGCTACTTGTTTCCGCACTGCAGAATGGATGCCGTCACTGCCAATGAGCAGGTCTGCCGTGTCGGATGTGCCATCCTCGAAGTTTACGGTTACCCCCTCTGCATGCTGCACCAGGCTTTTACACTGCTTGCCCGTTTGTAGCTGCAGGGGATGTAACGCTTCCAGCAGTACCTGTTGTAGATCGCCCCGATGAACACTTACACAGCTTTGAATGCCAAAACGATTGCTCAGCAGCAGGTGATCAGTATCGGTTAGCGTAGCGCCTTTTTTATTGAGAATACGGAAATGATAGAGTGGCTGTCCCACTTTTAGTACTTCCTCCAGCAGGCCTAAAGCGCGTAATGCTTTTAGTGCATTTGCACTTAAGACAAGTCCTGCTCCCAAAGCTTTTAATTCAGGTGCCTGTTCATACACCTTCACCTCCCAGCCAATGCGCAGCAGTCCATTTGCCGCCGCCAGGCCAGCGATTCCTCCACCTATAACAATGGCTTTCATAGCAATGATAATTGATTAGGACAAATGTACTAAATATGGAAATTAGTACAAGTGTACTAGAAGAAATATTTTTCTATCTTTGCTCCATGAGCACACGTGACAGGATTTTAGAGGCAGCTTTAGGTCTTTTTAATGAACAGGGCGTTGCCTCTGTTAGCATGCGGGCTGTGGCAGCCGGTGCTGGCATGAGTGTGGGCAACCTTACCTATCATTTCCCCAACCGTGATTCTTTGGTGCAGGCCCTCTTCAACACGCTTATTGAAGAATTAAATACCCAGATACAGGAAACGCAGCAGCCTGCAATAGGCCTGCCCCTCCTGTGGCATTCCCTGTTGCACAGTTATAAAATTCAGCAGCGTTATCAGTTTATCATGCTGGACCTGGTACACCTGCTCCGCCAATTTCCGCAGGTGCTGGAACAGTTCAGGCAGAATTATGATAGAAGGCGCCAGGAACTTGGCTTTGTGTTACAGGTGCTCGTGCAGGCAGGAGATTTGTCTCCGGAACCTATCACAGGTTATTATGAACAATACATGTTGCCACAGCTCTACTGCATCAGTGATTTTTGGCTATCGGAGGCAGCACTGCTCTACAAAGGCCCCGAAGAGAATAAAGCAGCCCATTATGCCCGCCTGTGCTTTGCGCTGCTCTATCCACACCTAACTCCTAAAGGACAAAAAAGCTGGCAGAAACTTTTGGGTGAATAGCAGCTGGCAGCTACAAGCTATCCCCCTTGTGCATAATACGCTTCTGTACCTTCCTGATGCAGGAACTGACAGCTATTCGCTTACATTTCAATTTTCATAAATACGGTTCATCCACTTATTCTTCAACTCAACTCATTCAATCAACAGCTCGGGCAGATAAAATTTTATAGGGGCGGCAGCATGGCCAATTTAGCATAAACAAACGCAAGCTATGAAGCCTCTTTTTTACCTCCTGCTGCTTTTCAGTTCACTGCAGGCCACAGCCCAGACCACGATTCATGGGCTTGTTACTGACCAAAAGGGAGAAACCCTCCCGGGTGCCAATGTTTTTCTGGAAGGTACATTTACTGGTGCTACAACTACAGCTACAGGTAATTTTTCCTTTGACGTGCAGGAATCAGGCGCATATTCACTGGTGGTTCGCTTTATTGGATATAAAGCTTTTCATAAAGTTATTGAATTAAAAGCTGGTGATAGCCTGTGGGTAGCGGTAAAGCTTAAGGAGGAGCCGGCCCAGCTGGGTGAGGTAGTCATTACCGCCGGCACCTTCGAGGCTTCGGATGTGAACAGGGCCGCTACCCTTTCTACTCAGGATGTGCTTACTACCGCCGCTGCTTTGGGAGATGTGGTAGGAGCCATTCAGCTGTTGCCTGGTGCCAGTCAGGTAGCAGAAGATGGCCGCCTGTTCATTCGAGGGGGCAGTGCAGAGGAAAGTCGCCTTTACCTAAATGGTATGGCTGTGCAAAATCCCTATGGTGCCAGTGCGGAGAACCTGCCTGCACGCGGCCGCTTCTCGCCGGGTATGTTTCAGGGCTTTCGTTTTAGCACAGGTGCCTATTCTGCAGAGTGGGGGGAGGCACTGTCTGCCGTGCTAGCCATGGATAACCGTAATTTTCAGCAGTCACCTGAACAAACGAATATCAGCCTGATGTCTGTTGGCGGCTCTGTTGCCCATCAGCGGCAGGTAGGAAAAGCAGGACTGGCTGCTGAAATTGAATACACTAATCTTGGCCCTTACATGGCCCTGGCTCCTCAGCAATATACCTTTCATCAGGCACCTGCACATTGGGGTGGTGCGGTAGTATGGCAGCAGGCAGTGCAGGAAGGCAAGCTGCAGCTTATGCTGGATAGCCGCCGGGGAGGTTTTCATGTAACCCAACCAGATATTACGCAACCCGGTGGAACAATGGATATAGCCTTGCAGAACCAGAACCACTACGGGCAGCTGAAATGGATGCATCCGCTTAATAAGCAATGGGTTTTAACAAACGGGGTAGCGATTTCTGTAGACAAGAGTGATTTACAGCCCAACAGGGCCCGCTTAGAACAACAAAGCAGGCTTCTGCATCTCAAAAGCAAACTGGAGGGTGACATTAGCGGCAGCCTGCGCCTGAACGGTGGCCTGGAAGTAGAGCGACCACAGCTGGAGGAGCATTTTCAGGAGATGGAGGGTGCCGCATTGCAAAACCAAAGCCAAAGCTGGTGGCGCACGGCTGCCTGGGCCGAAGCAGACTGGCAGCTTGCCCGTAAAGTGGCGCTGCGGGCAGGGGTGCGGGCAAGCAACAGCAGTCGTACCCATAAGCTGGCAATTCAGCCTCGCCTGTCAATGGCCTGGAAGCTGCAACAAGCGCATCAGCTTTCATTGGCGGCGGGTCTATATAGCCAGGAAGCTGCAGTGGAATGGCTACGGAGAGTACCTCAGCTCCAGAACGCACAGAGTCAACACCTTGTACTTAACTATCAGTACCAGCCAGAGGGGCGAATCTTACGGGCAGAAGCATATTATAAGAGTTATGCCCGGCTGCCACTTTATAGCCTGGGTGCAGCAGAAAATGAACAGCTAAATGCATCCGGAGATGGCTATGCCAGGGGCTTTGAGCTTTTCTGGCGGGATAAAAAGACGTTCAGGCGCACCGATTACTGGGTCAGCTATTCTTTTGTGGACAGCCGCCGCCAGTGGGACCATTACCCTGAAGCAGTGACACCACCTTTTGCTATTAAGCATTCGCTGGGGCTGGTATACAAATACTTTATTAGTAAGCTGCGCAGCCAGGTGGGCGGATCCTTTTCCCTGAACAGCGGTCGCCCCTATGAAAATCCGAATACGGAGGGCTTTATGAATGAACGGGCGCCGGTGCAGCAAAACCTAAGCCTGAACTGGGCCTGGCTTTGGAAACAAAATCTGATCTTATATACGGCTGCGACCAATATACTGGGCGGGGGAGAGGCATATACCTACCGCTATGCACCAGCGCCGAGAGCTGGTGGTCTGTATCAGGAACAAGCGGTGGGTGCATCTGCCAAACGCTTCTTTTTTGTAGGGGTGTTTTATACCCTCAGCCATGACAAACAGAAAAATCAACTCGAAAATCTTTAATACATCTCTAACAATGCTATCCATCAATTCCAAAAATCAGATTCTTATGAAAACTTCCATTACTTTCCTGCTCTTCCTGCTGTTACCCATATGCTATGTGAAAGCCCAGCAGGCAGATGCTTATCCAAAAGCGATGCAGTCGGCCCTGGCGCAAATGCAAAATGCAGCCACAGCCGATGAGTACACTGCTGCTGTAAACACCTTTTCCCGCATCAGCGAAGCCATGCCAGGCGAATGGCTACCTGCTTATTACAAAAACCTTATCCGCCTTAATAACTTTGATAAGCTGCCAAGTGCGGCCGAAAAAGATAAAATGCTGGAGGAGGTACTTATGGAGCTGGAGCGTTTGCTGGAGCAGCATCCCAACAATAGCGAGCTGCTTACCCTAAAGGGGTATCACCACATGCTTTTTGTGGCGGCAGATCCTGCCAGCCGGGGGGCGCAGTTTTCTGGTAGCACCATCCAGATCCTGCAGCAAGCTATTGCAGCCGATCCAAATAATCCACGTGCTTACCTGCTGTTGGGCCAAATGCAATGGGGCATGGCGCAGTTTATGAATAGTTCTACAGCTGACGCCTGTAAACTTTTCAGTAAGGCAAACGAGCTTTATACAGCTGCAACAGTTAGCAACAACCTTGCGCCAGGCTGGGGTGCCAAAACAGCCCAGCAGCTGCAACAGCGCTGCCAGGCAAATAAATAAGTTATGCGTGCCCCATTGCTTCATTTTATACCGTCCTAACAAAATAAATCACAAAACACCTACCTTTGATTATGTCAATACAAGCTGTTAACACTAACAACTGGCGTTTACAGGCCCTGGGAATATTTTTCATCAGTGTTGTCTTTACTGTATTGAACAACCTCGATAATTCCCATCAACCATCAAGCCTGCTGGAATCATTTACATATACCCTTTTGGTATGTACAGCTATGTGGCTGGGCAATGGGTTCATTACGGACTGGCTTAGTAAACACATCAGCTGGGTAGAGAAACCTGGCTTACGCTTTACAATCGGGGTGGTACTGATGGTCATTTATACAGCCCTCATTTATATCATCATTATAGAGAGTATAGAGTGGAATAACCAGAAAGAATTCTCTGCCCGCAGCTATTGGCAGTCATTGGTGATCACGATGGTGATTACAATCATTATTTCCCTGGTTATGCATGCCCGTATGTTTTTACTCAACTGGCGGCAGGCTGCTGTTGACCGGGAGCGGCTGGAGAAAGCCCATGTTGCCAGCCAGTATGAGTCGCTCCGCAACCAGGTAAATCCCCATTTTCTTTTTAACAGCTTCAATGTGCTTACAGAATTGGTACACCAGGATGCCGATATGGCCGAGCGTTTTGTCCGGCAGCTAAGTCGAGTATACCGCTATGTACTGGAGAAAAGGGATATGGAGGTAGTACCCCTGGAGGACGAGCTTAGCTTTCTGGAGAGCTTCCTGTTTCTGCAGGAAATACGCCAGCCGGGAACCATGCAGATTAGCTGGGCCGAAGGTAATAAGGAGGGGTTGGGCGTGCCACCCCTGGCATTGCAGTTGCTCGCCGAAAATGCCATCAAGCATAATATCCTGGATGCTGCACAGCCCTTACGCCTGTCGTTACTTATTTCTGAAGATACCCTATGGGTAGAGAACCTGTTGCAGCGGCGCCTGCACCCCACTGCCGGAACGGGTGTGGGTTTATCCAACCTTATCAATCGCTACAAATATTTAACAGACAAGCCAGTGGTGGTGGTAGAAACTGCGTCGGTTTTTAGGGTTGGCCTGCCACTGTTAAAATTGCCTGCTCTATGAAAATACTCATAGTTGAAGATGAAAAGCTGGCCGCCGACAGGCTGGAAAAGATGATCAGGCGGCTGCAGCCTGAAGCTTTATTGGCTGGACGAGCCACCAGTGTAAAAGCAGCCTGCACCTGGCTGGAAACTCAAGGCGCACCAGACCTGGCTTTTCTTGACATTCAGCTGGGCGATGGCCTTAGCTTCGAGATCTTTGAGCGCTGCCCCCTGCACTGCCCGATTATATTTACCACTGCCTATGATGCCTATGCCCTCAAAGCTTTTAAGCTGAACAGCATCGATTACCTGCTAAAACCTATTGAAGAAGAAGAGCTGGCAGCAGCTTTAAAGAAATACCAGCAGTGGCAACTTCCGCAGGGCCAGGTGCAGCTGCCCGAACCGGTAGCGTATGAGCGGACCGGACTGCAGCTCACACAGCAGTATAAGCAGCGTTTTCTGGTTAAGCTTGGAGAGCAGCTGCATGCCATTCCGGTAGAGGAGGTATTGCATTGCTGGAATGAAGAAAAAGCCACTTTTCTTACCGCCCGCAGCGGAAAGCGCTATCTGGTAGAATATTCCCTTAACCAGCTGGAAGAGTTGCTGGATCCAAAGCTTTTCTTCCGTATTAACCGGCAGGTGATGCTGCGCCTGGAATCTATCAAAAACATAGTAGCCTACAGCGGCAGCCGCCTGAAAGTAATACTGCAGCATGCTGAAAACAAAGAGGCGCTGGTAAGCCGTGAGCGTGTTAACGAGTTTAAGGCCTGGCTGGATACGTAATTTATTTCACTAAGTCAGTGTCAGGGCAGAAAGTCTAGGGCTGCGGAATGGTGCTGGATGGAGCCTGTACAATCATATAGCGGCTAAGCTGATGCTTGTAGCGAAGAAAGCAAAATACTTTTAAAGGTATATGCGGCAATTTTTGTAGCTTTTGGGCATGAAAAAGCTTGTTTTCCTGTTTGTGCCCTTTATTATGCTGGCCTGTAGTAATGAACGTCAGCCCCATATAGAGCAGGTTGATGATTTGCCATCGCAAAATCCGGCAGCCGAGGGCTTCGATGAAGCCGGTTCCGATAAAGAAGCGATTGCCTGGGCAGATGCGGTCATGCAGGCACAGGGTGGCCGGGAGGCCTGGGAAAATACCCGCTACATTGGCTGGACTTTTTTTGGCCGCCGCGATCTTTTGTGGGATAAGCAAACCGGACAGGTACGCATAGATGTGCCCGACGAACAGGCTGTATATCTGATCAACATACAGCAGGATACAGGCCGGGTGCAGCTGAACGGACAGGAAATTACCGATCAGGAACAGCTGAAGGAACTGGTGGATAAGGGTAAGCAGATATGGGTGAATGATAGCTACTGGCTTATTATGCCCTACAAGCTTAAAGACAGTGGAGTAACCCTTACCTATGCAGGCAAAGATACAATGCCGGGCGGCAGGGATGCCGAAGTGCTGGAGCTGCGTTTTAAGGAGGTAGGTTATACTCCTGAAAACAAATACAGGGTGTATGTAGATCCGGCCGATAGCCTTGTGAAAGCCTGGGCTTATTATGAAAAGGCTGCAATGGATACGCCTAATTTCTTTACGCCCTGGCAGAATTACCAGCGCTATGGTAAAATATTGATTTCCGGCGACAGAGGCGAGCGTCAGCTATCCAATATTGAGGTAGCCCAGGAAGTGGATGAATCTGTTTTCCTGAAGTTTTAAGTATACAGCCTGTTTGGGGCGCGAGGACAACAATTGCTCAGTTCTCTGTGAGCTTTAGGTATTCCTGTTCTTTGCTGCCCCATTTCTGCTGCAGCGAAATGAGGTTATCAGCATCTGCAAAACGTGGATATTTTGCTTTGGCAGTGAGGCGCTGGTAATGATGAATATACACACCGGTAGCCAGCATCATGGGTTTTATGTCGCCCTGTAAAAGGCTGCGGTCTTTGGAGCGCAGGTAGAGATCGAAATCGGCAGCCTGTATGCGTTCGTCCCAAAGGCCCACTTTGTCCAGGGCACTGCGCTTCATGATAATGCTGGACCCGCTAAAACCTTCTTTAATGCCATAGCCAAACTGCTGAAAACGCCGCTGACAGAACTTTGCAAAATCTCCATACATAAGCTTGGCCATAACTTTAAGGCTTCCTTTACTCGTTCCCAGCACTGCTTTTACCGGATATTTTATTCTTTTCCAGCGGCGGTTCAGCTTCTTCTGCTCGTACCGATTTTCCAGGTGATCGTTTGTCGCTACGGAAGCTATCTCCAGCCCATGGGCTTCCATTACCTCCAGTACACGCTTGTCCCAGTCGGGAGATACCAGTATGTCATTGTTTAAAAAAGCCAGAATATCATATTTGGCAGCTCTTATTCCCTGGTTTTGACAATAGGGGTAGGAGTAGTTGGTGTCATTAGCTATTACAATATCCGCATGTTCCTTAAAAAAAGCACGGCTGCCATCAGTAGAATTATTATCTATAATAATGAGCTCGAAGGGGTAGTGGGTGTGTTGTCTCAGGTACTCAACAAAAAGCTGGTTCATGCCCAGCTGGTTATATACAGAAGTGATGATGCTGATCATAACAAAGCAAAAAACGATACAAAAGGCTTTGGTTGTAAAGATAGCTTACTAAAGGAAAAAATAGTCAACAAGTAAAGAATCTGTGCCTGCACCAGCCAGAAGGTTTTGTGCTTGAGCACTGTTGGCTGCTGGCTGATGAATTTCTGTGTTGCCTGAGCTACGTTACTAATGAGTAAAGCTTAGTCATAGACATGAGCTTATGTAAATACAAATTCCTTAAGGTAAAAGGCTTCGGACTACAGTTAGTGATTTTACACTTTAAGCAGCATTAAGATTGGCGATAATTATTACCTGTATTAAGTTGTAACCTTTAGAAATATCATGAGCCATAAAACCTGCTTTATCCTTGCCCAGGTGCTATAAATCAGGCTGCCGAGTAATATTTTAAAAGGTGAAAGCAGGCATTTTAACAAATAACATTATTCTTCTTACAGCACTATTTTCGAATTGATTTTTCTGCTAAAATTGCAGTCTCAAACCCTTAACAAATAGTGTATGAAAAAAATGTTGTTCACTGCGCTGGTAGCCGTTTTCGGCCTTACCAGTAGCGCCTATGCACAGTTTAGTGCAGGTACTATTGCCGTGGGTGGCGGTATCTCAATTTCTTCTGAGAATACCAAATACGAGTCTGGTAGCACAACCGTAGAAGGCGATCCCACCACCAGTTTTAACCTTTCCCCATCTGTAGGCTATTTCTTAGCCGACGATCTGGAAGTAGGGGTACAGGTTGATTTCACAAGAAGTGGCCAGTCTGGCGAAGATTTCAATGGAGATGATTACTCAGAGGTTTCAACTATTTTCGCTTTTGGCCCTTATGCCAGAAAGTATTTCTCTCTGGGCGAATCAGCGGCGTTCTATGGTGAGGCTGGCCTGGGCATCGGCGCCGGAAAAAGCAAGTATGAGCAGGGTAGCACCACTTATGAGTATAACAAGATGTCCATCTTCAGTGTAGGAGTAACACCTGGTTTTGTATTCAGACCTGCTGAGCGCATTGGTGTTGAGTTGTCTGCCGGTTTCTTCGGCTTTACTTCTGTGAAATCTGAAGATCCAGAAGGTGATGATGAAGACCTTACTACTAAATCCAATGATTTTGGTCTTTCTCTGGACCTGAGCAATGTTTCACTTGGTGTGAAATTCTACCTGTAACAGGGCTCATGCCTAACATTTTATAGCCACCCTTAAAAAGGTGGCTTTTTTTATAACTCTATGGGAGTGGCGGGCGTAGAATTGATATGCCAGCAGAAGAGCATTTATACTTTATTGCCCTGGTTCCATCAGAACCATTGCGCTCAGAAGCCTGGGCGTTAAAGGAGCGTATGCGTGATGTGTACGGCAGCAAGGCTTCCCTTAATTCTCCACCGCATATTACGCTCCACATGCCTTTTGAGCTCAAGCAAAATCGGGAAAAAGCTGTGTTGGAAGGGCTGCAGGAATTGGCAGAGGGCTATAATTCTTTTTCTATTACAGTACAGGGATTTGGGGCTTTTCCACCCAGGGTGCTTTTTCTGAATATAGCCCACAATGATATCCTGAACCGCCTGCAGGCCGATGTGCAGGAATCTATGAAGCGTGGCTTTAACCTGCCAAATAAAGATTATAAGAAAAAACCATTTCACCCACACATGACGCTGGCCTTCCGGGACCTGAGCAAAGGTGCTTTTGAAGAAGCCTGGGCTGAATATAAAGAAAAAGAGTTCGAAGCCAACTGGTGGGCGCAGGGCGTCTCACTGCTCAAACACACAGGCGGTCGCTGGGATGAAGTGGCGCTGGCCCCTTTTGCCAATGCCGAGCCTGAAGAGGATAATGAATAGTGCTAAGAATATTTAACCTTAAGCACTTCGCTAATTAAACCGAAGTGTTCCGGCGTCCTCGTCGGACTGCAGGCGCAGGCTTTTCAACTGATCTCCCACCGTAACATTAATAAGGTTGAGCTGGTCGGTAAACTGATGAAAGAATAATGTATGCTGCACCTGTACACTGTTGAGCCGGCGTACTTTGGGCACTTCCAGATAAGCCCAAATGGCGTCTTCTTCTATTTCATAACCCAGGTAATGGGTTTCTACAGCTTTTCCATTTACCTGTAACCTGAAATGCTGCTTCAGGTAATCGCCCACCAACTGCTGGGCCATGGCAGGGTCTTTTGGATTGATTAAATCCATCGGTAAACCGGAGTGGCTCCTGAGGGCATCTTCCAGATCATCAATAAAAATTCGCTGAGAGATCTCCAGGCTACCGGTTTTCTGATTGAATACAATGTCGCTTATGCTAAGGTGCAGGGGATGGAACCATCCTAACAGGAAAAGGAATATGTAATTGAGCATCATGCCAAAGTTAGCCACAAAAAGAACGCCAATGTAACTTTTAACACGTCAAACAGGTACCGAAATTCCCCGAAAGCCGTAAGTTTGCAAATTCTTTATAAAGACGAATCCATTTATGAGCACTTTTCGGTTGTATTTTCAACTGGGTATAGAGCATATTTTAGATCTGCAGGGTTTCGACCACATTCTTTTCATTGTTGCACTTTGTTCTTTATATACACTGCGTGACTGGCGCAAGGTTCTCGTTTTAGTCACGGCTTTTACCCTGGGGCATTCCATAACACTGGCGCTGGCGACCATGGGGGTTTTTAGGGTTAATTCAGCTTTAGTAGAATTTTTAATACCCCTAACCATTCTTATTACGGCTGCCAGCAATGTATTTCGGCGGCAGCAGGGCTTTTCATCCGGTAAAGTGCACTTAAATTATATATTTGCTGCAGCCTTTGGTCTTATCCATGGCTTGGGCTTCTCAGGTTACCTGCGAAGCTTGCTGGGGCGCAACAAGCAAATTATAGAACCCCTGCTGGCCTTTAACCTGGGTATTGAGATAGGACAGATACTCATTGTGGCTTTTTTCCTGCTCATTGCAGGCTTACTGGTAGTAGTCGCAGGCATCAACAAACGGGAATGGACGCTTGGTGTCTCTGCCACCATAGCAGGTATGGCAATAATGTTGCTGCTTCAAAATAAAATTTGGTAAGAAATGTTATCTTTAGGAGTTTAAGTTTTAATACAGCGTTAATTATATCATGATTAGAAGATGGGGATTTATACTGCTTATATTGGGTGCAGGTCTGCCTGTGATTGCCCAGGAGCAGGAAGAAAATGTATACAAGCGAAAATTTGAGCAGCTTGATCAGGAGCTACGCTCACCCAACGTATACCGGACAGCTTCCGGCGCGCCCGGTCATCAGTACTGGCAACAGCAGGCCGATTATGAGATTGATGTAACCCTGCATGACGATACGCAGCGGATTACCGGTAGCGAAACCGTTACTTACTACAACAACTCACCAGACGAGCTCCCGTACCTCTGGATGCAGCTTGACCAGAACATGCGCTCGCCAGCGTCCGATACCTACAGCACAGAAACCAACAGCATTGAAGAGAAAATGAGCATTGGTAGCCTGCGCAGCATTATCGGGTATGATTTTGAAGGAGGTCATAAGATCGAGCAGGTAAGCGATATGAATGGAAGTCCGCTGCCTTATATCGTGAACAAGACCATGATGCGCATTGATCTGCCCAAGCCTATGCAGCCGGGAGAGAAAATAAGCTTTAAGGTGGTGTGGTCTTATAACATCAATGACCGGGGCATCCTGAGCGACCGCGGCGGATTTGAGTTCTTCCCCGAAGATGGTAATTATCTTTATACCATTGCGCAGTGGTTTCCCCGCATGGCGGTTTATTCAGACTATCAGGGCTGGCAACACAAGCAATTCTTAGGCCGCGGAGAGTTTACGCTACCCTTTGGTAATTATAAAGTGCGGATCACCGTTCCTTCAGATCATATCATCGCTTCTACAGGTGTTTTGCAAAACCCCGGCGAAGTGCTTAGCCAGGAGCAGCAGCAACTGTTCGAAAAGGCTAAGACCAGCACCAAACCAGTGGTGATCGTCAGTCAGAAAGACGCGGAGCGAAAAGAGAAAAGCAAAGCTAAAGATACCAAAACCTGGGTTTTTCATGCCGATAGTGTGCGCGACTTTGCCTTTGGCAGCAGCCGCAAATACATCTGGGATGCTATGGGTGTAGAGGTGGGTGGCAAAACCGTAATGGCCATGAGCTATTACCCTAAAGAAGCCAATCCCTTATATGAGCAATATTCTACCGAGGCCGTAGCGCATACGTTACGGGTGTACAGCAAATATACTGTTCCTTATCCGTATCCGGTGGCTATTTCGGTAGAAGCCAGCAATGGTATGGAGTACCCTATGATCTGCTTTAACTATGGCCGCCCCGACAAAGACGGTACCTACAGCGAGCGTATCAAGTATGGCATGATTTCGGTAATTATTCACGAGGTAGGCCATAACTTCTTTCCCATGATCATTAACTCCGACGAGCGTCAGTGGACCTGGATGGACGAAGGCCTTAACACCTTTGTTCAGTTTCTGGCAGAGCAGGAGTGGCAGCGCGATTATCCCAGCAGCCGTGGCCCTGCACATAAAATGGTGCCATACATGAAAAGCGCAAAGGATACCCAGCGCCCTATCATGACCAACTCTGAGCAGATCCTGCAGTTTGGCAACAATGCCTATGGCAAGCCGGCAACGGCGCTTAATATTCTTCGCGAGACCGTAATGGGTCGTGAGCTGTTCGATTTTGCCTTTAAAACTTATGCAGAGCGCTGGGCCTTTAAGCATCCAACGCCGGAAGACTTCTTCCGCACCATGGAAGATGCCTCCAGTGTAGACCTTGACTGGTTCTGGAAAGGCTGGTTCTATACCACAGACCATGTAGATATTGCGCTGGAAAATGTACGCTATTTGCAGCTGGATACCCAGGATCCACAGGTAGAAAATGCACTGAAGCAGGAGCTGGCACAACGCGATGCAAACCACATTGCCCGCACCAGAAACGAGCAGGCAGTACCTAAGACTGCAGTTGAGAATAATCCAGCCCTGCGTGATTTTTACAATAACTACAATGAATTTGCTGTAGATAAAGACGGCACCAAGGCATACGAAGCGTATCGTAAGTCGCTGAGTGAAGAGGAGCGGGGCTTGTTAGATGCCAAATGGCATTTCTATGAACTTAGCCTACGCAACCGTGGCGGACTGGTAATGCCGGTGATCATTCAGTGGAATTTTGAAGATGGAACGGAGGAAGTGCAGTACTTACCGGCAGAAATCTGGCGCCAGAATGAGAATACCTTTACCAAGGTATTTGCCAAGCGCAAACCGGTAAAGAATATTGTAATCGATCCTTACCGCGAAACTGCCGATACAGAAGAAAACAACAATTACTGGCCTGAGCAAAGCCAGCCCAGCCGCTTTGAGCTTTACAAGCAGCAGCAGGGGCCGCGTGGTTCTTCTACCGGCGGTAACCCGATGCAGCGCAGCCGCAGCAACAGTAAAAAATAGAAAAGACAATAGAACAGAAAAACCACTGCCTGAAAGGGTAGTGGTTTTTTTATGGGGATCAAGTTTAAGCCCGGGCTGCTTGCTTCCGGCGCAGTTTGTAGTTCAAGAATGTATTAAAAATGCAGCTTGTATCTAATAACCCGATTGTTGTAGCCGATTTCAGCAGTTTATGTAGAGCTGTAGTGCTGGCTGTTCTTGGCCGCTATCGGTACTTCTGCTGAGACTGGTGAAGCGGATAAATTAGAACCTGATAAGATTGAAACAGGTGATCCCTCGGCCAACAAAACAGATTGTGGTTTTGTATTTTTTAAGAAGCCAAACTCAGCGCCATAGAGTAATTCAAAATCAGCATCAATGTCATAGGCTTTGATAGGATAAAGGTCCCATCGGGGGTGAACCACTTCATATTCGCTGGTATAGTCTTCTTTTTTCCTGTCTTTTCTCCTGGTATAACCCCAGTAATGCTCAGTGATAAATGCTTCATGGCTTCCGTCGGCAATGGGAACCAGGGTATTATCGGCAATAACAGAAAGATGATGCCATTGCTTCAGGCGCCAGCTGTAATTTACCTCTATGGCATCTTTTCGTTCTGCCAGGTAGTGCTGCATGGGAAGGGTCTGGTACGGCTCACCATAAAAAGCTTTGGCTATAATGGTAAGTGCCGGCCGCGGTACTATTTCCTTGATAAAAACCACTCCCCGCCGCCAGCCATCCGGGCTTTTATAACGGACATAAAAACGCAGGTTTACCTCGGGAAAAGTAGTATGGAAAGGAATGGGCAAGCCCTTTAGCCGTACCCGCTGAAAAAGAAACCCAACCAGGCTCACATAGCATTTTCCATTCCACATGTCCACTTCAGTGTGACTGGGTAAATAGGGTTGAAGCAAGTCAGGATCAATAGCATAATTGGCCATGATCAGCTTGCGCCATTCTGCTTTTAGAAAGGTTTTTGGCATAAGAATATGTTTTTGGGCTGTACCACCATGGCTTGATTTAACAGTCATCAAACCTAATAAGTGTATTTGCTTAAAATATGTTTGGTACATATGGTTGGCTGGGAGGCAGAATAGTTTTACTACGCTAGCTCCCTGGCAAGTAGAAAAGGAGCAAACTAAAAGCCTTCTTATCAATAGAAAAGTTCTTTAAAACAGGGGCTGCCATGCATTAAAAGCCCTTTTATTCACAAAAATATCGGGCACCCGTTATGCAATCGGTTTAATGTTTGATGCTGTTGCTCAGAATTTTGTGCAGCGCTGGAGGCAGGAGGAAACCTGCTAACAGGTATTTCGTATTTTTTTAACTGTGTTATGTTCAAATTTTTTGTTGATGGTGTACCCCAAATTCATGCGTTTCACAGTGCTTGTGATTGCTGCATTATGTCATGTTCTTTTGCTTCAGAAGAATAGCTATGCTCAAAGTTATGAGATAGTGCAAGACACATCGGTTACGACCTATCCAAAGCTGTTTTCACTAATCTCTGATACACTTGAAATAAAGGAATCAGCCTTGTCGCTGCAGGTATATTGGATGGATACTACTTTTCGGGTGGAAAGAAGGCATGCCCGGTTTATTGAAGACAAGCCTGTTCCCAAAAAAGATAACATGATGTACGCCGGGTACAGGGAAGGTCCATGGGATGGTAAAGGCTTTCTGCTGCCGCATGCGAATTGCCATAGCTTTGGCCTAGCAGTGTCTTTCGGTTATGGAGGCATAAATGTAAGTCCGTTGTTTAACCCTTTAACCTTTTTATCGCCGGAAGCCCTTGAGGTGGTGCTCCTCACAGCCTATGAAAAGCAATATACCCTGGATGGTACCTCTATGCGTGATCTAAAGCAGCCCATCCCGCAGGGCAGCCTTTTGATTTTTAGAGACAGTACCGGCTTTGCCCTGCATACGGCTTTTCAGTCGGCAGAGGGTTTGTTATCCAAAAATGGGAGGTTTGAGCCCAGGATCTACCACAGGCTCGAGTACCTGAAAAAGGTATACTACAATGCCATCACCATAGATGTTTATACGCTGGATACTGAAAAAGTTAAAGCTTACCTGGAAGAGGTACAGCTACAGGCCCTGCTGGAGGACTGAATGCCCGATGCCCTATAATGCTGTTATAAATGCTTTGCCATGATGGTAGCACTGGCAGGGCAAATGCCGTTAAACTGAGCAGAAGACAAAACTGCGGCAGGGACACTTTGCCGGCTAATATTGCTATAGCCCAGCTTTTCGAAAAATGGGGCTGCGGATGTTGTCACCAGGTACAGCTCGTCTATTCCTGCATGCCGGGCCAAATGTTCCATTTCCCGGCAGAGCTGCATGCCCCAGCCTCTGCCTTTGCTGCTATCCTCCAGGCAAACAGATCTTAAAAGTCCTTTACTGCCATGGATCTCTAAGCCGGCAGCGCCCACAACTCTTTTGTTGTTGATTAGAGCAAACAACAGAACAGATGCATCTATGTCACTAACTGGAAGTCCGTTGTTGTTAAGCAGGTCGACAATAGCCTGGCGCTGGTCTGGATCGGCTTGCTGCAACTGCAAGCCACTTTCCAACCTACGTGGCTGGAAAACTAATGGGGGAGTTATGTTACCTGGCTTTTCCATTTTTTAAGATAGTGCTACTATTTTAAACATGCATAAACAATATACAAAGTACCAAAAACATGTAGCTGTCCGTCAAAATATTTTCAATCATGCTTTAAATATGTTCGTGCGCAAAACATATTGAAAACAATGTATTACTGTTTATGCTACGCTTCAAAAGTTGATTCAATCCGTTGGGTCTATAAATAATTAACAACAATCATCTTTATATTACATTTGGTTGGAGGTGGCATTTGTTTCTGTAACTTTGTCCAGGTTTACATTTAAATCTTCTCAGAGGTGCCGGCAGTTTGCTATTCCGCACGATGGCAAACAAATGGCATAAGCACAAAAAAGGCTTATTAGAATACTTAGGCGTAGTGACAGCATTAAATGTTATTGCTGTGCTGCAGGAGCATTTTATGCCTTGGCTACACCCATGCATGTTTTAAAAGTAAACGGATACTGAGTTTTAACGCTGCTGACAACCTATAGCCTTTTCATAACATTAATTACTCTATGGAAAAAGCGAAAGCTTCTTCCCCGGCTCCCTTTTGCAAAGCTTTATCATCAACAACCCTATACCAAAACAAAATGAAAACGCTCTTTCGACCACTGGCAATTGCCCTCCTGGCGGGTACTTGTTTATTTACCGCTTGTAACAAAGACGATGAAGAGGAGAATCAGGAGCCTGCAGCTTTAGTAGATCCTACAGATGCCAATGCTTTAAGTGCAGTACTGATCATGCCAACAGGAAGCCAGTCAAGAACCGGCGCACCTCCGGCCCCTACAAATTCAAGCAGTGCACCAGCTGTTTTCAACAACAGCTCAACTGTACTGAGCTCAAACGGTTCTACTGCTCCTTTAAATTTTGAATACAGCAACGTTTCTGGTAACCTTGCCGGTTGCTATGTACAAATAGATGGTGCCGGTAACTACTACACCGTTCCTTACAGCGCTACCTCTAATAATAGCGGCACACTGCAGCTTCCCCTGGGTATCCCAACCAACGTGGAAGAAGGTGAATTTTGTGTAAACTTCTGCGTGTACGATACTAACGGACTGGTAAGTAACGTAGTAAGCACTTGCGTAAGCGTATTAAGGCTGGGTACAGGTTCTGTGCAAATAAGCCTTTCCTGGGATAACGAGTCTGATCAGGACCTTTATGTAACGGATCCTACAGGAACAGAAATTTCTTATATCAATACAATTTCCCAATCTGGCGGAGCACTTGACAGGGATGATACCGATGGCTTTGGCCCCGAGAACATTTACTGGACAGAAGAAGCACCTGACGGTACCTATGTAGTGAAGGTAAATGATTACGATGATACCATCACCCCAACTACCTTCTATGTAACCGTAAGCGGACTTAATAGCAGCAGAAGCTTTACCGGAACAACGGTAAATGGCAGCACTGCAGATGTGGTAACCTTTAGAAAGTCAGGTTCAAGCCTGCAGTTCTAAAACCATATAGCTTAAAAATAAGGGAAGCCTGGCACAAGCCAGGCTTCTGTTTTTTATATGGGTTTAGTGAATGGTAGGGAAAAGTCCGGAACAAAGGCCATTCGCTACTGTGGAATTAATCAATTGGCTTTCATTAGAAAATGTAAAACTTTTTTCTTTCAACCTTTTCCTTTATTAATAAGCCTTCAAAATTCTTTCCTGTTGCAGGTGCTGAAGCCTGCTGTAATACCGCGCCATTTATCAAAAAACTGTATATTGGGTTCCCAAACGAATTTTTTAGCATGAGAACAAAAATAGTAGCCGGTAACTGGAAAATGAACACCACACCCGAAGAAGGTCAGAAGCTAGCCTCTGAAGTGGTGAACATGGTGAAAGACGAACTGAACCGCGAGGTACAGGTGGTGCTTGCTCCACCCTTTACCCATTTGCACCAGGTGAGTCGCCTGATTGGCGATGCCAAACACATAAGTTTAGCGGCGCAAAATGTAAGCGAATACGAAAAAGGTGCTTATACGGGCGAGGTATCGGTATCTATGCTAAAGGCCGTTGGGGTAAAATGGGTAATTCTGGGCCATAGTGAACGCCGCGAATTCTTTAAAGAAAGTAACCAGCAGCTGGCTAAAAAGCTGGATGCTGTACTGGCAGGAGGTCTGCAACCCATCTTTTGCTGTGGTGAACCGCTGGAGATCCGTGAAAAAGAAGAGCAAAACAGCTATGTGCAGCGGCAGCTCGAAGAAAGTCTTTTTCACCTTAGCGATGCACAGATGCGCAAGGTGGTAATTGCATACGAACCAATTTGGGCCATTGGTACCGGCAAAACAGCCTCAGACGAGCAGGCGCAGGAAATGCATGCCCATATTCGTCAGCAGCTGGCGGGCAAGTGGGGGCAGGAGCTGGCCAATGACATCCGCATTCTCTACGGCGGCAGTGTAAAACCCGATAATGCTAAAAATCTGTTTGCCAAGCCCGATGTAGATGGCGGACTTGTTGGCGGCGCTTCCCTGAAGAGCCGCGATTTTATGGACATCATCAAGGGCTGCTAAAGCAAAGTTGGCTAATAAGAATTTAAAACTACTGGTAGGCTTCAAAAAGCCTATGGCTAGTGCAAGAAATATAATAATCTAAACTGGTAGGGGCTGTAAGCCCCTTTCTTTTTAGCCATAGGTTGAAGCAGTAGTCTATACTCCCACAATAGCAAATGCTTCTGTTTGTAACCGGCCAAGCGGCACCTTTGATCTTTTTTGAATACTATGGGCACTAAATTACCTGAAAACAGGCTTTTATAAAGAGCAACTAACTGTTGGCTGAAGGGCATAAATAATGGC
The DNA here is from genome assembly GCA_030147305.1 of Cesiribacter sp. Classification (GTDB taxonomy): domain Bacteria; phylum Bacteroidota; class Bacteroidia; order Cytophagales; family Cyclobacteriaceae; genus Cesiribacter. Next base: position 37,705 of record JASLAE010000496.1, read on the forward strand.
TAAAAAAATTAACTTTAGGGGTTTGCAATGATCTACCACCGAAAATGGTTTTAAAATAATATGAAGCTGATTATACTATTGTCGATGTGGTGGTTTAGCGGGTTTGGCGGCAGTGCCCAGACAGCCCCGCCCCAGGGGCTTTGCCAGCTCAAGGGTACCGTGTATGTAACCGATCGCCAGGAGGAAGCGCATTTCAGGGTATACATTGAAGACTATGAAACCTCGGCCGATTTGGTGGTATATGTCGAAGAAAACAGGCTCTTTGCCGATCAGCCGGGTGTCTGGTATTTTACAGATAAGCCGGCCTTTGCCGATTTCAGGATTTTTCTGACCGATACCCCTGCTTTTGCCGATTTTACCATAGCCTATACAGATGTAGCCACTTTTGCCGGCTGCCGGTAATCTGTGTTTTAAGGGTAAAGAGCGTAGTGGTGCTTAATTGTTATCGAATTCTTCTATGTAATATTCGTCTGTTACAGCTGGTTCTTTCTCTGTTACTTCTTTAGGTTTTTCACCTTTCATATAAATTTCCAGCGGGTTAAAAGAGAAATGAGTAAGACCAACCAGGCCATAGACAGTTTCCCCTGGTTGAATTACTTTTCCAGTGAGGTTATAGCGGTTTAATTCTGCCTGAAAGTTTTTGTTGTTGTTCTTTGCTTTAAAAAAATTACCCAATGCAAAAGCCGGGCCCAGGATTAGTCCAATGGGGTAAAAACGGGTTTTTGTGCCATAAGAGGAGGTTGTTTCCGTAGTGATGTTGAACTGCATCATGGACAGGTAAAACATAAAGAAGCCTGGCTTTTGTTTTAACCGGTTATAAAGACGTGCTTGGCTCATCGGAGCCAGCTGAAGTCCGTTGGTGGAGAGGGTAAAATCTTCTCCAAATGTGAGCGGACTGCTGCTATTGTTTGTTATCTCTACGGCTACCAGCCGAACGCTCTTTTTGTCTTCGGCTTTAGAGAGTTTCTTGTTGTTTTTTTCTGTCAGTATATGGTAGCGGTAGCCAAGGGAAAGAGCCTCATGGCTTTGCTCATGGTGCAGATATTGCAACGAAGCAGGCTCAATGGGATGATAGGTACTGGCGCAGCTACATAGCAAAAAGGCTATGGCCAGTGGAGCTAGCAACGCTTTCAGCGTTTTCATAGGAAATGGTTGGGGTCTGTATTATACAAATATGGGTTTTGTTCAATACCTTTCCAATACAATGTAAGGTTAAAAGTATTTACGAATATTGCCCTCACCTGCTGATTTACAGGGACTCAGGGGTATAAGGTTTAAAGTAACTCTACTAACAGATAGCCTATGGATTATATAGAATTACTGGTACGATGCGACGGAACCTACTGCGACATAATACAGGCCGAGCTGGCTGAGCTGGGCTTCGAGGCTTTTGCAGAAGAAGAACGGGGTTTTGCTGCCTATGCTCCCGTTAAAGCCTATAACGAAGCTGCCACAGATGCTATTCTGAAGCAGTACATGATGGACGCCGCCTTGGAATGGGAAGTAAAAGCACTGGAAAAGACTAACTGGAACGAGGAGTGGGAGAAAAATTACCCTTCTATAGAAGTAGGAGAAGAATGTGTGGTACGTGCTACCTTTCACCCGGCGCGTCCGGATATACCATACGAGATTATCATTACCCCTAAAATGTCCTTTGGTACAGGCCATCACCAAACTACCCGCCTGATGCTTCAGCAGCAGCTAAAGCTTAGCCATCAGGGGTTACGGGTGCTGGATGTTGGTTGTGGAACCGCTATTTTAGCCATTATGGCCTATAAACGAGGTGCAGCGGAAGTCTGGGCCTGCGATATAGATGAATGGTGTGTGGAAAACGGACAGGAAAACTGTATTCTCAATAAATGCCCCGAAATACAGGTGCGCCTGGGATCACTGGCAGAAAGCGGTATTGGTGGACGTTACGATATTATTCTGGCCAATATTAACAAAAATGTGCTGCTGGACGAGATGGACCTCTATGCAGAATTTCTACAGCCAGACGGGCACCTGCTGCTCAGTGGTTTTTATGAACTGGATATTCCTGATCTGCTGGAGGTGGCGCACGAGCTGGGGTTCGAGGAGGTAGGTCGTTTTACAGACGGTAACTGGGCCAGCCTGCAGCTACTAAAACAGCCCTGATCTGCTGCATCTTTCCTTTAGTCCTGATACATGTAATTTACCATATACAATTACAGGGTCTGGCAACGTTTTATACTGTATGTTGTGCCGTTTTGGAAGCTGCCTGTAAAACAGGGGCTTGCCAAGCAAAACAGGTGTGTATATAAGAGATAGAAAATGAAATCACAGGTATTGAGTGGTGTGTGTGTGATGTTGCTGTTGCTCGTCAGTCAGCAGCTGCAGGCGCAGGGCCTGCCAAAAGAAGCGGGCAGTTATGGAAGCGGAGTGGCCACCATGCTGAGCGGAACCGGAAACCCTGTAGCAAGAAGTGCGGGCGCTAAATTTGATTCTGCCTGGAGTGCCGGAGGTTTTTCCGGCGCGCAGCAGGACCGTATTATGGCGCTGGCTAATCAGATGGAGCAAAAGCGCTATAAACCGGCGCCTCATTTTGCCGCCTATTTTGGCATGCTGGCTGGTGCTTCCGGCAAAGGCAATGCTGTTAATGAGCTGCTGGACATCAGTGAGCAGCTCTTCAAGGCCGGCGATAGCAAAAATATGATCAGGTTTATGGAGGGAACTGCCCAGTTCCTGAAAAACCGTGCTCTTTACTTTACCAACTATTCCCGCCTCTATGCACATGGCGGCAGCTTTAGCTTTAAATATGTAAAGCCGGCTCCGGTGCAGGAGCAGCCCAAAGAAGCAGCAGCAACAGAAGAGAGCGCCTTCAGCGATTGGGATGCACCCGCTACAGAAGCAGATGAGAGCTGGGATACCGGCTGGGGCTCCTGGGACGATACAGCTGGCAAAGACGCCAAAACCAAAGACCCTAAAAAAGCAAAAGAACCCGCGGCCCCTGTTTATATTCAGGAGCCTTTGCCGCTGGTAGAAGGACCCGTCATCAGCCTGCAGAATGTTACCCTGGCTTTTGTCAGTAACCAGGATTCGGTTTTGCTACAGCAAACAAAAGGGGATCTGATGGTGCTAAGTGAGGTTTTTGTTGGGGAGGGCGGTACCTTTACCTGGGAAATAGCCGGCTTGTCTGCCTCAGACATCTGGGCAAGTTTTGGCAGCTATTCTTTTAAATCAAGCAAACCCGAACTGGATGCAGACGGGGTGAAGCTCCATTATGCAGAGAAGCTGGAAGCACCTGTAGAAGGCGTTTTTTCTTATAAATCCAGCCGCTATGCTAACCCGGATCAGGCTCAATTTCCCCGCTTCAAGTCTTATGAAAGCGACATTAAAGTAAAAGGCATTAGCGAAAATCTGCTCTATAAAGGCGGCTTTGCCATGGCAGGCAATAAGATCTATAGCTCTTCTGTAAACGAAGGCATGGCTGCAATAGAACTGGTAAAGCAGGGAAAGAGACGTTTTCACATCCGTTCTCTGCGCTTTAGCCTGCAGGATACCGTAATACGATCAGATCGTTCGGCGGTTGTAATTTATCACCAGAACGACTCTATCTATCATCCGGCCGTACAGGCAAGGTACAATACCGCTACAGGCGTTTTAACGCTGATCAAAGATGGTGGCGCTTTTAAGTACACCCCTTTTGTGTCTTCTTTCTTTCAGATGGATATCACGGCAGACCTTATGCAGTGGAATACCAATGCCGACAGCATCAACATTTCTATCTTAAGTGGTAAAAACCAGGTGCCGGCCTATTTCACTTCGCAGGAGTTCTTTCATCCGCAACGTTTCGATGATCTAAAAGGTATCTATAGCTTCCATCCGCTGCAAATGGTCGTGGGTTATGCCCGTAAGAAGCAAACCTCTGAGTTTTATGCTGACGACATGGCCAAGGAACTGCGCCAGGATCCTAACACCATAAGACCAGCCATGAAAATGCTGATGCAAAATGGCTATATCGATTATGACATTGCTACAACCCGGGTTAAGATTAACCGCAAAGGGTTCCATTATGTGCTGAGCCAGACCCGCAAGAAAGATTTTGATAACCTGCTCATTCCTTCCCTTGAACCAAAACTGCCCAATGCCACCCTTTACCTGGGCAAACAGGAATTAAAGGTGCGGGGTATCGAACAGTTTTACATCAGCCGTTCCAAAAATGTATTTATTGCGCCAACTAAGCGGGAAATTACCCTGCTGCAGAATCGCAATTTTCAGTTCGATGGTAAAATACAGGCCGGTAGCTTTATTTTTGTAGGGGAGCAAATGCGCTTCGATTACGACAGCTTCCTGGTAGACCTTCCTAAGATCGATTCCATTCAGTTTGAGGTAGATAATTACAGGGATACCAAGGACGTAAAGCGGAAGCGCCTGGATAACCAGTTGGCTGAAACTTCTGGTAAGCTCTATGTAGACTTACCAAACAACAAGTCCAGTATGCGCGATTATCCGCAGTATCCTGTTTTTGATGCCTCTGCCGGTTCTAAGGTTTATTTCGACAAAAAAGAAGTGGCCGATGGTGCCTACAGCAAAAGTATCAGCTTCTCGATACCGCCTTTCGATATCGACAGCCTTAGCAGTAGCGACCCTTCTGCGATCTCCTTCAGGGGTAAATTTTCAGGTGGCGGCATTGTGCCGGACTTTGAAGAAACGCTGGTGGTGCTGCCGGATAACTCATTGGGCTTTACCCACCTGGTTCCCCGCGAAGGTTACCAGCTCTTTGGTGGTGCCGCTACTTTGCACGACACGCTGGTACTTGACCAGAAAGGCCTGCGGGGCAAAGGAAACATCAAGTACCTGACCAGTACGCTTTACTCCAGAGACTTTTACTTTTTTGAAGATTCTGTAAAAGCCGAAGGATATAAAATTGAAATGGCACAGGGTGCGGTGGGTGGCGCCAACTTCCCTAAAGGAGAAGTGGCCAATTATAAGATGCAGTGGTACCCCGGGCAGGACAGCTTAATGGTTCATAATGATCCTAAGCAGTCGTTTGAGCTTTTCGATAAGGTAGCACAACTTGATGGTAATCTGTTAATCCGCCAGACAGGCTTGTTTGGAGCAGGTAAGGTACTTACCAAAGGCTCAGAGATGACTTCTGAAAATTATGCCTTTAATCAACGTGACTTCCTGGCGCAAAATGCTGATTTCAAGATTAACTCTTCCAATGCCCAGAAGCCTATACTGGCCGCCAAGGATGTACACATTGCTTATAATCTTGATAAAGGAACAGCTACTGTAAGTCCCGAAGTAGAGGGTGTGGCAGCCCTGGAGTTTCCATTTGCCCAATACCGTACTTCTATTCCGCAGGCTACCTGGAATTTCGAGGAAAAGACGGTGGTCATGACCAAGCCGGAAAATGTTGACATCAGCACCTCTTATTTCTATACCACCCGCAAAGAGCTGGATTCGCTGGCCTTTAATGCAGAGAATGCCGTTTATGACATCGATGCCTTAAAGCTTACCGTAAGTGGTATACCTTTTATAAGGGTGGCCGACGCCAAGATTACACCAGATGCTAACAAGGTGGAAATCCTGGAAAATGCCCGTTTGCAGGATCTGGCAAACGCAACCGTGGTTATGGACACTTTAAACGAATATCACCACCTGATCAATGGCGATATTAAGGTAGAGAGCAGAAACAAGTTTATGGGTAAGGCCACTTACCGCCTGGTAACCTCTACGGCCGATACCTTCAATATTCAGTTCAACAGATTTGACCTGGCAGAAGTAGGAGAGACCCGCCGCGACAGAGGTATGCATACTGTCTCCAGCGGTAGTGTGAAAGAAGAGGAACAGATGATGATCTCGCCGGGTATGATATACCGCGGTAAGGTTACAATGTTTGCCCACAAGCCAGCCCTTGAGCTGGATGGTGCTGTTAAGCTTAACCTGAAGAACATTCCTAATTACAATACCTGGATCAAGTACAAGAGCACCGGTGAGCAAAAGGAAATTGCTTTCAACTTTAACAGCAGTGTTACCGAAGATGATAAGCCGCTGATGGCCGGTATCCATTACGACACCCGCACCAACGAGCTTTACCCCAGCTTTATTACGCAAAAGCGTGCGCCGGAAGATCAGGACCTTTTTGTGCCGGCCGGTATCCTTTCCTATAATGCTTTAAACAATGAGTATCGCATAGAGGAAATAGGCAAGGCATCAGGAAAATCGTATGTAGGCAGAATTTTTGCCTACAACGAAGGTACAGGTGAGGTTCGCTTCGAGGGACCGCTGAACTTCATGCCTAAGGATAAAAACAGCCTGCAGATCAGTGCTGCTGGTCTGGGCAAAGGTAGTTTTCAGCGTGGCGAGTTTGACATGAATACCCTAATGGTTATTGATTACAAACTGCCGGTGCAGGCCGAGGAAGCCATGGGTCTTTACATGGATGAAGTTGTGCAACGGGTTGGGATTCCTCAGGCACACTCCGAGCGCAGCCGCTTTATTTATAAACTGGCCGAGCTGGTAGGAGAGCCTGCGGTAAAATCCTGGGAAGATAAATCTTTGCAGGCCTATACACCGGTGTTCAACATGAGCTCAAGCCTGGAGAAAAACCTGGTGCTCACAGATCTTAACCTTAAATGGTCTGAAGAGAAAAAAGCCTGGTACAGCCTGGGTAAAATAGGGCTCTCTAACGTAGGCACAACTGATGTTAACGCCCTGATAGACGGTTTTATTGAGATCCGTAAATCTGCTGAGGTAGGCAACATCATGAATGTATTTTTGCAGGTGGCCCCCGGAGTTTGGTATTACCTGAACTTTGAAGGAAACCGCCTGACCACCTACTCTTCGCACGAAGACTACAACACAGCAATTCGCACCAAGTCTAAAGCATCCAAAGCTAAACCAGGTGAGTATGTAGTGCTGGAGTCAGACATTGCCGAGACCAAGAATTATGTAAACCGTTTCCGCAAAGAGTACCTGCAACTGGATACCCCGTATGATTTCAACGAGCCGGTGGTTGCAGGGCCTGCTGCAGAAAATGATCCTTTTGGCACCAGCACCCAGGCAGAAGAGCCAACCGATACAACCGATGATACCGATGGTTTCTAGTCTGTAATAGCATTAAGCAAGGCCGTTCACCACTGGTGGGCGGCCTTTTTTGCTTCCTGGCAAAAACCGCTGGCTAGTAAAAATGTGTGGCAGGTACAGATTCCGATTCCATTAAGCAGACAACCTATTTCCCTTTCGGTCCTCAATTTCAACCTTAATAGATTTTGCCGTTCTTTTCCGGCTCAATGACTTGATCATGCGGGCTGGTATCAATCGGTTTTCCATTAAACATTTATTGGCTAAAACAGCTTAAATCTGTACCTGCAGGCAGGCTTTTGCGAAAAAGTGTATATTGCGCGCTGTTTTGCACGGCCCTCTTTTTTGGGTCCTGCCGATGTTGCCTATACAAAAGCATTTTTATGGAAAATAAGACACAAACTGCTTCCCGTACCTATATCGAAGAGAACAAAGACCGCTTTTTGGGCGAGCTTTTCGATTTGCTGCGCATCCCTTCTGTAAGCGCCGATAAGCGATTTAAACAAGATGTACACCGTGCTGCGGAATATATACAGCAGCGGCTTTTAGAGGCTGGCGCCGATCGGGTAGAACTTTATGAAACACCAGGCCACCCCATAGTGTATGGTGAGAAAATGGTAGATCCTGCCTTGCCAACAGTGCTCGTGTACGGGCATTACGATGTGCAGCCGGCAGATCCTTACGAGTTGTGGGATACTCCACCCTTTGAACCGGTTATTCGCCAGTCGCCAGAGCATCCGCAGGGGGCTATCTACGCCCGGGGTTCCTGTGATGATAAAGGACAGGTTTACATGCACGTAAAAGCCTTTGAGATCCTGATGCGCACAGGAGGCCTTCGTTGCAATGTAAAATTCATGATAGAAGGGGAGGAAGAAGTTGGTTCTTCTAACCTGGAAACATTTGTACGCAACAACAAACCCCTGTTACAGGCAGACGTTATCCTTATTTCCGATACGGGGATTATCTCAAACCAGACCCCTTCTATTACCGTAGGCCTGAGAGGCTTAAGCTACCTGGAGGTAGAGGTTGTAGGCCCTAACCGCGATTTGCACTCTGGCCGTTATGGAGGTGCTGTGGCCAACCCTATTAATGTGCTGTGCAGCATGATTGCTTCTTTGCACGATGAAAAGGGACACATTACCATTCCCGGCTTTTATGATAAAGTAGCTACGTTAAGTCTGGATGAGCGCAGGGCCCTGCATGAGGCGCCACACGACGATGAAGAGTTTAAGCAGGACCTGGCGGTGGGAGATTTGCACGGCGAAGAAGGGTATACTACCATAGAACGTGTCGGCATCCGGCCTACACTGGATGTTAATGGCATCTGGGGTGGCTATATTGGAGAAGGAGCTAAAACAGTACTGCCTTCCAAAGCCTATGCAAAAATATCGATGCGCCTGGTACCAGATCAGGTATCTGATGAAATTACCGAGCTCTTTGTAAAGCATTTTACTTCCATTGCTCCGGCAGGCGTGCAGGTAAAGGTTACTCCTCACCATGGGGGTGAGCCGGCAGTAGTCCCTACCAATTCTACCGAATACCAGGCCGCCAGCGCAGCTTTTGAAGAGTGCTGGGGCAAAACACCTGTACCTACCCGCGATGGTGGTAGCATACCCATTGTATCACTGTTTCAGAAAGAGCTTGGCTTAGATTCGGTACTACTTGGTTTTGGCCTTGATTCCGACAACATCCATTCACCAAATGAAAAATTTGGCGTATTCAATTACCTGAAAGGGATTGAAACCATCGTTGCCTTCTATCATCACTATACCAGCATGAAAAAGTAAGCAGTTGTAAAGGGTACTTTTACCCCACCTGTAGACAAGGATACATTCTGATACCCCTGGTATATCTGGTACCGGGGGTATTTTGCTTATTTTCAAAATTTTACATTCTCATTACAACTGGCAGCGTTTTTGCAGTGTCTATTAAAGGATTCGTAACAAAAGTTTAATGGATGAATTAGCCACATCCTTAAAATTTATTTCACCTTTGTATAAATAATACGCTATGCCAAAGTTAGCTCCTCATCGGCAAGGTATAACAGAGTATATACGCTTGTCTGAACTGCCAGCCCCACAGGCAGTTTCGTTACGGGAATGGCTGCCGGAAAGCTACCTGACCAAACTTGAAAATGGCGGTTTTCTGGCATCGGACTGCATTGAGTACGAAGATTATGAGTTCTGGTACGATTATTCCCGCCAGGACGCCAGCAATCTGGACGACGAGTTGTAATACATGCTGAAGGGCCACCGCTGCTTTTCGCAAGCGTGTGTTGTCAGTAAAATCTCCTTTGCCCCTTATCTTTCAGGGGACGACCACTTATGGTCTTCACGCAAAGTTGGTGTTTAGCCACTCATATTTTCTTCCCGCAGCTGCTCATGCTGCTACTGCTTCTTATCACGTTAGCTTCTCTTTTTAATTTCCTAGCAATGCTTCCTCGCAAACTTTGTTTGCTGTTACTTAGCTGCTCAGGTGCCACGGCACAGCTGCTGTTTGGGGTTAGGAGCAAATCTTTTCTGTAAGCACCCTACCAATTACCTTTGTAGCTTGTTTGTATTCCCGGGCCGGGTGTGTAGCTTTAAGCAGCATGAATGCACTTCTGGACAGTTTTAATTTTGCCCGCACGCTCACCCCAAAGAAAGTGCGCAATGCAGCCAGGGTTCTGGGCAGCTATTACTACAGCAGAGCTACTGGCAAGGCCACTATTTCGGGCCTGCCCCTGAGCATCTCTTTCGAGCCTACTACCCACTGCAACCTGCGCTGCCCGGAGTGCCCCAGCGGCCTGCGTTCTTTTACCCGCCCTACCGGCATGCTGCAACAGGAGGTGTACCAAAAGGTCATTGACGAGCTGCAGGATACCCTGCTGTACCTGCTGCTCTATTTTCAGGGAGAGCCTTACCTGCACCCGCAATTTCTTGAGCTGGTACAGTACGCACACCAGCGGGGTATCTATACTGCTACCTCCACCAACGCACACTATTTAAGCGATACAAGGGCGCGACAAACGGTAGAGAGCGGCCTGAGCCGGCTCATCATTTCTCTGGATGGTACAACCCAGGAAGTATATGAACAATATCGGGTTGGGGGTAAGCTGGAGAAGGTGCTGGAGGGTACAAAGCGGCTGCTGCACTGGCGCAGGCAGCTGCGCAGCCGCACGCCACATGTAGTCTTTCAGTTTCTGGTGGTGCGCCCAAACGAGCACCAGCTGGAAGAGGCAAGGCAGTTAGCCAAACAGTTAGGTGTAGACGAGGTATGGTTTAAGACGGCACAGATTTACGATTATGAAGAAGGTTCTTCCCTGATTCCCACCCTGGACCAGTACAGTCGTTACCGCAAGGGGAGCAATGGTCGCTGGCACATTAAAAACAAGCTGCTGGACCATTGCTGGAAAATGTGGCACAGTTGTGTGGTAACCTGGGATGGCAAAATAGTACCCTGCTGTTTCGATAAAGACGCTCAATATCGGCTGGGCGATACCCAAACCGCCAGCTTTGGCAATATCTGGCAAAGTACAGACTATACACAGTTCCGTTCCCAGATCTTAAAAGGAAGAGACCAGATAGAAATGTGCCGCAACTGTACCGAAGGCACCAAAGTATTTGAGAACAGCTAACTAACGCCCGACGTCTCGGCAGCTTGTTGCTTAAGCTTTTCTTCCCGGTCAAAGGGGCGAATGATCAGTCGAATACCCCTGTCGTAGGTAAAGTAGTTCCAGATCCAGTTGTTAAGCACCACCAGCTTGTTACGGAAGCCAATCAGGTACATCAGGTGAATAAACATCCAGGCCATCCAGGCCATAAAACCGCCAAAGCTCCAGCCATTGGGCATATCTACTACAGCCCGGTTACGGCCTACCGTAGCCATATAACCTTTATTGGTGTATTTGAAGGGAGTTAATTTTTTGCCCAGAGCCTGCCTGTTGAGGTTTTTAGCCAGCAGCTCGCCCTGCTGTATGGCTACAGGCGCCAGCATGGGCAGTCCTTTAGGATACTTTTTAGTAGTCATCTGTGCAATATCGCCTACAGCAAAAATATCGCTGGAGCCATGCACACGGTTAAACTCATCTACCAGAATCCGGTCACGCTCTACTACTTCATCCGGTAGCCCGGGAATTACATTTCCCTTAACGCCGGCTGCCCAAACCAGGGTCTGGGCTGGAATTATTTCTCCATTGTTCAGGCACACTTCTTTGCCATCGTAAGATTTTACCATGGTATTGAGCATGATGTTCACATCGAAGTCCTTGAGGTACTTCATGGCCTTGCGCCCTGCCTTATCGCTCATGCCATTGAGCAGGCGGGGTAAACCTTCCACAACATAAATCTGCATCTGGCGGAAGTTGAGCTCGGGATAATCTTTGGGCAATACATGGCTGCGCAGCTCACCAAATGCACCTGCCACTTCAACACCGGTTGGTCCGCCGCCTACAATTACAATGTTCATCAGGCTTTTCAGCTCGTAACTGTCGGTGGTGTTTACCGCCTTTTCGAAATTTTGCAGGATGTGAGACCGCATGTTCAGCGCATGTGGTATTTGTTTCAGGGGCAGGGCTTCTTTAAAAGCTTCGTCCTTACCAAAGTAGTTTGTGCGGGAACCGCAGGCAATAACCAGGAAGTCATACCTTAGTTCGCCAACAGGAGTGGTTACCGTTTTTCGGTCCGGGTTGATGGCGCTAACCTTGGCCATGCGGAAAAATACCTCTTCGTTATCTTCGATATAGTGCCTGAGCGGACCGGCAATAGAACCGGGCTCCAAGCCCGCCGTGGCTACCTGGTACAAAAGGGGTTGAAAGGTGTGATAATTGTGCCTGTCCAGCACCACTACCTGGTAGTAGCGGGTATCAATCTCCTTCATAATCTTAAGACCCGCAAAACCACCACCAATCACCACAACTCTGGGTTTATCGGTGCGTGGAATTTGTATATTTATTTCCTGAAAATCGGTTGTCATGGTTGTAAAGTAGTAATGGGTCTTGCTAATGGCTGTTCATAGACCGCTTAATTATACGACACATAAGCAGTATACTTGGTTCCTCTAAATCAGGTATGGATGGATTGCAGCAAACTAAATGTGTAGGAACAGCCGAATTTACGAAAATGAGTTCATGCTTTACTTTTCTTATATGAAAACATGCTACTCGGGTAAGAAATAATACTTTAATTACGTTTTAAATACCGCTTCCACCGCTAAGTATGAATAATTGTTACTTTTGTACTACTCATAAAACGGGTAAGAGCGTTATCTTTAGCAGATGAGTCAGGAACAAGCATGCAGCATAGACAGCAGCATTTGCACCTGCCTCTATTAAAATAAACAGACACGCATGAAAAGTTTATTTTTTATAATGGCTTTAACGGCCGTTTTTTTCTCCTGTTCATCGCCAGACCCCCGGGTTTTGATATATAGTCCTGCCGAATTGCTGGAAAAAGAAGATGCCCGGCAACTTGTCAGTGAAGTGATGCGCAGGTTCGATGAGAGCAAAACAAGGGCGGTGCGGGCAGATACCAGCAGCATGATTGTAGAAGACAGCATTAAAGAATTTAATGCCCTGGTCTTCTGGCAGCTGGATCCCCATCAGCTCAACTATCGTCAGCAGACCGATCTGGAGCGTTTTGTAGAAGCCGGTGGCAGCCTGGTGCTGTTAAACTTCTCTACAGACACGGCAGACCTGCAGTTTGCATGGCCCTGGTATAATCAGCTTGTAAGAGAACTAACACAGGCACAGCAGGTGGCCAAAGCCAGTGCCGCCAATAACACAGCACTGCACTCATTCTCATACGATGGGGGCAATATCAGCTATATGCCTGTGGATTTAGGAGCTGCGGGTGGCAAAGCATCGGCAGAAAGTCTTTTTACCGCCATACAAGAGGCCGCTGACCGTAAAAGACCCGATTACGCTCAAGCAGAGACCCTAAGGGTGCCCGACGAAAACCGCTTTGTAGCCGTTACGCTGGACAACGACCTGAATGAACCCATGCAGATGACTATTCTGCCGGACCATCGCGTCTTATTCATAGAGCGGGAGGGACTGGTAAAACTCTATAAACCCGGTGAAAATAAAACCCGGGTGATCGCAAAGTTTGATGTTTCTACTGAAGGAAATTATGAAGATGGTTTGCTAGGCGTAGCAACCGATCCACAATTTGCCAACAATAGCTGGGTTTATTTCTACTACTCACCCTTAGGTGGTGAGCCAAGGCAGAACCTGTCACGCTTTAAAATGTTGGGTGACAGCCTGCTCATGCAGAGTGAAAAAATTGTGATGGAGGTGCCTGTGCAGCGTGAAACCTGCTGCCATTCGGCAGGCGGTATAGAGTTTGGTCCCGATGGTTACCTCTACCTCTCCACCGGCGATAATACCAGCTCTAAAGAGTCTAATGGCTTTACACCCATTGACGAACGTCCGGGCCGTGCGCCTTTCGATGCACAGAAATCTTCAGGCAATACACAAGACCTACGAGGTAAGATCCTGCGCATTAAGCTGGAGGAAAATGGCACCTACAGCATCCCGGAAGGAAATCTGTTCTCTAAAGATGGTAAAGAAGGCAGGCCGGAAATCTATGTGATGGGCGCCCGCAATCCTTTCCGCTTTACCATAGACCATGCCAATGGTTATGTGTACTGGGGCGATGTTGGTCCCGACGGCGGACAGGATGGTGTACAGGGCCCGCAAAGCTATGACGAGTGGAACCAGGCCCGCAAACCAGGCAATTATGGCTGGCCTTATTTTGTAGGTGATAATAAAGCGTATCCCGACTGGGATTTTACCACAGATACCCCCGGTCCTAAGTTTGACCCTAAAAGGCCGGTAAATGAATCGCCCAACAATACGGGCAGCAAGGTACTACCAGCTGCACAGCCAGCGCTGCTCTGGTACCCTTATGGCGAATCTGAAGAATTTCCCATGCTGGGTACCGGTAGCCGAAGCGCTATGGCTGGTCCCTTCTACCATGCAAAGCAGTATGGCGACTCAGAAAATAAATTCCCGGCTTATTACGAAGGTAAATGGTTTATTTATGAATGGGCACGCAGCTGGATAAAGGTTGTAAGCTTCGATAAAGACCACAACGTAGAGAAGATTGAGCCCTTCATGCCCAATGAAAACTGGGTGAAGCCTATTGATATGCGTTTTGGTCCCGATGGTGCGCTGTATATTCTGGAGTATGGCGCTAATTATTTTGCTAATAACGATGAAGCACGCCTGGTAAAGGTAGAATATGCCGAAGGCAACCGGGCACCGGTAGCCCGCATTGCAGCAGACCGTAAGGTAGGGGCAGCACCGCTTACGGTTACCTTCTCTGCAGCCGAGTCATTTGATTATGATGCACAAGAAACGCTTACCTATGCCTGGCGCTTTACTGATGCCAAAACGGTAGCTGCTACCGAAAAAACACCCACTTATACATTTGATAAACCGGGTACTTACCAGGTGATGCTAGAGGTAAGCGATCGTAATGGTAAAACCAGCAGCGCCAGCCTGCCCATCAATGTGGGTAACGAGCCACCCGAAGTAACCATAACTGTAAACGGGAACCGCAGCTTCTTTACCGATGGTGGCAGCCTGGCCTACAGCGTAGCTGTGCAGGACAAAGAAGATGGTTCTTTGCGTAATGGCGGTATTACCCAGGATAACCTCATGATGCATTTTAGTTACCTGGCCCAGGGCAAAGATCTGGCACTGATTGATCCTGCTGGTGGAGCAGGAGCCGCGGAGTTTTTGCGTGGCAAGCAGCTCATAGAAGGTAGCGACTGCCGTTCATGCCATGCCATGGCAGAGGCATCTGTGGGGCCATCTTATAAAGATGTGGCGCTCAAATATAAAGGCGACTATTCTGCTATTGAATTCCTGGCAAAAAAGATCATTACCGGTGGAGGTGGCGTATGGGGTGACCGCCTGATGGCTGCCCATCCACAACATACCGAAGAAGAGACAACTGAGATGAGCAAGTACATTCTCTCCCTGGCAGACGAAAAGCCGGCACAACCCAGCCTGCCACTGGAGGGTACGCTTGCATTTGACCAGCACACCGGAAAAGGCGAGGAAGGTAGCTATATTTTCAACATTGCTTACCAGGATAAAGGCGCCAACGGCATTAGCCCAATTGCCTCCAGAGAAACCCTGGTACTCAGGCACCCCAGGGTACAGGCAGAAGCTTATGATGCTAACAGGAACGTGCAACAGCAAAGACCCCAGGGCGGCAGTTTGGCCTATGTGAGTAATATCCGCGATGGCTCCTACATAGCTTTCAAGGCAATAGATCTCACCAACATTAGCCAGCTTAGCTATCAGCTGCAGGGGCTGGCTCCGGGCACCATAGAGCTGCGGCTGGATGACCCCAATGGTCCGGTGATTAGTAAGGCAACAGTAACCGCGGGAAAAGACAAAAACTTTAGCCAGTTAAAAGCTGCCGTGCAACCTAACCAGGGCATACATGACCTTTACTTTGTCTTCAAAAGCGAAGATAAAGAGCAGGACATTTTGAATCTGGACTGGATCTACTTCCATCAGACCAAAACTGCACTTTAAGGAAGTGTGACAGAGGGGCGGTATCTATAGATTTTTAAAGCAGTAATGCCTGCTACAGGTTCGGCTAATCTAGCGGGTTCTGTAGCAGGCATTATGCATTACTAATTTGAACAGGCAGTAGGCTTGAGAACCCAGCCGCTGCCGTATGTTAAAGAATCCAGGTCAATAAAAACCATTTTTCCGTTTTGTGCTTTAACAGGTCCGTAACCTTCCACCCATTGATCGTTCTGTTTTAACAGCACAACTTCTCTCACAGATTCAGTTCCCTCCGACCAGAAAGTATAGTCAGCAATTAGCGTATCTCCTTTGATGGTACCTTGTAAGGTGCCTGTGTTTCTATCTTTCTGGTAGTAATGGTAGCTTAAATTACCCGTTACAGTATGGCCGGCCATAGTAAGAGCTAAAAAGGCACTGTCCTGCCCCATAGCTGCAACATAGCACCTGGTAGCCTTCGCTTCTGGGCTGCCCTCTCTAACGCTTAGTGGCGAATCTTTTGCAGGCTTATTGCAGCTCAGGCACAGCCCTAATATCACGATAACCAGAAAAGGTAGCTGTTTCATACCTGCCAGGGCTTTCCATCCGGGGTAAAATTATAAATGTGGCTCTTCTATCTTAAATATTTGTAATGGTATGCCTGATTATGATTTCCTTCAGTATAGCAGATAAGCAGACAAAGACACCTCAATACTATTTTCAGGCATTATAAATCAAATACTCTGGGTAGCCACAAGCTTAGTGCCGGAATGTACGTAACCAGCAACAAAGCTACAATCATGGCTATAAAGAAGGGCAGGAGCGGCCTTACAACTTTGCTGATGCTAATATCGGCGACCCCACAGCCTACAAATAAAACCGAGCCTACCGGTGGTGTACAAAGTCCAATACACAGGTTAAGCACCATCATGATGCCGAAATGGGTTGGATCGACACCCAGTTTGGTTACCACTGGTAAAAAAATAGGGGTGAAG
>JASLAE010000001.1 GCA_030147305.1 Cesiribacter sp.
CCTCTAGGGTTTTGCCATAGGGATTGTAGATCAAGGCATAGGACTGATCGTTGGCAATGGCTGCCATCTGGTATTCAGGGCCTTCTTCGTTTGGATTGAGGATAAGGCTTTGGTCTGGTTGTAGCTGGTACCAGGGCCTAAGCTCGAATAGCTTTTTCATGATGCCCATCTGGCTGGACCCGTCATGGTGCAGCGCTTCTTTCCAGTTGGTACGCGCCCAGGAAATGGGCCCTCTGCCCTCCTCCCACATTTGCCAGATGTTGTGATTACCGTAGGTATGGCCCGCAGCGCCCGATAACATGCTCCAGTAAGCAGCCTGCCGCACATCAAAAGCACCAAACCAGCCTTTTTCGGCGGGTTTCCAGTCAACAGGATGATCCTCATAACGAGGCTCAGAATCGATGGTAGGCTTCAGGGGATGAAGCTTCAGGTTGGTAGCATTGAAGTTGTAGTTGGGGCCATCTATAAAATTGTGGCCCGACTGAAACAGGTGCAAATCCAGCCAGGCTTCTTCCGGGAAAAGCTCAGAGGAATTCCTGCCGCCTTCGGGATGGTACGTCATCAGCTGTGCACCCTTGTGTACACCCTTCAGGCCTTCTGCCATGGCCCGGATAATGGCATAATCCTCTTCATCTGCCGGGTTTCTGTCGCCACCCAGGATCCAGATAATGTTTTTGTCTTTGTATCGCTTTGCCAGAAATTCGCCATAGGCTTTGGCATTTGCCGGGGTAAACACCTCCGGGCCCTGTCCCCATTTTTTATTGAACTTATCGCCCCAGGTAGGCAGCAGGCCCACATACATGCCCAACGCATTTGCTTTGTTTATGATATAATCGACATGCCCGAAATACTTTTCGTTGGGTTTGGCCGGATCCATGTTGATAAGCGGAACCTCCTCATAGGGATTCGGTACATCCAAACCATTAAGCTCGGCCAGGGCAACCGCCTGAATTACTGTAAAACCTTTGGCAGCCCTGTCTTTCAGATAGGTATCGGCTTCTTCCCGGCTGAGGCGATGAAATAGCTCCCAGGCCGTATCTCCCAGCCAAAAGAAGGGCTTACCTTCCTTGGTAACTATATATTTTTGGTTATCGCTTATCTTTAATTGCTGGAACTGCTGGGCCTGTACCCTACCCGTTATTAAAAAGCCAAAAAGAACAAGGAAAATACAGACATCATAGGCTTTATTTTTCATGATTTAAACGCTTCATAGTTGAGAATGAAGTAATATAAAAATTTTGCAGTCCTTAACTGTCCTGCTTTGAACCGATAGGCACTTGTTTGCTAGCAGAATAATAGAATTTAGCGATGAGAAAAGCTGCTCAAATAATGGTGATTTTACAAGATCTATGCAGTTAAGTATCTATATTTCTGCTAATGAAAGCTAGTGAAAAAATTGTAGCCATCTACTCATGAACGTAACCGCTATGCCGATTTTATTCAGGCGCATTTGTTTTCTGCTGTTGGTGTTTGCCCCTTTCTTAGTGGCTTCACAAACTTATTTTCCTGTAACACACCAGGCAGATACTGCTCGTTTTACGCCCTACCTTATCCGTACAACCCAATTATTGAACGCAGATGCTAAACATTCTCCACAGGAAGTACGGGTACTGGTATACGGTCAGTCCATTAGTGAACAGGATTGGTGGAAGAGCGTAAAGCGTTACCTGGAGCAGCAATATCCGCGGGCGAATGTCAGGGTGATTAACAAAGCCATTGGTGGTTTTAGCACCGACAGACTAAAACTTATGGTTGAAAATGATGTAAGAACCGTTTACCCCGACCTGGTCCTGTTTCATGATTATGGCAATGTAGATGATTACGAACAAATTATACGCAGCATTCGCAGCCAGACTACAGCCGAAATAGCCTTACAGACGGATCATATGAGCGTTGGCCAGGATCAGGAATGGCACGATAAGCATGCTACAGAAGTATTGCCTGCCCTGGCAAAAAAATATGGGTTGGCGTTGATTGATGTAAGAGCAGCCTGGAAAGAATACCTGGCTAAGAACCAGCTGGATGCCGCTGCACTTTTAAGCGATCATGTGCACCTGAATGCCCATGGAAATTACCTGATGGCCGAGATCATCAAAAAGCACTTTGAGGCTTTACCGGCTGGCAATGCAGCAACAACTGCTTCCACCCAGGCAACAGTATTAAAGAGCGGAAAGGATTATTCAAATGGGAAACAACCCCTCAGTATCCCTCTGGAGGGAAATCGTGTTGATCTGGTTTGGGAAAATGGGTTTAAAAAAAGGGATGCCGTACAAATACTGGTAGATGGTAAAGCGCCTTCTGATCTGGCGGGTTGCTACAACTACACCCGTCCCAGTCCTAAAGCAAATGAATTTTCTTTTTCCCGCATCGGCCAGCTGTTGGGGGTACGGTTAGCGGCTAATGTAGAGGACGAAGACTGGATCGTTACGATTACCGGCGTAGATTCTGTTCAGCAGCAGCTGCGCTTTCAGCTAAAAGGATCAAAAACAGGAGTCGATGGTAGTGGCAGTAGTGAGGAACGCTTTGTGTCAAATTCGGGTAAAATCATCATAGAGCCCCATCACTGGTTCCGCAGAAGGGATGCTGGCGATTTTTCGCAGTTTCACTGGCTTCATGTCGGAGATACAGTATATTTTCAGGTAGCATCCATG
>JASLAE010000026.1 GCA_030147305.1 Cesiribacter sp.
TGGCCTCCATTGACCTGGATAAAATCAAGTTTGTTGGATATGCCTTCCAGATCGAGATGAAATTCACTGCCTGGAAGTGGGGATTTGGCATCAAAGAAGTACCCATCATTTTCACTGACCGTGACAAAGGGGTAAGCAAAATGTCTAAAAACATTTTCAAGGAAGCCATCTTTGGCATCATCTACATGAAGCTCAAGTCTTTCTTCCGCAGCTATCAACCCACTGAACCGGTTAATGGCTTGTTGAGGGATGCGAACAATCTTTGACCTTTATCTTTTAGAAATAGTCTAAAACCTTTGCCCAGCACTCAAGAGAAAATTTTGGAATGCGCGCTCAGCAGCTGACTGATCCCGTCTAAGCAACCCCGCAGTGAAAAAACTTTAATCATTAATCGAACTTGATTGCTTTGATAGGCTGGATGCGCGAGATGATGGTTGAAGGGATGAGCAGGATGAGCATCACCAGCACAAAAATTAATAAATTCAAACCCAGAATGATGGGCCAGTCCCAGAGAATGGGCACCGTATCCATATAATAGTTCTCTTTGTCAAGGGGAATCAGCTTGAACTGCTGCTGTATAAAACCAAAGCCTAAGGCAATAATATTTCCCCACATGATCCCCTTGAGTACCATGAGCATACCATTGGTGATAAAAATTCGCCGTAGCTGACCATTGGTGGCTCCAAGTGCCATCAGGGTGCCAATCATGGGTGTACGCTCCATGATCAGGATTAGCAAGATGGAAACCATGTTAAAGCTAGCTACAAACAGGATCAGTGCCAGGAAGATTACCACATTCCTGTTCAGCAGGTTAAGCCACTCAAATATCTGAATGCTGCGGTCAGTAATTTTTTCTACATAATAACTGTAGTTGGTTAGTTCGTAAAGCAGCTCCTGCGCCTGGTCTAGCTTATCAAAATCTTTGATGTAAATCTCCATCCCTCCTGCCAGGGTATCACTCCAGTTGTTGAGTTGCCGCACCAAATTAATATCTCCCAGGATCAGGGCCTCATCAAAATCTTCCATGCCGGTGCTGTAGATACCACTTACCGAAAGCCTGCGGAAACGTGGCGGGTTCTGCACGAAATACATGATCACGTCATCACCAACCTCCAGCCGGAGCTGATCTGCTATTTTTTGACTCACCACCACCTGTGATGATACGGCTGTATCGTGTGGCACTGGAAAAGTGCCGGCCAGCATATTGGAAGCAAAGCGCTCCCGATCGTAATCCTTACCCACACCTTTCAGCATTACACCAAGCACTTCGTCCTGTGTTTTTAACAATCCCGGTTTAAAAGCAAACTGCTGCACATGCGACAGGTATGGATATTTTTCAGGATTTTTGTAGAAATCCTGTTTGTTGGAGATAGGATTTTCGGCATACATATTGCCGAAGGTATAACGGGTAACTTGCAGATGACCACCAAAACTCACTACTTTGTCTGTGATGTTCTGCTGAAAACCCTTCAGGATCAGAAAAGAAACAATCATCACTGCAAGTCCCAGGGCAATACTTGCAATGGCTATTTTATGAATAATAGCAGAAAAGGAGCTCTGGTTGGCTTTGCTGATGCGCGAAGAAATAAAGTAGGATAAGTTCAAGCCCCGGCCATTAATAGGTTAAGTACATCAAACGTCACAATGATGCAGCAATTAGAATTGTTTGGCAAATTTTGTAAGTTATTTCTGCAGCAAAGTATGCTTTTGCTGTTGTTGATCCCTCAGCTATCCCTGGCTTCCTGCCAGTCGCCAGTATCCCGTCAGCAGGCAACAACAACGCCTGCAGAAGACACGCTCGCTGCCACCACACCGCCATCTTACAGCTCACCAACGCAGGCGCCCCCACTTGTGTTAGGGGTTGAGCGAAAAAATATTTATCTCCCCCTGTTACAAGGAAAGCGGGTGGGGCTTATTGTGAACCATACTTCCCTGGTGCCTCAGGAAACGGGTGAATCCATCCACCTGGTTGATCTGCTTTTAAAAGAGGGCATCAGTGTGCAAAAGGTGTTTGCACCTGAGCATGGCTTTCGGGGCAATGCCTCTAACGGTGAACAGGTTGCAAGCACTACCGATTCGCTTACCGGCCTCCCCCTGGTCTCGCTCTATGGCAGCAACAAAAAGCCAAGCCCGGAACAACTGCAGGATATAGATGTGCTCGTGTTTGATATACAAGATGTTGGCGCCCGTTTTTACACTTACATCAGCACCATGCACTATGCAATGGAAGCTGCCGCAGAACAAGGTAAAGAAATACTGGTGCTTGACAGGCCAAATCCCAATGGGCACATCATCGATGGGCCGGTGCTTCAGCCGCAGTTTCGTTCTTTTGTGGGCATGCACCCCATCCCGATCATCCATGGTCTTACCGTTGCGGAACTTGCCCAGATGATTAATGGAGAAGGCTGGCTGGCCGGTAAAAAGCAAGCAAAGCTTATGGTAGTTCCTATGGAAAACTACCACCATAGCCAGCCTTACGTGCTTCCCGTGCGTCCCTCTCCCAACCTTCCTAATCAGCAGTCTATTCTGCTCTACCCCAGCTTATGTTTATTTGAGGGAACACCCATGAGCCTGGGCCGGGGCACGCCCTTTCCCTTTCAGGTGGTAGGTTATCCCGATAAAACATTTGGCAACTTTAGCTTTACGCCAAAAAATATGCCCGGTGCTAAGAATCCTCCCCTCGAAGGAAAGGAATGCTGGGGTATGGACCTGAGAAATATAAATCCTCCAAACCGCCTGGATGTTGGCTTTGTAATCTTGAATTACAGGCGATTCCCAGAGAAAGAAAAGTTTTTTACGAAGTTCTTCAATACGCTTGCCGGAACCGACAAACTTGCAGAGCAAATCAAACAGGGTTTAACAGAAGAGCAGATCAGGGAAAGCTGGCAGGCTGAGCTGGATCTCTATAAAGCCATGCGGCAAAAATACGTGCTATACCAGGATGCCGACTAATGCTATTATTTTCCGAACAACTCGTCTGCTGGTAAGGCAGCTTAGTTTGTCTGACCTACCTGCTTACAGATCTGTGGAAGGCGATCCGCTGGTGATGCGTTATATTACCGGCAGGCCCCGCACCCCTGCGGAGAGCCGGGCCCGCATGCTGGACTTTATCAACAATTACGCAACTGAACCCCATACGGGAGTCTGGGCGGTTATTGAACTCTCAAGCAGCCATTATATTGGCACGGCCTCTCTTTCTACACTGGAGAATTGTGAGGAACTACAGATCGGTTATAAATTAAAACCGCTGGCGCAGGGCAAAGGCTATGCAACAGAAATAGCAAAGGCGTTGGTGCACCATGCATTTTTTAAAGCACGCCTGGAAAAGATTGTAGCTGTTACCCATCCCCATAATAAAGCATCTCAGCGGGTACTGTTAAAGGCTGGCATGCAGTTGCAACAAAACTTCCATTATGCCTATGACCAGTATCTTCCTTTCTTTGCGCTGGAAAAGGTGCAATACCTTGAGCATTTGCGCAAAAGACGGTAGTTTTATTAAAATTTGTTAGATGTCTGATTTACGCATTGTTTTTATGGGTACGCCGGAATTTGCCGTGCCCAGCCTGCAAATTTTGGTAGAGCAGGGTTTCCAGGTAG
>JASLAE010000269.1 GCA_030147305.1 Cesiribacter sp.
GCTGCCCCAGCTGCAGCTAAAAGAAAATGTAGAACAGCTACAGGCCGTAACGGTGGTGGGCCAAAAGCCTATGATAGAGCAGCAGGCCGATCGTACGGTCGTAAATGTAGAAGGTAGCATTTTGGCAAGTGGCGGCAATGCCCTGGAGGTGCTCGAAAGAGCACCCGGCATTATTGTAGACAAAGACGATAACATTAACCTAAATGGTAAGAATGGGGTTATTGTGATGATTGATGGCCGCCGCACCCGTATGTCGGGCACAGAGGTAGCCAACCTGTTGCGCAACATGCCCAGTGATGCGGTAGAGCGGGTAGATATCATCACCAACCCTTCTGCAAAATATGATGCCGATGGCAATTCAGGCATCATTGATATACGCACCAAAAAAGGCCGGAGCGATGGCTTTAACGGCAGCCTGACTGCTGGTGCCGGCTACGGCCGTTACGAAAAAGCCAATGGCGGTCTTAACCTAAACTACCGCAAGGGCAGCTTTAACTGGTTTGGTAACTACAACTATAATTACGGCCGCCGCTACAGCGAAACCTTCTTAGACCGCCGGGTGGATTATAACGGACAGCAAATCCTGTTCGACCAAAATAACTTCAGACCCTTTACCGGGCAGGGCCAGAGTTTTAAGGCTGGTGTAGATTATGCCCTGAACGATAAAAATACTTTTGGAGTGTCTTTTACTGGTTTCACAAACTCCTGGGACCTAAACCTTAATAACGATACCTATCAGCGATACCTGAGCAATAACGAGCTCATTGAAGATCTGGAAACCAGGGGAAAAGTAAAGAATGGCATGGGCAATTATTCCTTTAATGCCAACTACCTGCGCAACTTAGGAAAGCCCGGTCACGAGCTGTCTGCCGATGTAGAATACACCCTCTTCAGCGGAGAGAAAACAGATGATATTACCAACCTGTCTCAGTATGCTGACCCTAACAATAACACGCTGGAAGTAATTAGCAGCATTACCCCTTCTGATATTGATATTCTGGTTGGTAAGCTGGATTATACCCTGCCCATTGAAAAAGGAAAGATTGAACTGGGTGCTAAAACCAGCTTTGTGACCACCGACAACGATGTGCAGTTTTACAATGTGATTGAGGAAGTAAAAGAAGTAGATGAAACCCGCACCAATCACTACCTGTACGAAGAGCGCATCAATGCTGGCTATGCGAACTGGAGCCGTCAGTTTGGTAAATTAAGTGTACAGACTGGCCTGCGGGCAGAGCATACCTGGTACGAAGGCAATTCACTCACTAAAAAAAGAAATACGCACCAAAGATTACCTGGAGCTGTTCCCCAGTGCCTTTTTGCAGTACAACATCAATGACAAGCATCAGACAGGCCTGTCTTACAGCCGCCGCATAGACCGTCCGTCTTACCAGATGCTGAACCCATTTGTATACCTGATGGACAAGTACTCCTATTTTCAGGGCAATCCCGATCTGCAGCCGCAGTTTACCAACCAGCTGCAGGCCAACTATACTTTCATGAAAATGTATAGCCTGAATGTTGGCTACAGCCATACTTCAGATGTATACACACAGGTGCCGGAGCTGAATGAAGAAGACAACCGCTACAGCTACGCAACCATGAGAAACCTGGCCGATCTGTATAACCTGAATGTGAACCTGAGTGCACCGGTAGATTTTACCAAATGGTGGAGCGCGCAGAATAGCTTCAGCCTCTTCCGCAACCGCTACAAAGGCGAGCTGATGGGTGAGCAGCTGGATGCAACCATGACCTCATTTAACCTTAATATCATGAACCGCTTTAAGCTCAATTCAGCATTCTCTGCAGAGCTTACCGGCTTCTACAATTCACCGCAGGTCTATGGTGCCATGCGTTCGGCAGAAATGTGGTCTATCAATACGGGTTTGCAGTATACCTTCATGGACAAAGCAGCAACCCTGAAGCTGAACGTGAATGACATTTTCAACACCATGCGCTGGCAGGGCACCCAGAATTTTGGCGGGATGGACATGACCATCCGTAACCAATGGGAAAGCCGCCAGGCACGCCTGACCTTCACTTACGCTTTTGGCAACAAGGAAGTGAAGCCGATTCGCCGTCGTAAGAGCGCCGGTGAAGAAGAGCAGCGCCGCCTGGACTCAGGTACGCAAAACTAATGTTTGACTTTTGTAATAAATGTTTGGATACAAAAAGGGGCTTCTGTTTCAGGAGCCTTTTTTTATTGTCTGTTAGTGCTTTGTAGTTGCTTCAAAATTTGTATCTACAACTGCTAAAACCTCTTCTATAGAGATAGGTTTTTGCAGATAAGCAGCAAAGCGGTATTTGCTTGCCTGCGACAAGTCTCTGTAATTGTTGGAGCTTGTAAGAATTGCTACTACTACCTGTTGTTGCAGTTTTAGCGCCTGTAGTTCATCCATAAATTCAAAGCCATCCATCATGGGCATGTTCAAATCCAGCAGCACCAGAATACTGTCTCTGGCGGCAGATTGCGCCTGCTGTATATTCTGCAGGATATCCAGTGCCTGCTTACCATCTGTTGCCGTTTTTATCGTTTTGGCAATACCTCTTTCGCGAATCATCTCTTCAGTAATATAATTACTGATCATGTCATCGTCGACCAACAATATGGTATCGAGCTTATTTTTCATTTATTGTCTGGTCTCTTAGGTAGAGGGTAAAGACAGAGCCCTTTCCTACTGTGCTTGCTACTTCTATGCGACCTCCACTGTTCTCAATAATACGCTTTACGATGTACAGGCCCATGCCGGAGCCTTCTACATCTTTATGCAGGCGCTTGAACAGGGAAAAGATCTTTTCCTGTTGTTTTTCCGGAATGCCCTGGCCGTTGTCTGAAACCCGCAGCACTACAAAGTCTCCCAGGCGGCGGGTGCTGATGTTGATCTCGGGTGTGCGCTCAGGCAGGCGGTATTTAATGGCATTGGTAATGAGGTTGTGCAGGACACTGTGCAGGTTTTTACGGTTGTACCCAAACTCCTCTACCTCTAACTGAGTAAAAACCTGGGTGCCGGTTTCTTCAATAAGGTTGCTGATATCGGCCTGTACATCCTGCAAAAGCGGAATGAAAAAAACTTTCTCAGCTGTTTCTTCTTCCAGTTCTTTCTGCATCTGGGCGATGTCAGTAAGATCTTTGATGGTTTTCTTAAAGCGCCTGATGGATTGATGCATCATTTCCAGCAGGTCCTGCTCCCGTTCTGTCAGGTTAGCCTTTATTTTTGGATCCAGCAGGGTAAGCAGGCCTTCCAGGTTAGCGATTGGGGCTTTTAAGTCGTGTGAAGCCGTGTAGATAAAGTTGTCCAGGTCGCCATTGATGCGCAGAAGCTGCTGATTTTTGCGGGTAAGCTCTGCCGTGCGGACCATTACCTGCTCCTCCAGCTTTGTATTGAGTTCGCGCAGGTGTGCTTCGTTGTCACGAATAAGCTGTTCGACTTTTTTACGTTCGGTAATGTTGCGGCTAATGCCGATAATCTGCGTTACCTGGCCATTTTCATTGCGTTTAAAAGCATTGTAGCGGCCCAGCACCCAAAGGTAGTTGCCATGCTTATTTTTTCCCCGGTATTCTATTTCACGGGCCTCGTGCCCGGTGTGGGAGCGCAGGCTTTCAATAAAAGCAAAAAAGCGGGGCAGGTCCTCGGGGTGTAGCAGGGAAAAGACCCAATTGGCACCCATGGTTTTGCGATACTCCTCTACTTCTGCTGCCGTGTACCCCAGCACTTCATACAATTCACGATTACCGTATATATTAACCCTTTTCTCCAGGTCAAAAACAGTAATTATATCGGGGGTGGTATCCGTTACTTTCTGGATAAAGTGCTGCTCTTCCAGCACTTTCATTTCCGCTAGTTTACGTTCCGTTATGTCCTTGGCCGTGCCATTGATCTTTAACAGCTTTCCATTAAAGCTTACGGTAGGCTTGCCCAGTCCCAGAATCCAGCGAACTTCGCCATCGCGGCGGATGATCCGATGTTCGAAACTGTAAGGCTCTTTATTCTCAAAGCATTTAGCAATGGCAGAAGCCACCTCTTCCCGGTCTTCGGGATGGATATATTCAAGATAAGTGTTATAGGTAAGGTCCAGCTCCTCTTCGCCGATGCCATAGATGCGGCGCAGTTCTTTAGACCAATAGACCAGGTTGCGGGAAACATCGTACTCCCAGTTGCCAAGGCCTGCAATGGCCTGTGCTTCTTCCAGTTGTTCAACAGCAGTTTTTAATATTTCCTGGGTTTCTTCCAGCTGGGTAAGGCTTTCCTGCAATTCTTCGTTAGAAGCCTGCAGCTCTTCCTGGTGTTCCTTTAGTATTTCTTCCTGCTCTACGGTATCTGTAACATCGTGCATCACGCTTAGCACACCATTTACACCACCCTTGGAGTCGAAGAGCGGCGTGAGGGTGGCATCATACCAGCCCTTGCGGTTCACATATTTCTGGTGTAGCAGCTTTATCCGCTCTCCTTTTAAGGCCTGCTGAAGTGCCTTGTAGTAGTTGGTAGTGAGCAGTTTTGGAAAAGCATCCGCAACCTTTTGACCGGTTACAGCTGCTTTGGTTTTTTTAAATGAAGTTGCTGCAATCTGGTTCCACTCAGTGATCCTGCCTTCTTTGTCATAGGCAATAATGGTGTCTTCGCTGCTATGGACCAGGGAGGATAGAAATTCGTTCTGATGCCTCAGTTCTTCCTTTTGAATTTCTACGAAAGTTTCGAATGCATAGCGTTCCAGCTCTATGTGGAAATGTTCCAGCTCCTGCATTACCGCAACAATTTTCTTGCAGTCGTCGGTGTAGTCGGGCAGGAATTTCAGAAAAAGCTGTTTGCGAATACTGTATACCATCACAAAGTCAGCTACCTGCACACTGTCTCTTGAAATACCAGGAAGCTGGTTTTCTTTCCAGCGAATAATAGAGACAATAGCATTTGCCAGTGCGGTGTCTTCTTCTATATCTGTCAGAAACTGCTTAAATGACTGGCGGATCATCTCTAAAAGTTCTGCTTCTGTCAGATGCTCAAATGCTTTTAGCAGGGGCAATTGAAGTGCCCGCATCATATTGTGGTTTTCCCTGGCCACATCATCCAGGCGCTCGTCTAAAAGATAGCGGCTAAACTCCTTCACTTCCTGAAAGCAAAATGATTCTTTTGCTTTATCCTTTTGCATCGCTATGGCCATATTTGTTTAGAGGAGAACTATAGGGTAAACTCTGATCACTTTACTAAAGCTAGGTCAAAAAAGTTCATATTTTGCCTGGCCTTTAGTCCAATAATGTAAAGTTATTAAAAGCTACACTTTTTATGAATAAAATACCCAATTTAAAGGATAAACAAAAAGCTAGCACTTTGGATAATACTAGCTTTTGAATGATTTTTTGAATGGGGCAGCCTTACACGCCTGTCCGGCCTCTTTGCGCAGCGTCTAACTGCTGGTTTAAGTCTTCTACTGCATTGCGTTCTGTCTGCAATTCGCGCATAAGCTTGGTTTCTCTTTCCCGCGAGCGGTTTTTAAAGTCCTGAAACTCCTGCTCCAGCATTTCCAGGTCCGTACGCTTGCGCTGGGCAAAGCGCTTGCTGTTGCGGTGGTTATAAAGGGCAATGGCCACAATCAGAAGCAGTATGCCAATAACTACCCAGTTAAACGTTTTGTAGGTTTCTTTGCGTACATCCATGCCCAGCACCTGAATGTGTGCTTTTTCATATTCACTCTCAGAGACTGCTTCGGTACGTTCTTTAATTTCAAGCCCCTGCCGGCTTATTTCCTGCTGCTGTTCCTGAATTTGCTGTTTGGCCTCCAGCATCTGGCGCTGGCGTGCGGCCAGTGTATCCTGCACATTTTTCCAGAAAAGGTCCAGGTTTCTTTCTCTTACAACTTTATATTCCTGATAGTTATTAGAACTTTCCTTCAGATCCCGGAACTGCCTGGACAAACTATTGCCCTCAGTTGCAGGTGTTTGTGCCTGAGCGGTAAAATTTATGCTCAATAACAGGCACATGTAAAAAAGACATTTACTCAAAAATTTCATAGCTCTCTTCGTTACTTTGCGAATCCTCTTGGGGTGGGCTGAAAATAATATTATTC
>JASLAE010000041.1 GCA_030147305.1 Cesiribacter sp.
CTTCTGCTCCGAAAGTACCCGAATCAGGAGTGCAATCAGGCCTTTTGTGATAGCTGTATTACTATCTGCCAGGTATTTGAGCCGTTCCTGCTCCCGCTGGGAAACCAACCACACTTTGCTCTGACAGCCTTTAATCAGCCTGTCATCAGTTTTATACTTTTCATCTACCTGCGGCAGATTTTCCCCTAACTCAATCAGGTATTCAAGTTTACCATTCCGATCATCTTCAAAAAGACTGAATTCTTCTATGATTTCGTCCTGAATGGTATCTATCGGTGCTTTATCCATGCTGCATGCTGCTAGCGCATCCTTTTTGAAATATACTCCAGGCCTTCGGCCAGTTTATCTACTTCTTCTACTGTATTATAAACAGCGAAAGAAGCACGGGCAGTTCCTTCCAGGCCCAAGCGTTTCATCAGGGGCTGGGTACAATGATGGCCCGTGCGCACGGCGATCCCACGAGCATCCAGCATCATGCCGGCATCGAATGGGTGAACGCCATCAATAATGAATGATACTACACTTACTTTCTCCCGGGCGGTACCCACTAGCCTGAGACCGGGAACATCTGCAAGCCGGGTATTAGCATGCTGCAACAACTGCTGTTCATGTGCTGCCATATTAGGCTTGCCAATCTGCTCAATCCAGTCCAGTGCAAATTTAAAAGCTACGATATCCCCAATGTTGGGCGTACCAGCCTCAAATTTGAATGGAATGTCGTTATAGGTGGTGCCATCGAAAGAAACCTCACGGATCATTTCGCCGCCACCCTGGTAAGGTGGCATTGCCTCCAGTAACCGGCGCTTGCCGTACAGCAGGCCAGTTCCGGTAGGACCATAGATCTTGTGCCCTGAAATCACATAAAAATCCGCATCCAGTGCCTGGACGTCAATGTCGAGGTGGGCGGCAGCCTGCGCGCCATCCAGTACTACTATGGCACCTACAGCATGTGCCTTTTGAATGATTTCCTGTACCGGGTTAATTGTACCCAATGCATTCGAGGCATGGACGACTGACACAAGTTTGGTCTTCTCGTTCAGAAGCTGATCAAAAGCCTCCATTTCCATTTCACCGGCTTCTGTAACCGGTACCACCCGCAGGGTCGCACCTTTCTCAAGGCACAGCATTTGCCAGGGCACAATATTGCTATGATGCTCCATGGTGGTTATAATGATTTCGTCACCCTGCTTGATCTGGCTGCGTCCCCAGCTGCTGGCTACCAGGTTAATACCATCGGTACATCCTTTGGTAAAAATAATTTCCTGAGGTTCGGCAGCGTTCATGAAGCGTTGTGCTGCTTTACGGGTTTCCTCGAACGCTGTGGTGGCACGCTCAGCCAGTGTATGTACACCGCGATGTATATTGCTGTTATAACCGGTATAATAGTTCATCAGCGCATCCAGCACTACCTGCGGCTTTTGCGTAGTAGCAGCGTTGTCCAGGTAGATCAGCGGGTGTTTGTTCACCTGCTGGTGCAGCACCGGAAATTGCGCTCTAATTTGTTCTATATCAAAACTTGCCAGGGTTGCGTATTCTGTTTTCATAAAAAACGGGTTTGGAGCTTATCATTCAGCAACCCTAAGAAGTGGTCGCGTAATGGCCCTATGGTAATATGGCCGATGATGTCTGCTGCAAAGGCAAATAGCAACAAAGCTCTTGCCGTAACGGCATCTATGCCGCGGGATTGCAGATAAAATAGCTGCTCTTCATCGAGCTGTCCGGTGGTGGCACCGTGGGAACATTTTACATCATCGGCCCAAATCTCCAACTGTGGTTTTGTGAAGATAGTTGCACCATTAGTAAGTAAAACGTTTTTATTGCTTTGGAAGGCGTTAGTTTTCTGTGCAGCCTGCTGCACATAAATTTTACCATTGAAAACACCCGTAGACTGATCGTCCATAATGCCCTTGTACAGCTCGTTGCTGGTGCTGTGTGGCTGGCGATGGTCTACCAGGGTATGATTGTCAACATGCTGTTTACCATGCAACATATACAGGCCATACATATCTGTATGGCAGCCGGAGCCATTCTGTGCTACATTGAGGTTATTACGCACCATGCGGCCACCCAACGTAAGGGTAGTGCTGCTGAAACGGCTGTTGGCCGCCTGCTGTACTTCGGTGGCATTAACCTGCAGGGCATAATCACTTTCGGTCTGCACCTTAAAGTAATCAAGCTGGGCACCATCTGCCACATCAATTTCAGTAAGGGCATTCACAAAGCTGGTGGCATCGCCCAGGCTATTGTATACCTCTACGATGCTGGCCTGCGCATGGCGGCCAATGCTAATGTAATTGCGCGGCATAGCCGTTGTATTGCCTTCGCGTGCATCTGATTGAAAATGCAGTACAACGGGCAAGCCAACTACTGCTTTTGCCGGGATTTCGATGTAGGCACCTTCCTGTGCATAAGCACTGTTTAGGGCTACAAAGGCATCTTTGTCCAGGGAGGCTACTTTGCCAAGTGCATCTGTACCAGCTTCTGAAACAGGCTTTATCCTGATTTCAGATTCTGGGCTTATGATGTTGCTGGCCTCCGGACTGTAGCGACCATTGATGAAAACCAACCTGTTAGCTTCTAGCCCCTGAAAGAAAAAGCTTTGTGCATCAAGCGGTGAAAGATGGGAAGCAAGGGTGGTGAAACCCTGGCTAAATTCTTTCTCCAGCACCTTTACAATGGGTGTATAGCGATATTCTTCATGTTTGGGATGAGGAAGTCCCAGGATACCAAAGGCTTCGATGCCACGCTGGCGAATCTGGGGTTGACGCACTTCTTCACTGCTCTCTTTGTTAAGCAGTGCGTTTTGTATGGTCTGAGTATAGGTAGCAGTATTCTGATTCATGACTATTAAAAAAGGTTAAAAGCGCTGTTGTTGAATGCCAAGGGCGCATTTAAGCACCAGCTTCAACTTCTGCCTTTATCCAGTCATATCCTTTTTCTTCCAGTTCCATGGCAAGTTCTTTTGTACCTGATTTAACAATGCGACCCTGATAGAGCACGTGTACATAATCTGGTATAATATAATCGAGCAGACGCTGGTAGTGGGTTACTACAATAACGGCATTGTCTTTATTCTTGAGCTGATTTACACCATTGGCTACAATGCGCAGGGCATCGATGTCCAGGCCTGAATCCGTCTCATCCAAAATTGCCAGATGGGGCTCCAGCATTGCCATTTGAAAGATCTCGTTTCTTTTCTTCTCACCACCAGAGAAGCCTTCGTTCAAAGAACGGTTCAACAGGCTCTGGCTCATCTCAACCAGTTTCATCTTTTCCTTCATGATTTTAAGGAAAGAGACAGCATCGAGCTTATCCAGGCCACGGTGTTCGCGCACCTGGTTTACGGCGGTCTTCAGGAAATTTGTGGTGCTTACGCCCGGGATCTCAACAGGATATTGAAAGGCCAGGAATAAACCTTCGCGGGCACGCTCTTCGGGTGCCAACTCCAGGAGATCTTTGCCATTGAAGCTTACAGAACCCCCTGTAACTTCAAACTCTTCGCGGCCAGCCAATACCGAGGCTAAAGTACTTTTACCACTGCCGTTTGGCCCCATGATAGCGTGAACTTCGCCCGCATTCACTTCCAGGTTGATGCCCTGAAGAATTGCTTTACCATCTATGGATGCCTGAAGATTGTTTACATTCAACAACATATGAGTAAGGGTATGTGCGTTAAAAAACAGCTTTGTCTTTGGTTGAAGGTTTGTTTAAATTCATCAGCCGGGTCATTATTTCGTATTAGTGAACCCGCAGAAGCGCTGGCATATAAAAATAGGAACCATGCACACTTGCAGCATGCATGGTTCCGTGTAAGGCATTATTGAAGCTTAACCAACGCTGCCTTCCAGCGTAAGCGCCAATAGTTTTTGAGCCTCCACGGCAAATTCCATGGGTAGCTGGTTCAGGACTTCTTTTGCATAGCCATTTACAATAAGGGCTACGGCATCTTCAGTATCTATTCCCCGCTGATTGCAGTAGAAGATCTGGTCTTCGCCAATCTTGGAGGTAGTTGCTTCGTGTTCTACTTTGGCCGTAGGGTTTTCAACTTCTATATAGGGGAACGTATGCGCACCACATTTATCACCCATCAGCAGTGAGTCACACTGGCTAAAATTGCGGGCACCTTCGGCACGTTTCATGATCTGCACCAGACCGCGATAGCTGTTCTGGCTTCTTCCGGCAGAGACCCCTTTGCTGACAATACGGCTTCGGGTGTTTTTACCAATATGAATCATCTTGGTGCCGGTATCGGCCTGCTGATAATTATTGGTAACCGCCACAGAATAAAACTCACCTACAGAATAGTCTCCTTTAAGAATACAGCTGGGGTATTTCCAGGTAACAGCAGAGCCGGTTTCTACCTGTGTCCAGCTGATTTTTGAATAATCGCCGGCGCAGATGCCTCGCTTGGTTACAAAGTTATAAATACCACCTTTACCCTGTTTGTCACCCGGATACCAGTTCTGCACTGTAGAGTACTTTACTTCCGCATTTTTGCCTGCGTAGATTTCCACAACTGCGGCGTGCAGCTGATTTTCGTCACGCTGGGGTGCTGTACAACCTTCGAGATAGCTAACATAGCTGCCTTCGTCGGCTACAATCAGGGTTCGCTCAAACTGCCCGGTGTTTGCTGCATTGATCCGGAAATAGGTGCTCAGTTCCATAGGGCAACGTACACCTTTGGGAATATAACAGAAAGAGCCGTCGGAGAACACTGCAGAGTTGAGGGCTGCATAATAGTTGTCGTTCGCAGGCACTACTGAACCCAAATATTTACGCACAAGCTCGGGATGCTCTCGCACGGCTTCGCTGAAGCTCATGAAGATAATGCCCAGCTCGCCCAGTTTAGCTTTAAAGGTCGTAGCCACTGACACAGAATCAATTACTGCATCTACTGCAACACCTGTAAGGCGCTTCTGCTCCTCAAGGGAAATCCCCAACCTTTTAAAAGTATCCAGCAGCTCAGGATCTACTTCATCGAGGCTGTTGGTTTTAGGCTTCTTCTTGGGAGCAGAGTAGTAAATTACATCCTGGAAATCGATATCAGGATATTTTACATTCGGCCATTTGGGCTCCTTCATGGTGAGCCAGTGCCTGTAAGCTTTCAGGCGCCACTCCAGCAACCACTCAGGTTCCTGTTTCTTAGCCGAAATATAACGAACTATGTCTTCGCTGAGCCCTTTGGGAGCCGATTCATTCTCTATCTTGGTTTCCCAACCCCACTTGTATTCCGAGCTGGTGATTGACTCCAGAATATCGGTATCTTTTGCCATTTGGTGTTGTTTGGAATAATTCTAAATTGGTTACAAATGTATAACAGAAATCCTAATTTTATGTTCCCCCAGACCCTTTTATTTACCTGAAACAAGGCATTAATTTGAGTGTCAGCAGATTAAAAAGTACGTTTCTATTAAAATTGACAAGGGAGGACTGCTTTCGAGTTGAATGCAATCGCTTCATACGATTAGTCTAATAATTGGTCCAGCTGAATGGTACGCTGTACCCGCTCTTCCAGTGAAATAATGCTCTCGGTTCTTTCCACACCGTCAATTTTCTGAATCTTATCATGCAGCACCTGCCTGAGGTGATTTGTGTCACGGCAATAGATGCGTACATACATACTATAGGGTCCGGTGGTATAATGCAAGCTGACAACTTCGGGTATTTTCTCCAGCTGGGTCGCCACATCATCATAGTATGAGCTCTTCTCCAAAAAGATTCCCAGAAAAGCAGTAATGTCGTAACCCAGCTTGCTATAATCTATCTTGAGGGTAGATCCCAGTACTACGCCCATTTCTTCCAGTTTTCGCATACGGACGTGTACGGTCCCTCCGGAAACAAATACTTTTTTTGCAATCTCGGTATAAGGTATTTTAGCATCTTCTGCCAGCAGGGCCAGGATTTTAAGGTCAGTGCTATCTATTTCGTAATTCTTGGACATTGGGGACTCAATTTGTTAGGCGCAGTAAAAACTTGTTAGTAAAAGTATGAATATTGTAAAACAATCAAGGGACAATTATTTTATTTTTAAAAAAAGAGCTTTTCTTCAAAATCACGTTTGGAAAATTCATTCTAAATAAATAATACGCACGTTAAATTTACCAGCTATCCCTTAATATTTGATCTCTTAATATAAATAGCTGGGCTAAACATGATGCCCCCTATAGTTGATTTGTTGGCAACATTTTCAGGGATTACTGAAAGAGATAAGTACAGCTGAGGCATGAATATTTAGCATTACTGGAAGGTTTATTTGCATGGCAAATTATTGGCAAGTGCCTGAAACAACAAAACTTTTTGGTTATCTTATCGCAGAAATCGTTTGAAGCTTTATTTTTACTTCTTATCATCTAACTGTTATCAAACTGTATGGCCAACTTTCCCTGGTTTAAAAATTACCCCAAAGAAGTATCTACCACTATTGATCCGGATCAGTTTACACATTTGCCTGCGATGCTGGAACATGCTTTTAAGCAGTATCCAGACCGTATTGCTTATGTGCACATGGATAAAACCATGACCTTTCGGGAAGTAGATGAACTGTCAGGTGCTTTTGCTGCTTACCTGCAACAGCGCCTGGGTTTGCAGAAGGGGGATCGGTTTGCTATTCAAATGCCAAATTGTCTGCAATATTCAGTAGCCATGTTTGGTGCCTTGCGTGCCGGCCTTATCGTGGTTAATACAAATCCGTTGTATACACCCCGTGAGATGAAACATCAATTAACGGATGCGGGGGTTAAAGCTGTGTTGATCATGAACATGTTTGCCCATAATCTGCAAACTATTCTGCCAGATACGGGGATCAAACACGTAATGATTACCGGGCTGGGAGACATGCTGGGTGGTTTGAAAGGGTGGTTGGTAAATACTGTGGTGAAGAAAGTAAAGAAAATGGTGCCTGCTTACCAGCTGCCAAATGCCATAAAATTCACTGATGCCCTGAAAGCGGGCAAAAGCCTGCAGTTCAAAGCACCAGCCATAAAGGGAGAGGACATTGCTTTTCTACAATATACCGGTGGAACCACAGGAGTAGCCAAAGGCGCCATGCTTACCCACCGGAATATGGTAGCACACACCCTACAGATCAATGAATGGTTTCAGCCCCTGCTGGAAAAAGGTAAGCAGGAATATATGGTCACGGCCATACCGCTCTACCATATTTTTGCACTGGCTGTTAACGGTATATTCATGTCCTATATAGGTGGTAAATGCCTGCTGATCACGAATCCCCGTGACATGAAGGCTTTTATTAAAGATTTGAAAAAAGAGCCTATTACCCTTATTACAGGCGTAAATACCCTATACAATGGACTGCTTAACTATCCCGACTTTGCCAATGTAGATTTCAGCAGGATAAAAGTTGGTATTGGTGGTGGCATGGCCGTGCAAAAAGTAGTTGCAGAAAAGTGGAAAGCCCTCACCGGTGTCCCGCTTGTGGAAGGCTATGGCCTAAGTGAAACTTCGCCGGTGCTTTGCGTTAATCCACTGGATGGCCGCGAGCGTCAGGGTACTATTGGATTGCCCATGCCCAATACCGAGCTGGCAATTTTTGACGATGCAGGTAATGAACTGCCTGTTGGAGAACCCGGTGAGATTTGTGCGCGTGGGCCACAGGTAATGAAAGGTTACTGGAATCGACCAGATGAAACCGAAAAGGTCTTCTTGAAAAAGGAATGGTTTCGCACCGGAGATGTGGGCATCCTGGAAGAAGGAGGTTTTTTCCGGATTGTTGACCGTAAAAAAGACATGATCAATGTATCCGGTTTTAATGTTTACCCCAATGAGATAGAAGATGTAGTGGCCATGCATCCAAAAGTGTTAGAGGTTGCCGCCATCGGAGTGCCGGATGCAAAATCAACGGAAGCTGTAAAAATATGTGTGGTGAAAAAAGACAGCAGCCTTACAGAAGACGAGCTGATTAACCATTGCCGCCAGAACCTCACGAATTACAAAGTGCCACGCCATATTGAATTTCGGGACGAATTGCCTAAATCTAATGTAGGAAAGATCTTAAGGAGGATGTTGCGGGAAGAACAGAGGTTATAATTCCAGCTCGCTTTCGTTAAGACCACAAAGTATAAAACCAACCGAAAGGTTGGTTTTTTTATTGTATGAAAGTACTCAAGGCTAAGCCTATGCAAGACTTGCCGTTATTCATCCCAATGTTTTGTTTAATAAACAAAGGGATTATAACAGTAGCACCGCTTAGACTGGCCTAATTCAAACCCACAATGTTCCAGTTCAGGAGAGAGGCAAATAATACCCAGCTCAGGTAGGGCACTAGCAGAAAACCAGAGGTTTGCTTTATTTTATAAAACTGCAGCAGGGTGATGGCAAGCACAAACACCAGCAACAGAATATTAATAAGGCCGGCAACAGGGCTTTGCAGGCCAAAGAATGAAAATGACCATAAAGCATTGAGCATAAGCTGTACGCCAAATAATATCAGGGCAGTTTTAACACCAGGATAGTCTAACCCCTTATGCCAGACCAGGCCGGCTGCAATGCCCATCATCACATAAAGTACTGTCCAGACGGGGGCAAACACCCACGATGGCGGGTTAAATGCCGGTTTGTTTAAATTATCGTACCAGTCACCCGTATCGGTAAAATAACTGCCAAAAGCAGCGGCCAGTAAACAAATTAGAATTGCTATGCCGCACTTGATGATAAGATCTTTCATAGTATTCCTTAAAGCAACGTCGCTATTGCTTTTGTCTAAGTTGAGAATTAAAACAATTAACTAACAGGCATGTTAGAAAATAGGATTGTATTATCAAAAACCACCTATTTTTTATGGAAAGCTATTTGCAAACAAAAACAGTACAGGATCTCATTAAAAAAATTGAGAATATAGAGATTTGCATGTTTAGTACTGTGGAGGCAGACGGTAGTATTGTAAGCCGGCCCATGTCAACCCGTCAGATTGAGCCAGATGGTACTATCTGGTTTTATACCGATGATCACTCACAAAAAGTTGACGATGTGCAGCATTTCGATCATGTAAACCTTGCTTACGCCGATATTGGAAAACAAACCTATGTTTCAGTTTCCGGAACTGCAGAGCTGATTACTGATCAGGCTAAAATTCAGAAACTCTGGAGCCCAGTATTGCAGGCCTGGTTCCCTAAGGGGCTGGATGATCCAAACCTGGCTTTAATAAAAGTTATTCCTCATACTGCCGAATACTGGAATGCTTCTTCCAATAAAATGCAACAGGTGTTCAAAATTGCCAAAGCCATCATGAAAGGCAAACAATATCAGGGTGGCGAACACGGAAAGATTAATATGTAATCAATCTTTTGCTAGTCCTGCTTTATTTTGTTGTGGAATACATTTTACAACTGAACTTGATTCACGATGGCTAAAGCAGCATTTGGCAAAACTTTTAATATGGTATGATGTAGAGAAGCCTGCTCCAAAAGAGCAGGTTTTTTTATTTTTTATGCAGCAATGAATGGAAGAAGAAGAACAGAAGTTTTCTGCAGGCAGGTAGTGAATTTTATTTAAAAGGGGCATCCATGAAGTTTCCGGGATGCCATACTCCAGGATGAAAAAAAACAACCGGTATACTGTGAATAGTATACCGGTTGAGTGATGGATAGGAAGATTGGAAAGCAAAAAGCCGCCTAATTAAACAGATCAGCCTTTAATGTTAAGACACACTTTTTCACTAAAGCGTTGGAAGACATAGAAAAAGCCGAAGCATTGGCTTCGGCTTTAGGTAAAGAATATTATTTATGATTATTCAAGCTCGCCATTCTGAGCTTTGTCTTTCAGGTCTTCATTTGCAAAAATGGCAACTTCTACCCGACGGTTTTGGGCACGGTTAGCATCTGTATCGTTGCTGGCCAGTGGTTGTGCTTCGCCGTAACCTTTGGTTGTAATACGGCTTGCGCTTACACCTTGTGCAATGGTATAGCGGGCTACCGCCTCAGCACGACGCTCGGAAAGTGACTGGTTGTAATCGTCAGAGCCTTTGTCATCGGTGTGACCTTCAATCAATACATTGGTATCAGGGTATTTACGAAGGGTCTCTGCCAGCTCACGAATGTTTTGCTGTGCTTCCGGTGTTAAATCGGATTTATCGAAACCAAATAGGATACCACTTTCAAAAGTTACCTGGATACCTTCACCCACACGTTCTACTGTTGCGTTTTCCAGATCTTCCTCCAGTTCTTCGGCTTGCTTATCCATGTAAATACCAATGGCTGTACCTGCTGCACCACCGATTACGGCACCTAAAATTGCACCTTTAGCTGTGTTGCCAGCCAAAGCACCAATACCGGCACCTACGGCTGCTCCACCTGCTGTACCTGCGGCTGCACCTTTACCAGTGTTGCTCCAGCTACTGCAGGAAAGTCCTAGTACACTTAAACAAAGCATCAATGCTATGGTGATTCTTGTAGTCTTCATAATCTTTAAAAATGTTTGGTTCAGTTTTAGTTTTTTAAAAAGTTTGCCAAATTCTGTAGGTTTAACGTTAGAAAATTAAAATGGTTGGCAAACCCTTCATGGATCACCTCTGCCATTACCATGCCAATTTTATTCACTTCTCTTCCAAATACCTTATGAGAATCATATTCTTTCTCACTTGCCTGCTGTTAAATAATGCGCTGATTGCAGCAGAAACGCCTATTCAGAGTAAAATCAGTGCTGTAACAGTTTATTTAGAAGGTGCACAAATAACCCGTAGTTCCTTTATAAATCTTCAAAAAGGAGTACATGTTCTGCTGCTTCAAAACCTGCCGGCAGACCTTGATCCACAGTCTATTCAGGTGGATGGACCGGTTGGTTTGATCCTGCAGGGAGTTAGCCATGAAACTGATTACCTAAATAAACAGCGGGTAAGTGAACAGGCGCAGCAGCTCAATGCCAAAGCCGAAGGACTGCAACGGGAGATTGAGCAATTGCAGGCAAGGTTGTCTGTTTACGAGCAGGAAGAAAAGCTGTTGCTTGCCAACCAGAACCTGGGTGGTAAAGAGCAGGCAATTTCAGTAGCCCAGCTACGGGAGGCTGCCGATCTTTTTCGCCAGCGCCTGCAGGAGATCAAACTGGCACAGCTGGATCTGCAGCAACAAATTAACGCAGGACAAAAGCAGCTGACCAATATCCGGAAAACTCAAACTGAAACCCTTAGCAAAGAAGATAAACCGAGCAGCAAGATCATCATTAACCTGGAGGCAAACAGAGCCGTTTCGGGTATATTGAAAATCAGTTATCTGGTTAAAAGTGCAGGCTGGTTTCCTGCCTACGATGTGCGGGTAGATAAAGTCGGAGAACCACTGCTGCTACAATACAAGGCGCGGGTATTTCAGCAAACTGGTGAAGAATGGCCAGATGTATCACTAACGCTCTCTACCGGAAACCCGGGTTCAGATAATAACCAGCCAGTTCTGGATGGAATAAAAATCAATTTCAATGAGCTGGTACGCAGGATGCCAAAATCTAACGGACCTGTAACACAGGTGAGCGGGCAAGTGCGTGCAACAATGGATCAGCAGCCTTTACCAGGTGTTGCCGTGCGGGTGGTGGGTACGGTTATAGGCACAGTAACAGACACAGAGGGTCGCTACACCCTGAACCTGCCCAGAAATAACCAGTTACTGTCTTTTAGTTTTGTTGGTTTTCAAACACTGGAATTACCGGTAACAGGGCCAGTGCTCAATGCTTCTTTAGAAGAGGATGTAGAACAGCTGAGCGAAGTGGTAGTTACTGGTTATGGTGTAGATAAAGCTTTAAGAGGAAAAGTAGCTGGCGTAAGTGTGAAAGATGAAGAGGAAGGCATAAAAATTCGTGGTATGTCTTCCATAGCTGCACCGGAAGTAGTGCAGCAGCAAAATGCGGTAACCACAGAGTTTACACTGGAACGGCCTTATACAGTTCTATCCGATGGCCAACAGCAAACCGTTGAAATGGCCCAGCATATGATCAGTGCCCTCTATCGTTATTATAGTGCGCCCGTAATCAGTGAAAATGCCTTCCTTACAGCTTCCATTACAGGCTGGGAAGGCTACGACCTGTTGGAAGGGGAGGCGAATCTTTTTTTTGAGGGTAAATTTGTAGGCAAAACACTGCTCGATCCTAACCTGACAGGGGATACCCTAAACTTTTCTCTTGGACGTGACAGGAACGTGGTTGTGGAAAGGAAGCTGATGAAGGATTTTCAGGAAAAGAAGTTTTTTGGCTCAAAGCGTAAAGAAACTGTGGGGTATGAAATTCTGGTACGTAACGCCAAAGAACAGCCCATAGAAGTGGTAATCCAGGATCGGTACCCAATCTCGGCAAACGAAGCAATTAATGTGAAAGTGGAAGAGCTAAGCGGCGCAAGTGTAACAGAAGATACGGGTTTATTACGCTGGCAGCTCAGCTTAAATTCAAAAGAAAACAAAACTTTACAGTTGCGATACACCTTAGAATATCCTAAGGATAAAAAAGTAACTATTTATTAATGGCGGTGATTAAAACGTTAGTAGTAGGTTATGGACTCTCAGCAAAGGCCTTCCACCTTCCTTTTTTATTAAATGATCCTGCTTATAAGGTTATAGGCATTGTGCAGCCCAGGGGTAGCTCAGCAAAACAAGATTTTCCCCAGCTACAACATTACCGTTCCCTGGAAGAAGCTTTAGCTGAGCGGGGTGCAACGCTTGTTGTGATTACAGCCCCCAATGAATTCCATGCACCCATGGCCCGAACTGCTTTGCTTGATGGCAGACACGTGGTAGTGGAAAAACCTTTTGCCGTAGATGTAGCTGGAGGGGAGATGCTTGCTCAGCTGGCAAAGGAACAGGGCAAAGTACTCAGTATTTACCACAACCGTCGTTGGGATGCTGACTTTCTGACCCTCAAAGAGGTGATTACTGAAAATAGAGTAGGACAACCGGTTATGTTTAGCGCTCGCTTCGACCGGTTCCGGCCACACATCAGGCAGGGCTGGAAAGAGGAGCAGGGGCCTGGCACAGGAATCTTCTATGATCTGGGGCCTCACCTGATCGACCAGGCCCTGCAGCTCTTTGGCTGGCCAGAGTTTCTTTACGCCCATATGCGAATAGAAAGGCCCGATGCACTAACCACCGATGCATTCGACCTTTACTTATATTATGAAAAGTTAACCGTGCACCTTTCTGCCGGTTCTTTGGTAAGTATTGTGGCCCCACGGTTCACCCTGCTTGGAACAAAAGGCGGTTATACCAAGTGGGGCATGGACCCCCAGGAAGCAGCGCTCAGACAGGGCATTAAGCCCGTACAGCAAAATTGGGGAATGGAAGCCGAATCGGCCTGGGGTACATTGGTGCAGCTGAGTGAAAACGGTGAAACAGAAAGTACCCCTTATCCAAGCCATGCAGGAAATTATGGGACCTATTATCATAAACTGGCGGCTGCTATTCGGCAGGAAGGGGAAAACCCGGTAAAGCCAGAAGAAGCCCTGCAGGTGATGAAGATTATTGAACAGGCACTTAGAAGTAATCGGGAAGGTAAAAAAATAACACTGCAGCAATCTTAAAGAGCTGTAAGTTTTTCCCAACCCTGCTATTTCTGCGAAGCAATCTTATTCAGTTACCATACAATCCACAGTTAGATGTAGGTTGCAGCATGTTGTGGTAACAATAATTTATTGTGTTCTTTTTTTGTACTTTATTGATGACACCGTTTGTGCAAACGGTTGTGTTTTTTCTATTAGCAGAGTGTAATTTTGGGGAGGTGCATTTACTGAAAATTCGTTCTCTATTCTTAAAATAGACCCGTATTATTGTAGTAATTTACTTTTGTAGCGTAGTGCTTTATTAGCAAATGGAGTCAGTCGTAATCAATAAAAATAAAAATATTCCGAGAACTGCCCATCGTTATGCAGTGGGGACTTTCTTCTTTATACAAGGTTTGTGTTTCGCAAGTTGGGCTTCCAGAATTCCAAGCATTCAGGAGAAGTTAGGGCTATCCGAGGCAGCGCTGGGTACTATATTACTGGCGCTTCCGGCCGGTTTAATGCTCTCGTTGCCAATTGCCGGATGGCTGGTAGCGAAAATGGGTAGTCAGCGCATCATGATCTTCGCTGCCATTCTTTATACGCTTTCTTTACTTAGCCTGGGTTTGGTTCAGAGTGTATTCCAGCTGGTGCTGTGCCTGTTTATTTTTGGCCTGATAGGCAATGTGATGAATATATCGGTTAATACACAAGCTGTTGGCGTAGAAGCGCTTTATAAAAGAACCATCATGGCCTCATTTCATGGACTTTGGAGCCTGGCTGGTTTTACGGGGGCCGCTGTGGGTACCTTTATGATCGGACAGGATGTAGCACTGTTTCAGCATTATGTTTATATCTCATTATTTGTAGCACTTATGGCAATGCTAAGCTTTCGTTTTACCCTGGCTGAGGATACCAACAAAAAGGAAAATCAACCCCTGTTTGCAAAACCCGACAAAGCATTGTTAATCCTGGGTATTATTGCTTTTTGCTCCATGTTATGTGAAGGTGCCATGTTTGACTGGAGTGGTGTTTATTTCAGAAAAGTTGTGAAAGCTGATGATGCCTGGGTGGGTGCCGGTTTCACTGCTTTTATGAGTACGATGGCCGCAGGCAGATTTGTTGCCGACTGGTTTACCAGCCGCTATGGGTTGAAGAAGATTTTGCAGTTAAGCGGTTTGCTGATTACTCTAGGCCTAAGCATCGCGATATTATTTCCTTCCTTAAGTACTGCCATTACAGGTTTTCTGCTGGTCGGCGTAGGCGTATCTTCTGTTGTGCCTTTGGTTTATAGTGCAGCCGGAAAATCGAAAATACTTTCTCCCGGGGTGGCCCTGGCAGCAGTTTCAACCATTGGTTTTATGGGTTTTCTTATTGGCCCGCCACTGATCGGAATAGTTGCTGGGTTCAGTAGTCTGCAAGTTTCATTTTCTATCATTGCCCTGATGGGCCTTCTGATTGTCGCTATGGCAGGTAAAGTGATGCCCAGCCAGAACTGATGCTGAAGCCGGTTGTATAAAATGCGCTGCTTCAGCTATAAGTTAAAAGCCAGCCCTGCATAACAGGGCTGGCTTTTTTTAAAGCATCGTTCTATTGCTTGAAACAAAATAATGCGGATGTAAGCTTGAAAATACTAAGTTAGTTTGCTTCAAGTATCTGGAAAAGCTCGTCTAATTTTGGGGTAAGCACAATTTCTGTTCTGCGGTTTTTTGCTTTTCCCTCTGCAGTGGTATTGCTCGTAACGGGTGCATATTCTCCGCGGCCGGCAGCAGTAATTTTATCTGGCGCCACACCATGCTTTTGCAAAATATTAACGATAGAAGTAGCACGCAGCACACTCAGATCCCAGTTATCCTCCATGCCCACGGTTGCTTTGTTCATGGGAACATTGTCGGTATGGCCTTCTACTAGGATGTTGATGTCTTTGCTGTCTTTAAGGGCACCTGCAAGTTGTTGCAGTGCTTTCTGACCTTTTGGATCTACCTGTGTGCTACCGGATTTGAACAGGAGTTGTTCTGCCAGCGATACATACACTTTGCCATTGCGCACTTCTACGGTTAAGTCATTTTCTTTGAAGTTCAACAATGCATCGCTTACCTTCTTTTTGAGCTGACTAACGGCAGCATCTTTTTCTGCCAGCACTTTTTCTAACTCTGCCACACGCCGTTCACGCTCCTGCAGGTTAGCAGAGAGTTCTTCATTGCGCTTACGGGTCGCCTCCAGCTCTTCGCGGGCTGTAACCAGCCTTTTTTGCTGTTCGTTTAAGTCTCCGCGTAGCTGGCCGCTGGTGCTTACCAGGTTATTGTAATAATCTTCCAGCTCTTTATAAGCTTTTTGCCTGGACTCAAGCTCCTGCTGCGATAAGGTGAAGTTTTGTTGAAGGCCGGTACGTTCTGCTTCCAGTGTACTGTGCTGTTGCTGAAGGCGCTCCAGGGCACTGCTG
The DNA here is from genome assembly GCA_030147305.1 of Cesiribacter sp. GTDB lineage: Bacteria > Bacteroidota > Bacteroidia > Cytophagales > Cyclobacteriaceae > Cesiribacter. Next base: position 15,906 of record JASLAE010000041.1, read on the forward strand.
GCTATTGCTAATTTTTCTTCACATTCCGTCTGTTGTGCTTCCAGCCGTACCTTGTCGGCCTGTAGCATATCGAATTTTTTCTGTGAAACACAACTGGTGCCTGCTGCCAGCAAGAGTAAGTAAAGGGGAATATGTTTGTTCTTCATGCTTAAGGGATTGGCCTTCAATTTAGCTAAAAAATAAGTACCTGTAGAACCACAGGTATGTATGACAAATCAAAAAAACGTAACTTCCTGCACAATCAAAATATTAAAAAAATAATGACTAAGCATTTGCAAGGCATGCTGAAGGCAGATGCCCTTCAGGATAAAGTAATTATTGTAACTGGAGGCGGTACAGGACTCGGGCGCGCCATGAGTAAGTATTTCTTAGAATTAGGCGCAAAAGTAGTGATCACCAGTCGTAAAATGGATGTATTAGAGGAGACTGCCCGTGAGCTGCAGACAGAAACCGGTGGAGAGGTGTTGCCACTGGCCTGTGATGTGCGTGAGTACGAACAGATCGAACAGGTGATTGCTAACACGATGGCCAGATGGGGTAAAATTGATGGATTGCTCAACAATGCTGCCGGTAATTTCATCAGCCCAACGGAACGGCTTTCTAATCGCGCTTTTAACACCGTACTTGATATTGTATTAAAAGGCACTACACAGTTCAGCCTTGCCCTGGGTAAACAGTGGATCGAGCAGAAACAGGCAGGCACCATACTTAACATTGTAACTACTTACGCCTGGACGGGCTCTGGTTATGTAGTGCCCAGCGCCTGTGCAAAAGCCGGTGTGTTGGCGCTAACCCGTTCCCTGGCAGTGGAATGGGCAAAATATAAGATAAGGACCAATGCCATTGCACCAGGTCCTTTTCCAACAGAAGGGGCCTGGAGCAGGCTGTTGCCAGGCGAATTAAAAGATAAATTTGACCCGGCACGCAGGGTTCCGCTTGGCCGTGTGGGAGAACACCAGGAATTAGCCAATCTCGCTGCCTACCTTATGTCTGATTATAGTGCCTATGTAAATGGTGAGGTCATAACCATTGATGGCGGTGAATGGATAAAAGGCGCCGGGGAGTTTAATAACCTGGAAAGAGTCACTCCCGAAATGTGGGATATGTTCGAGAAGATGCGCGGAAAGTAATAAGTAGCATGCATGAGGCTAATGCTGGCAGTCGTCACCTGATTTTGCTTGCTCAGTCGTTATAAATCTAAAATTAGGTTGAGGATAGACATGGAAAATGCGGTGAAAGCCCTCGGTAAAAGCAGGGTTTTGCATGCTTTTGAAGGTGCCCCAGATACCTTTCTCAGGAATCAGGGCCTTTCCACTACGCTGTGCATTTCTTAGCAAGGCTTCTTCAAGTTCAGCAATAAAATGATAGCAGATAATTTCGTAACGGGCTGCTAAAGCCGGGGCTAGGTATCGTTGTCGGTCCGCAATGGTTGGGTTGGTATTGTCTACCACAAAACGGGCGCTGGTCCTGATGCAAAGCTCCATGAATTGCTTTTCCCGATGACGCGTGCGTAACAGATCCATGCTGATGCGAACGTGTGTGTTGAAAAAATGCTGCTGGTAGTAAGTAGACTTACCACTGCCCTGAATGCCACAAAAGATAATGGCTTGCATGATGGTTTGATGTGCTAATAATGGCCAGGTTGTAAGCATTAGACATCTCTACTGTCAGAATGTTTACAGCAGATGATTTTCATAATCATCTGTACAACCAGCACGAGGTATGTACATAAACAAAAGAGGATGATCCATGGGGTCATCCTCTTTTGTTTTAAAAGGTATGTAAAATTATTTGTTGGTGGAACGGGGCTTACCGAACCATCTTTTCGTGCTGTTTCTGGCAGAGGGCTGACTGCTGTTTCTTGGGGCAGTCATAGAAGAGGCAGGTGAAGTAGGCCTTCTCCTGAATTCCTGCTGTCCGGCTGGCTTAGGTCTGGCAGTATAACGGCCGGCAGAAAAGTTAATGGCTGCCGGGAAAGGGTGATTTTCCACAACGGGAATATTCTTTTCAATCAGCTTGTGAATATCCCGCAGATAAGCTACTTCTTCTTCGTCGCAGAACGAAAAGGCGCTGCCGCTGGAGCCCGCCCGTCCGGTACGGCCAATACGGTGAACATAAGTTTCCGGTACATTGGGCAGATCATAATTAATTACATGAGAGAGTTCATCCACATCGATCCCACGCGCTGCAATATCGGTTGCCACCAGCACTCTAATTTCACGATTGGTGAAATTAGCCAGGGCCCGCTGGCGCGCATTCTGCGATTTATTCCCATGGATGGCTTCTGCCTTTACACCAGATCTCTGTAATCTTTTTACGACCCGGTCAGCCATATGCTTTGTACGGGTAAAGACCAGCACACTTTCTATGGTACGGTCTTCCAGGAGGTGAACAAGCAATTCGCTTTTATCAGTTTTACCTACAAAAAACACTGACTGCTGAATTTTTTCAGCAGTAGACGAAACAGGAGTTACCTCTACTTTTTCAGGATTTACCAGGATAGTGTTGGCCAGCTTAAGAATATCTGGCGGCATGGTCGCTGAGAAAAACAGGGATTGTCTTTTATGCGGCAGCTTGGAGATGATCTTCTTGATATCATGAATAAAGCCCATGTCCAGCATTCTGTCGGCTTCGTCCAGCGTAAATATTTTAATATGCTCCAGGCTAATAAATCCCTGGTTCATC
>JASLAE010000048.1 GCA_030147305.1 Cesiribacter sp.
TGCGATGCCAGCAAAACGTAGGTAGCGGCTAATTCTGCCGGCTGTCCCGCGCGTTTAAGTGGTACATTCTGTCCAAATTCTTTTACCTGCTCAGGTGGCATGGTAGATGGAATCAGCGGTGTCCAGATAGGGCCTGGCGCAACACAATTCACCCGGATGCCCTTGTCTGCCAGCAGCTGAGCCAGATTTGCTGTGAAGTTTTGAATAGCCCCTTTGGTTGCTGCATAAGCCAGGAGGGTAGGCTTTGGCTTGTAAGCATTAACAGAAGTGGTATTTACAATGGTACTCCCTGGCTTCATATGCTGTTCTGCCGCTTTGCATAGATAGAACATTGAGTAAATATTGGTACGGAACGTATAATCCCATTCATCGCTGGGTATTTCACTCAACGATTCACGCGACATCTGAAAGGCAGCATTGTTCACCAGTATGTCTATTTGCCCAAACTCTTTTACGGCCTGGTCAATAATTCTTTTACAATGGGCTTCCTCGCTAATATCACCAGCGACCAGCACAGCTTTCTTACCTGCTTCTTTAACCCATTTTGCTGTTTCATTGGCATCCTCTACCTCATTCAGGTAGGATATCAGCACATCGGCACCCTCACGGGCAAAAGCAATTGCTACTGCGCGGCCAATGCCAGAATCACCTCCGGTAATGATGGCTTTTTTACCTTCAAGCTTGCCAGAACCCTTATATGATTGTTCACCATGGTCAGCTTGTGGTGTCAATTCGGCTTCGGTACCGGGAACTTCCTGCGACTGATCAGGATAGGGCGGCTTTGGATATTGCTCTTTGGGATCTTTTTGGGTTTGTGTTTTTTCTTTATCCTTAGTACTCATAATTTCTATAATTTAAATGGATCTATAGGGCTAACGAATTCATCACAAGATGGTTAAAGAAACGTTGCCGTGATTTTGGATTAATTTCCACCTTACCATTCCATGGCTTTCTATCCATTAAGTCTGTTTTTTTGCAAGCCTGCTGCACGTTTCCAGCGTCAATGACTCATCGCCTTAGACCTTTCTCTAAGAATTCAACAGACCATATACAATCCGCAATTGCTAGCACTGACCTAGCTCTAAAGATTTACCATATACAGAAGAAATTTTAGCAATCAATAAATTTTTTTGTAATGATTCTTCCGGGTAGGAGTCTATAGCAATAGGTAGGCCTGCCGCCAATAGTATTATCAGACATTCTAATCGAATAGCCAGGAGCATCATGCTAAGCGTGACTTGCGGCAACTGTTTTATATAGAAATGCAGCTTTTTGTTTGTGAGCATGTGTCATAAAACCGCACAGTGCTTGTGCGATATCGCACACTTGATAAACTTTGTTGTTTATTAAGTACCTGATTATCAGCATTAAAAAAGATTGGCATTGTTCTGAATGCTAAATGATGATGTGCCCATTACCAGGATATAAAGCCTGGGTATAGATGATTATTTAAAATGCAGTGTGTTAAAATACCTAGTGCTCCAAAAGCAACTGAATATCAGTGAAGCTACTATAGCAGATCAATGCCTGCCTCTTTATTAATATTTTTGGATTTAAAACAAAATTCATTCCTAATGTATTAGTAAATAAACTAATACATTAGGAATAATACTAATCTATTAGTAGTATTGTATTGAACTAACCACATGCTTGGATTCATGTAGCATGGTGCCCATACACATGATGAATGAAACAGACAATCCTAACCAACCAGCATTATCAGTATGAAAAGATTCTACATTCTTCTTACCATTACCTTTTGCTCCCTGCTGAGCAATGCCGTCCTGGCCCAGAGTGGCTTGCTCAAAGGCAAATTACAGGATGAGGCGGGGAGTCCCCTGCAGTATGCAAATGTTGCGGTCATGAAAGTGGCAGATTCAACACTGATAACAGGGGCTGTAACAGATGAGAAAGGCCAATTCTCCATTACCTCGCCAGCACAGGGAAGGTATTATCTTCGGTTTAGTGCCATTGGTTTCAAGGAGACAACTACCGCTGGCTTTGAGATAAAAGAAGAGGGATTCTCTAAAGATTTTGGCAACCTCACCATAAAAGAAGATTTAGAAACCCTGGAGGAGGTGACAGTACAGGCTTTGCGCCCAACCATTACGCAGGAAGCTGACCGGATGGTGGTAAGTATAGAAGGGACTGCCCTGGCAGCGGGTAGTACTGCCTATGACGTACTGGCACGGGCGCCTGGTGTTTTTATAGACCAGGAAGGTAACATACAGCTCAATGGCAGAAGTGGCGTAACCATTATGCTGGATGGTAAACTAACCTACCTCTCTGCCAGAGACCTCAGAACCATGTTGGAGGGTATGTCGGCCGAGAATATCAAGAATATTGAGATCATTACAAACCCTTCTGCCAAATACGACGCAGAAGGCTCTTCCGGAATCCTAAACATTAACCTGAAAAAAAATGACCAGCGGGGGATGAACGGGAGTATCTATACGGGGTATAACTACAACGGAAAACAGCATGGTTATTCCGCAGGTGGAACGCTTAATTATAAAACGGGCCGCTGGAATTCATTCCTCAATCTCGATGTAGCACAGCGAGCTGGTGGTCGCGAAGCTATCTTCATTCGTGAATTCAGAGGAACAGAAGAGAATACTTTTTTCGATCAGGATGCAACCGGTAATTTCCTGGTAAAAGGTCCTCCGGCGGTACGCCTGGGCACTGACTTTTCCATAAACAGCATCCACAGTATTGGGGTAATGGGTTATTACGCCACTAATAAAATGAATGCAGATTTCCTGACTGATACCTACATTGGGAATGCGCCAAACCAGCCGGATGCCTATATAGATGCCAATAATTACACCAGCAACCGCTATACTAATTATACAGCCAACCTGCATTATATGGGTAAACTGGATACTGTCGGCACTGTTCTTTCAGCAGATCTGGATTATGTAAAAATACAGAATCGCGGCTTTTCAGACTTCTTAAACTATTACTACGATCTTGAGCAGGAAACGGCACCAACACAGGATTTTCTTTATACCGATACGCCGGGTGGTTTCGATATTTATTCTGCCAAGGTAGATTTTACCCTTCCATTTTCTAAAGAGCGTAAACTGGAGGTGGGTGCTAAAGCAAGCCGCGTAATTTCTGATAACGACTCCCGCTTTTACTTTAACAACGACGAGGTGCCCATACTGGATTTAAGCCGTACCAATCATTTCATTTACGATGAAAATATATATGCTGCCTATGTAAACTTCAACAGCAAGCTTGGCGAAAAACTAACGCTGCAGGGTGGATTACGTGCTGAACAGACCGTTTCTGAAGGCAGGTCCATTACCACAGGAGAAGTTACAAACCGGAGCTATCTCGATTTATTCCCCAGCCTGTTTTTGCAGCAAAAGGTCAATGAAAATTACCAGATCAACTACAGTTATAGCCGCCGCCTTCAGCGCCCGAATTATGGTCAGCTGAATCCGTTCTTCTCTTACCGCGACCCTTACACTTACTGGCAGGGCAACCCATACCTGCGCCCACAGTACACCGATGCTTTGGGGATTACCCAGACGTTTAAACAAAACTACAGCCTGGTACTCAATTATCAGCGCAACCAGGATGTAATTGCAGAACTGCCCGCGGTGATAGAAGAAACCGCGAGCACCATCTACTATATTGGCAATGTGGACAAATCTCAGAACCTGAGTGCCACAGCAATCATACCAGTTAAAATCCTCAAAAGCTGGGATACCAACAATACCCTGCTGGTCTCCTACAACGAATACAGCATGGTGGTTAACCAGGAGCAGGTATTGAATGGCCAGGTATTTTATATGTTGCAGTCTAACCATAATGTTTCCCTGCCACTGGGACTTAAGTTGGAAGCAAATGCTGCGTACCTGGGGCCAGGAGTATATGCCCTGTATCGTATAGAATCCCGGTGGTGGTTGAACATGGGGCTAAAGAAAAGCTTTTTTGACGATAAAATGGACCTCAGTGTAAACGTGAATGATATCTTCAAAAGTCAGCGGCTCAGGATCGCAGCCGATGTGGGCGAGGGCAACTATAGTTACTTCGACCAGTATTTCCGAAACCGCAACCTGGGGGTTACGCTTCGTTACCGCTTTAGCAAGGGAGCGAAGATTGATGAACGACGCAAATCCAATCTGGATGAGTTAAACCGTACTGGTGGTTAAAAAACTCATCAGCCCTGTTTTCAGAGACTGATTTTAAAAATTGTTTGACAATAGCTGATCGATATATTGGTAACAGGAGCCTGGTTTTGCCAGGCTCCTGTTTTTTTGCCATCCCATTAACGTTAGCTATCAATGCTGTTTTCCCCTTCAGTGATATTAATAGCAACATTTGTGGCACCTACCTGCTTTATGTGTAAAATAATAGTGGATGAAGGGTATTACGCTGCTGTATGATGATTCCAGGGCTGATGAAGTCAGTGAAAAGGTTGTTCCACTTTTTAAGCAGCACCTCAGGAATACCATAGCATTCACCAATGGTTGGAAAGATCAGACAACACCCGATGATTATATCGTTACCTACCTGGCTGATCAGCAGCTAAAGGAATTTTTGCCTTGTGCCATTGCCCAGGAATGGTTGCTAAGCTTTCTCCCTCACCCGGTTACGCCTTATGCAAGGCATGGATTTGGTTTATCAGCCTCCCTGGAGGATGCTGTAGACACTATCTTAAAATTTGAGCATCCACAAAAAATAGATCTGTTTCAGGTAAATGGAATCCCTGTTTTTGACACAGTGGTCATAGGTGAATGTCTCAGTGTGATGTATGGCAGCAACGAGGCTTCAGAAGTGCTGAGGCTATGGGGAAAGATTAAAAGTTTTTTCAGGCTCTTGCGCAATGTTAGGCTGCATCAATACACCATTGAATATAAAGAAAAAGGAGCAGGGGAGCAGCAGTCAATAAACACAGCTGCCCTGGGTATGCTGGTAGTGCAACATGGAAAAAGCTCCCTGCTCTCCCGCAGAATTTTAGAAGATTCCTATGCCAACGATGGCATGATGCACAACCTGGTGATGGCTCCGGAGAGCGGCTTGGGGCTGTTAAAGTTTGGTTTTATGAGCCTGTTCAGGAGCAGCAAAAATCCAAAATTACCTCCCTTTGCCGGTTACATCAAGACCAATAAAATCAAGGTAAAAAGCGAACAGGCTATAGAGCTCTCTGTAGATGAAACTTTGATGAGTGCAAAGGAAGTAACGCTGGAGGTTATCCATAAAAAAATTCTGCTTGTACCGGTTTCCCAGCTTGATACCACCACAAAGGAGACCAATAAAGAAGTTTTTAAAATACAGACGCTTCCGAAAGGTGAACTGAAGGAGGAATTGCTAAAGGGACCGATCCCGCTAATACCACACGCCACAGCAGAACAGTTCAAAGAGTTATTTACAACGCTTCGGGAAAATGCCAGGCCCACCTCAAGCTACCTGGTGCTCATGTTTCTTTCTACCTTTATTGCAACCTTAGGCCTGTTCAGCAATTCATCTCCTGTTATCATTGGTGCGATGATTCTGGCGCCCCTCATGTCGCCCATAATTTCTCTTTCCATGGGGTTTTTACGACAGGACAGTCAACTGATCAGGAGTAGTTTAAAATCAATTGGCCTGGGCTTATTGCTGGGGTACCTCTGCGCCATGTTGATTACCTGGCTGATGCCACTGAGTGCCTCCAACGTTCAGATATTAACCAGAACCAGGCCCAATCTGCTTGATTTAGGCATAGCGGTTGGCTCAGGCATAGCCGGGGCCTATGCACATGCAAAAAAGGAAATTGCCAAAACGCTGGCAGGGGTGGCTATTGCAGTAGCCCTGGTGCCGCCCTTAGCTGTTTCAGGAATAGGGGCAGGCCGCTTAAACTGGGAAGTCTTCTCCGGTGCACTTTTACTGCTCAGCACAAACTTAGCCGGCATTGTTTTGGCAGCTGCCATTACTTTTTTGTTTTTGGGTTTTAGTCCCTTCAGACGCGCAAAAAAAGGGATCATGATTTCTTTATTTTTGGTATTAGGCATCAGCGCACCGCTTACCTACGGCTTCACAAGAATGGTAAGAGAAACCAATATCACACAACAACTGGATGATCAGGAAATTAATGGCATTGTTATTCGTGACGTAAGTGTACGTAAAATGAATCCACTACAGCTATCAATTACAATCATGACCAAAGATCATGATCAGATCAATGAAGTACAGCTCGGTAAACTCAAGCAGGAAATAGAAAATATTTTAGGTGAAAAAGTAGAACTGGAGATTAACGTTGGTATCAAAATATAGAAGGGGGAGGTGATATTAAGCAGTGTAATATTACCTCTCAACCCCAATATAGGTTTCAATCTTCATATTCTCTTATAGTATCATAGTGGGTATCCAGGTGCGCATATAGCTTATCATAGTTTTCCTGGTTAAAGCGTGAGCTTAGTCCCACACGCTTGCCATTCCGAAACAGCATATTGATGGAATAGACCATCCCCAGCCGTAACAAAAATGCCTCCTGTACTTTCCAGCTTACCAGTTCCTGTTGCAGGTCAATTTTTCTCTTTTTAAAAGGATACCGCAGCAGGAGGCAGTCTTCATCCACCTGTACTTCTACCCGTTCCCGGGATAAAAAAAGCATGAAGAATAATACCAGGAATATAATGATGCTGGCAATGACTGCCATCAGGGTACTGTCCATAGAACATTGGCTTTATCTGATTACATAAAGCCGGCAGCATGGCAGAAGGTTTTCTTTGTGAAATAGAAAGGCCTGATAAGATTATAATTTCTATCCGCTTCTCTGCTGCCCTTGCAGATCTGGAAATGGCCATCAGAATCTTTATGTCTCTCTGTCCCATTACCTCCGGGTCAATTAAAATTTTTGATTCATACGGCGCTGTGCCTATGCATCCATCTGGTGCTCCGTTCATATATATTTGTAAATGTATCTTAACTACAGAGGCTTCCCCTGCTTTGCACTCATTGCCATAAACAGGGCTTATACCCCACCAATCCCTGTTAACCTCTGCGTGTAATTCGTCTCCGTCTGCGGCATAGCTGGTACTACAATCTGCAGTAAATCCATCTTCAAACTCCATTTACATTGGAATCCACGCTTCTACTTTTTGTAGCATATTAATTGATTGATGGATAAGCATTTTATCCATGTTAAAAGCGTAAAGGAGCAGGATTTAACCACTGTTAATGGATTAATTGCAGGGACTATGCTCTAAAAAAAGAAAATTATATGCGCTCATATCAAATCTATTGAGGGAGGGGTCATGTTATGGTAGTACTACCATGTTAGCTGAGCATATGACAACCCTGTTTACTTCTATAGAACAAGACCTAAAAAGCTTTCTTGAATCCCTAAGTCCCGAGGATATACAGGAGATGATTGATGATGCTATTTACACCAAGGGTAAACAGTATTATGAATGGGAGCTTGTGGAAAATGCGCAATACAGCTTTGATAAAAGCAGGCTCACCGCCACTGTTGCAGGCAGTATGGATTATACCGTAAGGCTTGCCCTCCAGGAAGAGAGCATTTTTGCAAACTGCAGCTGCCCTGTAGAAGGCTTCTGCAAGCATATTACGGCTGTTTTATTATTTGCCCTTGATAAAAGCAATGTTATAGCAGTAGGTGAAAATCGGGAGGAGGGCAGTACCGTACACCAGCACCTGCTAGGACTCTCCAAAGATGAACTGGTAACCATGTTACTGAAACATGCGCCGGAGGGGCTTCTGTTGGAAATTCGTAACCGCCATGCCTCCGGCCCTGAAGCCCTTAACATTTTTAACAAAGCAGAAGCTGCTATCCATCATCTATTTACCAATACCGAACTGCTCTACAGCCCTAATGATTTTAGTGAAGCACTCGAAAAGCAAGTCAGCCGTTTATTAGGCCTGGAGCACCAGATTCAGGACCAGTTAAGCGAGCTGATCTTTGTTACCATTAGTGAAATTGAAAATGCTTTTGACCGGGGTTATCTGTACGATGATGAATACGATACAGCATTTGAATTGCCCGAAGCGTTCAACAGACTCGTGTCGCAGTTTACCAGCGTGCTGCCCTATGCTGAAAAAAACAGCTTTTTGAAAAGGCTCGATGAAGTGCTTAACGAAACATCATACATTACTTTCGAAGGTCTGAGTGGGTTAAGTCAAACTGGTTTCAGGGAGGAGGAACTGCCTGCCCTAAAAGAGCTGCTTTTAAATGATTACGAGAAGCTATCGGTTACCCTGGCTGAAGATTATTACAGCCTGGTGCACCACCTTTTAACGGAGCAGGAAAAGGAAGCTATGCTCCTTCATTTAAAAGATGAGGACAGCGTTTGGTTGCTGCAGCTGGCAGAATTATACAGGAAACAGGGTCGGGAAAAGGATGCTATTGCCTTGATTAGCAAATGCTTATCAACTGACCCGGATGTGTTTGGTGAGGAGCAGCTCTATCTGCTTTACCTCGATTTGCTGCACGCACGGGGTCAGGATTTAGAATCAGTTTGTCTAGAGGCCATCAATTGCTGTGGCAGCAGCAATATCATGGAAAAAATTGCAGCAGTAAGTAGCAAAGATATAGCGGAGTATGAGCGAATGCTGGAAGCACAAAATCCGCAGGGACTGCTCGAGTATTTAGAAAAGACCGGAAGATTAGCCGAAGCACATAACCTGCTAAAAAGAAACGACGCCATTTGGGATCACTACAGGTATGTGTTTTATAAAAATCATAAAAGGGATTTTCCAGAAGAGGCCATCCTGTACTTCAGTGAGATGATCGACAAAAACCTCCAGTTTACGGGTAATTCGCATTATCATTTCATTGCAAAGGCACTAAAGCAAATCCGGCAGATTGATGAGCAGCAGGCAGCAGCCATGGTGGCCGAAATTAGGGCAAACCACACCCGAAGGCACAATCTGATGAACCTATTATCAGAAGTCTGATTTCGAACTACCCTATCAACTAACAGTATCATTCTGTCACGATCGGCTGGAAATGACCTGTTGGACTTGATATTTATTAAAATGTATGCCCATATTCATTGTAGTTTTCTTACTTACATAACAGGGGAT
>JASLAE010000056.1 GCA_030147305.1 Cesiribacter sp.
AGCAAACAGGAAAAAAAGATCAATGATCTTTCTTATGTAAACGCAGTGTAAGCTTACCCATTTGGCCCAGCTGAGGATCAGATGCTGGAAGTATACACAAGTTGCTACTTATAGAACTGAGGCAATGGATTAAGCCTGGTATTTTGTCTCTGGTGCCAGTAAGGATAAATGGTAGGTTGCTCACTGGCTTTATCCAGCATCTTTAGCTGTTCGGTACTAAGGTTCCACCCCACTGCATCCAGGTTTTGCCTGAGCTGTTCTTCATTTCTGGCGCCAATGATAATGCTTGAGACTGTTGGCCGTTGCAGCAGCCAGTTAATTGATATTTGTGCGAGGGTCTTGCCTGTTTCGGCAGCTACTTTATCCAGGGCATCAATGGTATTGTAAAATACTTCTTCGTTGATCACAGCCTCGGGTACCGGACTGCCTCCCAGGGCTACACGGCTATTCGGGGGCAAAGGCTGATGGCGGCGATATTTGCCACCCAACCTGCCCGCAGCCAGTGGTGACCAGACAATCCCTCCTACTCTCTGGTCAATGCCAAGGGGCATCAGCTCCCACTCATATTCCCTGTTCGCCAGGGAATAATACACCTGGTGGGCTACGTAACGGCTCCAGCCCCTTGCATCAGAAACTGCCAGGGATTTCATCAGGTGCCATCCCGAGAAGTTAGAGGCAGCTATATACCGGACCTTACCGCTCTGTACCAGGTCGTCGAGTGTACGCAGGGTTTCTTCTACCGGCGTATTCCCATCAAAGCCGTGCATATGATATAGATCTATATAATCGGTGTTAAGTCTCCTCAGGCTGCCTTCTACCTGCTTCGTTAAATGAAAACGTGAAGATCCCTGGTTGTTGGGTCCTTTCCCAAAGGGAAATGTTCCTTTGGTGGAGATAAGTACTTTGTCCCGCATACCGTGCAGGGCTTTTCCTAAGATCTCTTCCGACAGCCCCTCTGAATAAATATCTGCCGTATCGAAAAAATTAACCCCTGCCTCCAGGCACAGGTTCACCATGCGGGTGGCTTCTTCTACCTGTGTACTGCCCCAGGCCTTGAAGAACTCGTTGCCTCCGCCAAAAGTTGCAGTGCCAAAGCTCAGCACCGGCACCTGCAGGCCCGATGCACCCAGTTGTCTGTATTCCATGCTTATGTTTTAGCTATTATCGATTAAGAAACTAGCTTCTTCCATAATAGTTAATGAAAACTTCTACCGGCATGAAAACAGGAAATAGAGCCCGACCTCCATCCGTCAGAGTGCTTTTTTTGTTATTTCAGGCAACTGTTAGGATGCTGCTGCCAGGTTTTTCAGATAGGCATGGCCTACTTCTATTTCACGAACAAGGTCATGGATGGTTCTTTTGTTAAAAACCCTGGCTAACCCATCCCGGTATGCTTTAAAATCATCATGCAGCGGACAGGGGTGCTCATCGGAACACTTCTTCATCCCCAAGCCACAGCGTTTAAATCCTTCTACGCCATCGATCACGCGCACCACGTCCATGATGGTAATTTCACTGGCGGGCTGACTCAGGTAAAAACCTCCATTGGGGCCTTTCACGGAAGCAATCAACCCCTTGCGCACCAGGTCCTGAAGAATCTTGCCAATAAAGTGCATGGGCAGATCCAGCTCTTTGGCCACTTCTTTAATCCCCACTTTGCGGTCTTCTGCAGCATGCAGCGCAATGTACATGAGTGAACGTATTGCGTATTCCGATGTCTTTGTCAGCATTCCGGGTCCATGTTTTTTAAGAATTCAGGCATTGTAAGCAGCATTGCCCGATGGGGGCAATTTAGCGTAAATAAGTAAGCCTGTGGCTAAGCTGTATCAACCTAAAAGATGATTTTGTGTTATTTGCTGCCTGTCATTACTATACTTACGCAGCAGAAAGCAGTTTTGATCCTCTACTGGCTTAGTAAACCCAGAAATGCGGGTGAAAATCATCTTCCGGCAGTGCTTCGTGTTCCTGCAGCAGCTCTCCAATTTGCTCCAGCTGCCTGGTAGTAGCTATGTTTTCCAGATAAGGAAAGAGCTCCCGCTCCTCAAAACGAATGTGCACACTTAGTAAAGCCTGCAGGCTGGCCAGCGGTAATTTGGTTTGCAGGGGCCCCTGCTCCAGTTCGGTTATTATTTGCCGTATCTGCTGATGTTCCTCCTCCAGCTGTCTGCGCTTAGGATCATGTAGAGAGAGCATTGGCAGCAGAACCTCTTCTTCTTTTGCAAAATGTTCCTGCAGGTGCTGCTTCCAGTAATAAAGGGCATAATCCCGCAGCATGTCCAGGCTCACCTTTTTAGCAATACCCTGTTTTATTTTCCAGCAAAAGAGCAAGCCGAAGTGATGCTCTCTGGAGAGTGGAACCAGGTTAAGGTCTCGTTTCATGGTAATAGATTTATGGTAAATGGCACTGGTGAGAAACCACGAGCAGCCCTCACCAGTGCCTTAATTTTTATGCTTTTGCCAGCAGCGCTTCCTCTAATTTCTGCGCTTTGGGAAAGAGAATGTTGTTTTCCAGGTGAATGTGCTGGTGCAGGTCAGCCTCAAACTCCTGCAGTGCCTGGAAGGCCAAACGGTAGGTAGTGCAGGCATCTGCCGGCAGTGCATAGTTGTTGGTGAGTTCCTTTATTTCTGCCAGACCCTCGCCAGCAGCTTCGTGCTCCTGCTCCATTTGCTGTATTGGGTTCGTAACAGTTCCGAATGGCGGATATTCCATGGCCTTCCCTCCTCTTTTTATTTCGCTGATGCGGCGAATGTAGGGGAAAAGCACCCGTTCTTCCTTGTACATGTGCTGCTCCAGCTCTGCTGCTATTTCGGCAAACAGGGTAGCTACCTTTAGCAGCTCCGGATGGCGTTCTCCATGCACCCGGGCTATCTTTGTGGTGTATTCATAAATGGCAGGCAGGGCGTGACGCACAAAGCTATGGTGGGTATTTTCAATGAAATCTGCCAGAAAATCCAGCTCCCAGCTGTCGTAATTCAAACTTCTGTTGGTGCTGATATCAGCCAGGGAATTGAGCTCCTGCTCCAGTTTAAGCTGGTCAATGCCTTTCTCGGCACAAACTTTATCCAGGGTCTTTTTGCCACCGCAGCAGAAATCTATACCCCATTTACTGAAAATCTGTGCCCTTCGATAATCTTTGGCGACCAGCTCGCCAATGGTTTGTTTTTCCGCTGACCTGAGCTTTGTAATTTCAACCTCCCACACTTCGGGACCTTCCAGCAGGTAAGTCCAGGTAAAAACGTTGCCTCTTTCACCTGTTAACTGGTAATAAAGCGGCTTCGGATCATGGTCATTGTGGATGATAAAACTTTCACCACCATTCAGGCTATCGAACTTCTTAAAAATAGTAGGATGTTTGAGGCGAGGCTCTATGATGGTTACATCCAGTACATCAAGGATATCTTGCGTTGTCATGGGACGATGGGTTTATGTTTGTGATATGCAAAGATAATCATAAATAAAGATATAAAGGTCATTTTATATATTTATTTTACATCCATTCCTTTATATCCAGGAGGTAAATAAACCCGCCGGCTACCACACCGACGGGTCTCCCTTTTACTACCCTATAGTCTAAGCTAAACTATAAGTCTTTTCGGATAAAGATCCGCTTAGCACACATCAGCGGCAGCAGCACCCAGCCCAGCATCAGCAGGCAGGCATACAATACGCCGGTGAAATTGCTAAAAAGGCTTTTATACAAGGCGCCGGTATAGCCCATTAGCGCAGATACATCGATTTGCAGCAGCACCAGCACCCGCCCCAGGTCAATGGGATTGAGCGAAAGCATGGCCAGTGAAAACTTGTCGAGCGGGTAGTCGCTAAAATAGAAGAGCACCAGCATGACCAGCCCGTCGTAGAGGAGGCTGAAATAAAACCAGAGCAGCAGTGCCAGGCCAATGCCTTTGGCCTTGTCACGGGTTATTACAGAAGCCAGAAATGCAAGGGCCACAAAAATAAAGGTGAGAAAGATACCCGCGGTGATCAGATACACACCTGCTGTACCGCTTCCACCGGCACCATTGCTAAAGAGAAGCACCGGCACCCCTACCCCAAGTACAAAAGCGGTTGCCAGTGACAGGGCAACGCCCAGGTACTCGCTGTAGAAGATCTTTTGCCGGTTAATGGGTTGTGCTACCAGCAGCTCTATAAACTCCTGTGAGTTGTAGAAGTGGATAGTGGCGAAAATTATGCTGATAAGCGGAACCACCAGCAGCACGACATTCAACAGGCTGAGCACTGCTTTGGACGGATCCTGCTCTAACTGGAACAAACCCAGCGACAGCAGGAGTAGAAAAAGTGTATAACCGATCACAATCCGGTTCCTGAGGATATCGTACAGCACGTATTTAATAACCTTTTCCATGGCTTTATTCCATTAATTTTGCAATTGCCCTGCTCAGTCTCGTTTCTCCGGTTTCTTCCTTGATTGCAGCAATGCTGCGGTAGAAGCGAAGGGTGCCGTCCATCATGCACAGCACATCGTCGGCGACTTCTTCTATTTCGCTCATGATGTGAGAGCTGATGAGGATAAGCTTATCCTTTTTCTTTTCTTTCAGGATCTTGGCCTTGAGGATCTCCGAAGCAAGCGGATCCAGCCCGGCGGTGGGTTCATCCAGGATCAGCACATCCGGCTGAAACAGGAAAGCCAGCGCAGCACTCACTTTCTGCTTCATACCGCCTGATAGGGCTCCCAGTCGCTTGTCGTACATCTTCTGTATGTTGTACAGGCCAATCAGCTCTTCATCGAGCTCCGCCACATCCCTGCGAATATCTTTCATCATTTCGAATAGCTGGCGTACTTTCATGTTCTCGGGAAAATGACTGATCTGCGGCATGTAGCCAATCTTGCGCCGGTATTCCCATTGCTTCAGCACCAGCTCATCGTCTACATAAATTTCGCCGCTATCGGGCTGCACGATCCCCAGCAGGCATTTAATGGTTGTGGTTTTGCCTGAGCCGTTGGGACCAATCATTGACACCACCTGCCCGCGTTCAAATTCCACACTGAGGTTGTTGAGCACCTGCAGCCTGCCGTATCGCTTATTTAGGTTTTTTATCGTGATCATGATCATCTGATGTTAGCGGATAAAAGCAAGATGTAAGACCTGAGAATGCCAGC
This sequence comes from Cesiribacter sp., assembly GCA_030147305.1. Lineage (GTDB taxonomy): Bacteria > Bacteroidota > Bacteroidia > Cytophagales > Cyclobacteriaceae > Cesiribacter. Next base: position 5,121 of record JASLAE010000056.1, read on the forward strand.
TCGTCTTTTGCCAATCCTGTTTTACAGCGAAGGACTAATTTCAAAGGTCTCGGTTAAGGGTTTAGGGTTACCATTTTAGCATAGAGGGTTGCTCGTCCAGCAGCTTCTCCGGCGTAAAGGCCGGGAAAACTTTTTCCATGGCATCCATAAGGTCTACTATAAAACTGCGCATAAACATAATGGAGGAAGGCACCTTTTCTACCACCATGGAATAAAGGCTTACCGGCCGGTAGGGCACATCACCTACCCGATCTTTATCCAGGTCGTAGCCCGCATATTTATCCCAGTAATTCCCGGAAAAGTGGTTGAGCTGTACGTTGCCATTCGTGGCAATGTCAAAGGTGTTACCAACGAAGTTGTTGCGGCGGAAGGTATCTTCAGCACAGCTGGAAAGCAGCCGTATGGCCCAGCCATTTCCGTTAAACTCATTCTCCCGCACATCCAGCTTAGAAGCCCCTTCCATATAAATGCCGGTGGTGTTTCTGCTAAATTTGTTACTGGCAATGGTGCTTTGGCTAATTTCCTTCAGGAGCAGGCCATAGGCGGCACTTCCCCAGTTTTCTTCAAAGCGGTTGTGCTCCATAATCACATTTTTGGTATACATCACCGCGACACCGGCGCCATTTTTACGGAAAGTATTATGGCGGTACGCATTGCCATCGGAAAACATGAAGTGCAGCCCGTATCTAAGGTTGTTTTCGCTGAGGTTATTTTCAATATGACTAAGCTTTACAAACTCCAGGTAAATACCATCCCGGTGGCCCGCCAGCGTATTCCCTTCAATGGTGGCATTATCGCAGTACCAGAGGTGGATGGCATTGCCGGAAGCGGTTTCTGTGATCCCCTCGCCCTGCACCTGGTTGTTTCGGATGGTGCAGTTGTCAGATTTCTGCAGATATATACCAAAGAAGGCATTCAGGATCGTATTATCTTCCAGCACCACACGACTGCTCTCCACAACCCGGATGGCAGCATGGTCTTTCATATAGCTTACCTCCACATTCTTCAGCACAAACCCTTTTACCACCACATTACTGCTGGTGATGGTCAGGATTTCTCCCTGCAGCCTGCCATCGATCACCGGCTTATCCATACCAATCAGGGCAATAGGCTTATCAATAAGAATACTGCTTTCCCCGTAAACGCCAGCCTGTACCAGCACCCGATCTCCCGGCTGAGCTGCCGCTACGGCAGAAGCGATGGTTCTGAAGCGTCCCTCCTTCCCCACCAGCAGATCCGCTGCCAAAGTACTCGTGGCAGCTGTTAGCCACAGCACCACTATTACCATCCACCTGGTATAGTTAATAAGGCTTTTCATCGTTTTGTACTGCCTGTTGTACTTCCTGCCAGTTAAGGATGCGTCCACGGTAAGACTGCTGCAGTTCCTGTGCGTGGGTGGGTGCTGCCAGGGCTGTCAGATACATGCCCATGGGACTGGGCAATCGCTCGCTTTGCAGGTAGGCAGCCCTATCTGCAGCAATCAGGGTTTGGGGCTGGTTAAAGTCTGTTACCAGCAGCATGACCACCTTTTCCTGCAGGCCTTCCTGCTCCTGCAGGTATGCCGTCATGCACTCGATGGAATCAAAGAAGAATGCTTTGCCCGTTTGGGTCACGATCTCAGCGCCGTAACGGGTATCTGTAATAGTCATTTTACAATGCTCACAACCAGCCTGCCCGTAGGCGATGGGCTGTGGTTCCACACTGCAGCTGCTAAGGCTGATAATTCCCAGGATCAGCCCTATGCCAATTCCATAGGAAAAGCGACTGGTGGCACCGGATATGCGTTTGCCGGAGAAGAATTCTATGTAAACGGCGATGCCGGCTAAAATCATGGGAATGGCCAACCCCAGGCTACCCAATGCAGGAAGTGACAGGGCATGGAAGTTGAGCAGTTGTTTAGGGCCAATCAAAGGCGGAATATAGGTCATGCCCGGAATTTTAATGGGGGCATTGGGATCCAGGTTGGTGCCGAATTTTACCAGCCAGAGGTAAAAGTCTGTAAGTCCGGCAATGCCAGCTATGATGAGTAAGCATAACCAGCCGGCCATTAAATATTTGTTTTTGAACAGTGCCACGAGCAATCCAGACACGATTAAGCCACTAACGATGTAGGGCATTATTTTAAGTTCAGCAAATGCATCGGCATCGATGGGATGCATGCCAATGTAGTGGTTCAGGATGTTAAAGTTCTGGAGTGTATAGTCGGTATTGCCGCCTATTTTGTTCACCCAGATGTGCATTTCCAGGCCTTCAGGGTACTGAGGGGCCTGCAGATAGATCTTCCACATGGGAAAGAAGAAAAGCAGACTCATGGACAGCGCCCCCAGCAATATTAATACTCTTGAATAACGGTTCATGGCGCTTAAGTTTGGTGGTAGTGAAGGGATAAAGAAACAGGAGCGGCGGCTAACCGCTCCTGCGTTGAGTGTTTGCGTTACATGGCCGGTTTTTTATCTCCGGTAGAGAATTTCAGCGGTGTTTTCACTCCTTTGGGTGATACCCGTACATACCCCTGCATTTCCTGGTGCAGGGCTGAGCAGAAGTCTGTACAGTACATTGGGAAGACACCAGGCCTGGTGGGTACCCATTTCAGGGTTTGGGTTGCGCCCGGCATAATCAGCAGCTCTGCATTGGTAGCACCCATGATGGCAAAACCGTGCGGCACGTCCCAGTCCTGCTCCAGGTTGGTTACATGGAAGTAAACGGTATCGCCTACATTGATGCCTTCGATGTTATCTGGCGTCATGTGGCTGCGGATGGCGGTCTGGTAAACGCGTACCACATTTCCGTTTTTCTCCACCCTTGCTTCGGATTCTTTGACTGCCTTATGAGGGTGGGTATTTTTCTCCAGCTCGTAGAACTTCACGCTGTTTGGTGCTACCTTTTCTGCGGGAATCACCTGGGCATAGTGCGGTTCGGCTACGGTTGGGAAGTCAAGTAAAAGCTTCATCTTTTCACCGCTAATGTCAATAAGCTGTGCGGAGTGGGCCAGCTCAGGACCCGTTGGCAGGTAGCGGTCCTTGGTGATCTTGTTCATGGCGATCAGGTATTTGCCATAAGGCTCTTTGGTATCGCCGGCCGGAATCACCAGGTGACCTACGGAGTAGTATACCGGAATGCGGTCCAGCACGGTAAAGTCTTTCAGGCTCCATTTCACCACTTCAGAAGATACAAACATAGAGGTATAGGCATTGCCTTTACCATCGAACTCGGTGTGCAAGGGCCCCAGGCCTGGTTCTTTCACTTCAGCAGCCAGTACAGATTCGTATTTCAGCACTGGAATTCCCGCAACATCACCTATGAAATCTTTGGCTTCAATAGCTTTCTTCATTTTAGAGAATGAGTGCACAGGAATAACGGATGCCAGCTTACCACTTACTACCATATACTCACCGCTTGGGTCAGTATCGATACCGTGCGGTGATTTGGGAACCGGGATCAGGTACACCATGCCGGGGCAGTCTGCAGGATCCAGGTAGCGAACAGACTTCACTACTTTGGATTTAGCAATATGGCTGTTCTTGTCCAGCTCGTTGTTGTAGTAGCGTGCGTGCATCTCTTTAGCCTTACCTTCTTTCACATACTTCTCGGCCAGCTTCCAGTTAATGGCGGCCAGAAAGTCTTTGTCGTTCTGTGAAGCACCCATTTCCTTCAGCGTACCGGCTTTTTCGGTATTGTAGGTGGTGAAGAAAATCCAGTCACTGGAAGGGCCTTTGCCACCGTTGGCCAGGTCATAGTCAAAGCCAGGCATCATAATCTGGAAGTCCAGGTTCATATCACCACTTTCCTTATCTACCTTGATGAAAGAAATAGATGCCCTGAACTTGTCTTTATACTCCGAAAGAGAAGCCTCGTTCGGGCTACCGTCTTCGTTGATGGGCACACTAAAGCGGGTACCTGCGACCACATACTCGTTGTTGTTGGTTGGATAGGGCGAGCAGTGGTTACCGGCACTGTTCGGAATCTCCATAATTTCTACCGTTTCAAAAGTTTTCAGGTCGATGCGGGCGATGCGGGGTGTGTTGTTGGCATTTACAAACAACCAGCGGCCGTCTGTCATGCCGTCGGTGCGAGATAGCTTAGGGTGGTGCAAATCATCCCAGGGTACCTGACCAAAGGAGGTATTCAGCATGGCTTTAGACTCTTCGGAATAACCATAGCCATTCTCGGCATGCTGGGTAAATACGGGGATGATTTTTAGCAGGCGACCGGAAGGCACACCATAAACGGATACCTGCCCGTTGTAGCCCCCGGATAGGAAAGCATACAGTTCGTCGTGCTTACCTGGCTCTACATAAACTTTAGCGGCGGCATCTGCGCTGTTCATCAGAGAGGCTTGCGCAGTAGAGGCATCTCCCTGATTACAGCTTTGCATAAAGGGCACTGCAGCCATTGCCATCAGCAATGCTACTTTGGGTGCCTGGTATTTAAGGGTTTGTATTGCACGCATGGCAATATTATTTAGGGTTTGGAGGTCATTAATTCTGAGCATCGATTTGACGGAAGTACTCCAGCAGCGCCCGGGCATCCTGTTCACTTACATTTTGATTCGTCATCTGGGTGAGGTGCTCGGCCAGCAGTTTTTTAGCAGTCGGGTCTTTTTTGGTCATCTCCTCTGGATTGATGATCATGTTCATGACCCACTCGGGCTTGCGGCGTTCAGTCACTCCCGCCAACCCGGGCCCTACTACTTTTTGATCGTCTGTGCGGTGGCAGGCAGAGCATTTACCTTCGTAGAGGGTTTTTCCCTGTTCAGCCAGCTGGGTATCCAGTGCTCCCAGGGTTACCTCTTTTACAGGGCCTATGCCCTTTCCATCATCAACAGGCTCCTCTACCGCTGCAGAGGCTAAGCCGGAAGGAGTCTCTCCAGTTTTTTTGTCTTCACCGGAAGAACAGCTTATGAAGAACAGACAGCTGATCGCCACAAGGGTAAGACCACCTATGCTGAAGTTTCTCCAGGTTGCTGATGCCGGTTTTTTTCTCGCCGTTTTCATAAGGTTTACAGTTTAGCGTTGCGGGCATTTTATCGCCCTTTGTCTGACACAAAACTATCCCTGCTCTAAAAATGAAAAAAAGACTTTTATCTCTTTTATTCATGATTAATGTCATGTTTTACCAGTTCCTTAAGGAGGAAATTTGGAGCAACTAATGGGAGAATAGGCCCGGAATGCTATGAAAAGCCATATTTATCTGTATTTACTGATCAGTTGTCTGTTTGCCCAGCTATGTGGCAGCAGCCTGCTGGTATTGCATTACAGTGTACATAAAGCTTATATCACAGCACGTTTTTGCGAAAACAGGCAGATGCCGCAAAAAGATTGTAATGGCAGCTGCCATCTGCAGAAAAAAGTAAAGCAGCTCGGGGATAGCAATTCTGGAAAGGACCGGCTGCTGAAGATTAGCCCTGAAATCGTGTGGTTGTGCCAGCATTTTCTGCGCATCAGGCTCATAGACTTTCCATGGGTACGGCAACAGGTTTACACAGGAACTCCCACCCATTACAGCAGCCCGGGAGGCTTAGATTTCTTTCACCCGCCCAGCCAGTTATCAGGCGTTTAGCCACACACTGCATACCTATAAGCATCAACCTTTACAAAGGGATTTGCACGAACCTCTTTAAGAAATCTATTCTGAAAAAATCAATCATGAAAAAGATATTAGGGGCCGCTACCATTGCGCTGGCCCTCCTGACAACCGGATTCAATGCCCATGCCTGCGACAAAGGCTGTACCATGGGCGGAAGCTATATGGGCATTCTGCCCCAGTTCAACAAACATTTTGTTGGCATCCGTTACAACACCCGCAGCTATACCCAGACGGGTACCCACACCCACATGATGGATGGCCTGCCGCACATCCACACAGTTGTAACCGAAGAGCAGTATAGTACCCTGGAAGCCTGGGGTCGCTTCTACCCCACCCGGCGCATACAACTGCTGCTCTTTGTTCCCTATGTTGTAAATAGCCAGCATAAAGGGGGCAGTACCTTAACCCAACAGGGCCTGGGCGATGTAAGTCTGTTGGCAAACTACAGCCTGATCAATACCGGTGACAGTTCCGGGCATACCTTAAAGCACACTTTACTGCTGGGCGGCGGACTAAAGCTCCCTACAGGCGCTTACAGCGCCACAGAGCAGGGAGATGTTCTGGCCGCCAACCTGCAGGCAGGTACCGGTAGTGTAGATGTTTTGCTGAATGCGATGTACACCCTGCGCTACAAACAAGCTGGCATCAGCACCGACTTTACGTACCGCTTCAATGGCAGGGGCCAAAACGAGTACCGGTTTGGCGACAGGTATAATGGCGCCGCCAACCTCTTTTACTGGCACAAAGCCGGGGCGATCTCTTTGCTGCCAAG
>JASLAE010000062.1 GCA_030147305.1 Cesiribacter sp.
GCAGTCTCCAGGGCGGCCTGGCCCGGCTGGTTTTTCTCTACAATGCCATTAAATCCTAAAATGGTTGCATCGCTGATGATGCTGGCAGGGGCCAGTGGTTGTGTAAGCACCAAACCCTCCAGCGAGCGACACCGGCTCAGGGCGACATAGACCTGACCATGGGTAAAAGCAGCATTGGCATCGATGATGGCTTTATCGAAGGTAAGGCCCTGACTTTTGTGGATGGTAATAGCCCAGGCCAGCTTAAGCGGGTATTGCCGAAAGGTGCCTGCAACAGTTTCCTGAATCTCCTTGGTCTGTTCATCCAGGGCGTATTTGTAGTTGTGCCAATCGGCTTTTTCTACATAAACAGGGTCCTCGTCACCAGCCCCCTGCACTACAATCACCTCGTCGTGCATATCTGTTACTGTCCCGATCTTACCGTTGTAATAGCGCTTTTCCCGCCCCTGGTCATTTTTAACAAACATGACCTGTGCCCCTTTTTTGAGCACAAGCTGCTGCTCCGTAGGGTAGAGATATTCGGGGAAATCACCTTCCGTAGCAGCACTAAACCGATGCTCCCTGCCTTTGATCTGCTGCAGCTCCCGCTCGTTGATTTGCTGCGCCTGCTGGTTATGGGTGGTAAGGGTAATATAACCTTCGCTGGCCGCTGGACTAAAACCCTCGAGGCAACGGCTGTTGAGGCGTTGCAGCAGCTCCTGATCCAGCTTGTTCTCGCGAATGCCATTGAGAATGTTGATAAAAGCAGCATCGCGCTGGCGGTAGATGTGCTGCAGCATAATAGATACATACTCGGTCTGCCGCAGGGCCTGGCTACCAAAAAAGAAAACGGTCTGATAATGCTGCCGCAGCAGCTTCCATTCATCTTCCCGGGCAATGGGCGCCAGCTGTTGCAGGTCGCCGATCATCAGCAGCTGTACTCCGCCAAAAGGCTGGTTCCGGTCCCTGAACCGGCGCAGGACCTCATCGATAGCATCGAGCACATCGGCCCGCACCATACTAATCTCATCGATGATCAGCAGGTCCAGACTGCGGATGATGTTGATCTTCTCGCGGCTGAACTTCTTGATCTGTCGTTCGCTGCCCTGCTGCTGACCAGCACCAGGTATATAGGGACCAAAGGGAATCTGGAAAAAAGAATGAATGGTAACACCGCCGGCATTCATGGCTGCCACACCGGTAGGTGCCACCACCACCATGCGTTTGAGCAAATGCTGTTTCAGGTTCTGTAAGAACGTTGTTTTACCGGTGCCTGCTTTGCCTGTTAAAAACACATGCTGGTTGGTGTGCTGTACAAAATCAAAAGCAAGCTGAAGCTGTTCGTTGCGCTGGTATTCCATAAGATCAGGGTTGACTGTAGCTGAAAAAAAATCAAATCTATAAGCCAGGTAGCGGAAGCAGCATGTACATACTACGCTTTAATCCCACCACATAAAAATAGCCTATGGGTACAGCCATTAAACTAATATCAGCAAAACAGCCAAACTTAACCAGTAAAATCAAGCTTAATGCGCATCATACTGCCAGCCCATTCTTTTTTTTGCTCAACCCGCCTTTTTACCTGGCAGCATTAAAACCTGCTTTAAAGCGCTGGCGCACAGGCAGAATATTTGTTTCCCCCAAAGAACAAATCCCCTTTTCAAACCCTGTTTATCTCGCTAAATTACAGCAAGTACTAATTAATTAGTATTTTTATACTAACTGATTAGGATTACTCCTAATAGATTAGTAGTATTGTATAAAGCTTAACATACCATGCAGAAATTAGCGAAAAGAGAAGAGCAGATCATGCAAATTGTCTGGCGCCTTAAACAGGCTTTTATCAAGGACATTATTGATGAGCTGCCGGAGCCAAAACCGCACTACAATACGGTTGCCACCATGGTTAAGATCCTAAAGGAAAAAGGTTTTTTAAGTGATGTAAAGCTGGGCAACACTTTCCAGTACACCCCTTTGGTCACTTTAGAAGAGTACAGAAAACAGGATGTGGCCAACATTAAACAGAAGTACTTTGGCAATTCTTTTACCAAGATGATCTCTCATTTTGCCAAGGAAGAAAACCTGTCAAACGAAGAGCTGGACGAGATCATCCGCATCATCAAATCTGAAAAAAGCTAATAACGCCCAATGCCATGCTTGAACTTCTTTTAAAGGCTTCTTTCATCATTGGAATTGCCTTACTTTTTTACAAAACCGTACTTCAGCAGGAAAGCTTTTTTGCCGTTAACCGGCTCTTTCTCATCTGCTGCCTGGTGCTTGCTTTTGCCCTTCCCTACATCTCTTTGCCTAAACTGGTTAACCACCAGGGGTACCTGGTGAGGCTGGTACAGGAAATGCAGCCGGCAACAGGGGCACAGCAAGCTGCACAGCCAACAGATAAGCCTGCCCTAGACCAGCAGACTACCAATACGGCAGTAAACGCAGTTGAAAAAAGAGAGACCCGGCAACAAGCTCTCCCTGCACAGGAAATAAAACCGGAAACTGCCAACACAACGGAATCCACCATTCCGGAAGAACCAACCAACTGGTTTTTCTGGCTTGCAGCACTCTATTTGTTTGGTGTGGCCATTTTTAGCTTAAACCTGCTTTTCCAGCTCGGCAGCATCTTCTTAAAAATTGCCCGCTCGCCCGATAAAATTGTGGATGGTGATTGTGTAATTGTGAATACAGCCGGCAAACAGGCACCCTGCTCCTTTTTCAAGTACATCTTCATCTATCCGGATGACTATGATTTCGAAACCTACGAGCAGATCCTTGCCCATGAAAAAATACACGTGCGGCAAAAGCACAGCCTGGACCTGCTCGTGGCCGAGTTAGCTGTAATTGTGCTCTGGTTTAATCCTATGATCTGGTTTTTTAAGCGGGAAGTGGAAAAGAACATCGAGTTCCAGACAGATGCCCTGCTGCTCAACCAGGTAGCCATTGGCAAACAGCAGTATCAGCTGAGCCTGTTACAGATTGCCGCACCAAACAAGCCCCTCACCATTACCACCAACTACAACCAATCGCTCTTAAAACAACGAATTCTTATGATGAACGCCAAGAAATCTACCCTGCATGGCTATTGGAAATATGCATTCCTGGCTCCGCTCCTGTTTGGAACCATGCTGCTTATCAACGAGCCTGCCACCAGCCAGACTACACCCACGCCCATACCCGGCAATGCAACAGCTACCCCCCCACTATCGGTGCACACCCTGCCAAAACCTGCAGGTGCAGAAGTGCCTGAAACGCCACCTGCACCCAGCGGAGATGGCAACGACATGTCGACAGGCTACTGGTACAGCCAGCAGAAAAACGGACAATACTGCCTTCAGCTTAAGGGAGACCTCAGCCGCAATAACTGGAGCATATCGGACTGCTACGATGTGGCCGGTTTTGTGAAGAAAAGCGAAGACCTCTTCCTGCTGACAAAAGAAAGCGGCACCCTCACTCTTACCGGCAAATTAGATCAGGAGGTAGGCCAGGGTAAATATGTGTTTACAAAAGATCCTGCTTTTGAACAGTACCTGGCCAGCAATAACATCGAAAGCAAAGAAGAAAACCTGGTGCTCTTCCTTTTCCTCAACGATGTTGGTAAGGAGTATATCAGTTTCCTGAAGAACAACTACCCGGATATGAATGGCGAGCGCTTGCTGGAAGTCGCCATTCATAGCATTTCCCAGGAGGATTTTCAGACCTACATTAGCTTGTTTCAGCAATACAGCAACAAAAAGCCCTCTATGCAAGAGGTTGTTGAGGCCGAAATACACGGCATAGATGCAGCCTATATTGAGGAGATGCAGGCAATGGGCTTTAAAGACCTAAGCATGAAAAAGATGATGGAAGCCCGAATCCATGACGTAGACCGTGCCTATGTGGAGGAACTGCAGAAAGCTGGCTTTAGCAACCTCTCCATCAATAAAATCATTGAGGCCAAAATACATGACCTGGATGCTTCCAGCATCAATGAAATACGGGAACTGGGTTTTGACCTGAACCTGGACAAGATCATAGAAGTGAAAATCCATGATGTTGATGCTAACTTCATTAAGGAGCTAAATGCAGCCGGCTTCACCAACCTGGACATTGACCAGATCCTGGAGGCCAAAATTCATGACATTGACGCTACTAACATCAAGGAAATACAGGCCCTGAATGATGGAGCCCTTAGCCTCGAAAAAATAGTAGAAGGAAAGATTCATGACGTAGATGCCGCCTTTGTGGAGGAACTGGCCAGTGCCGGTTTTACAGATCTAAGCTGGGACAAAATAGTAGAGGCCAGAATTCATGATGTGGATGGTGATTTCATTAAACGTGCCAGAGCCAAAGGATTTAACTATAAAAGCATTGACCGCTACATACAGTTAAGCATCCACGACATGCTAAGCGATGAGGGAGAAGATGAATAACACTTTAATTACAGCATAGCAGTTGCACATTGCTGGAACTGCCACTAAAACCGCACACCACCACTAGCATTTGCCCTTTTATTGTTTACACCTGCTGTGGACAATAGAAGGGCATTGCTGCTTAGCGGCAGTTGCCTGTTTTTGCCAGCAACACCTGCACCAGTCTGCTGCTGAAAAGAAGCATTAATCAGTTAATACCGGGTGAGGCCTGGTAATGGATTTTCTTTTGCCATTGCCAGAGGCCCCAGACAGACATCAACAGAAACACCACGTATTCGCCTGCTATAAAACGAATGTCTTTGGCCCAATAGATTCCAATAGCAACAACGTCCAGCGCAATCCAGAGCCACCAGCTTTCCAGCTTTTTACGGGCCTGCAGCAGTATCGCCAAAATGCTGGCAACTGTAGTAAAGGCATCGCCATAAGGAAAAGCAGCCGGCAAGGTAAATATGGCAGGCAGCCAACGGTGTACCTGTCCCATGGCTGTACCAAGACCGGCCGTACCCAATACTATCAGCAGCAGATGCCAGCCGCGGGCTTGCCAGCCAAGCCTGCCTACTGCTACCTTTTCGTGCTTGCCACTGCGCCAGTTGCGCCATCCCCAAACACTTACGCCAAAAAACACCAGCTGCAGCAGCATGTCGGAATAGAGCTGCACCTGATAGAATAGCAGGAAAAAGAAACACTGATTAATTAGTCCTGTGGGCCAGGTTAAAATGTTGGCCCTGCTGGCATAGTAAACCGATGCAAGCCCGGTAAGGGTACCAGCCAGCTCCAGGAAACTTAGCGGGTAATCGCCTAGGCGTATCAACACCTGGTCTGCATCCCAGAGGTACTGCATTATTTCCACAGGATTAATTCCATCATTAAATACATTAACAGGCAAAACAATAGCTTCTATAACACCATAAATAATGCAGGCACAAGATACAAAACAGTCTTATTTATGTCTGGGATGATGTTATTTGTTAAAACTTTATATTTGGAATCACGTTTTTGAGTTTGAAAAAAGGGCACAAAATCTGTATCATGTGCCACTTATTGATTAGCGATAATACTTTGATAAACAAAAACATACACTTTTCCGACAGCAAGAATTACGATTCTGAGCATTGTGGTAGTATTCCTCTAAACTTTATTAACTTAATTCAGGCCCATGGTGTGTTGCTGGTCCTGGAGCGCAGTTCCTTAAACATTGTGCAAGCCAGTGAAAATACCCTGCAAATTTTGGGCACTAAGGCAGAAGCCCTGGTACAACAACCGCTGCAAACGTTTATTGGGGAAGAACAGCTTGAGGTGCTCAACCAAAAGCTCGAACGTCGTGAAGTCAGCAATCACCTGCCACTCACGTTGCAATGGTCCATCAATGGCACCAATAAATCATTTTCAGCAACCTTACACCTGCGCGATACTTACCTGCTGCTGGAACTGGAAGAGGCCAGCAAGCAAGATTCCGCAACCTCTTTCGCAAGTGCTTATCAGGCCATCAGCTACGTAATTTCATCTTTAAAAGAAGCAGACGGCGTAGTAAGTGTTGGCAATATTGCCTGTGCAGAGCTAAAAAGACTTTCTGGTTTTGATCGGGTCATGGTTTACCGTTTCGACGAAAACTGGAATGGTACCGTTATTGCCGAAGCGTTACAGGAAGGCATGGAGGCCTACCTGGGCCTGCGCTTTCCTGCCTCAGATGTACCCAAACAGGCGCGCGAGCTTTATTTTAAAACCCCCTTTCGCATTATCCCCAATGCAGGTGCTGCTTCTGCCAGGCTATACCCGGTCATTAACCCTTTAACCAGCAGCCTTTCCGATATTTCTGACTGCATTTTGCGCGCTGTGCCGCTGGTACACATAGAATATTTACAAAACATGGGCGTAGCAGCGTCTATGTCTACACCCATTATCATAGATAACCAGCTATGGGGGCTTATTTCCTGCCACCACCGCACCCCAATGCCGGTAAGCTTTGAGCTAAGAACCTCTTTCGAGATTATTTCAGGCATTATTGCCGCCCAGGTAAGCACACACCAGAAAGAAGAGCGCTTCCGATACCGCGCCAGCCTGCACAGCATTGAGTTAAAACTGATGGAACAGGTTTATTCCAATAAGCACCTGGCAGAGGGCCTGCTGGAAAATCCTGCCTATCTGCTCGATCTGCTGGGTATAAAGGGGTTGGTGCTCTCTATCAACAACGAATATGAAACAGTGGGCAATGTGCCGGACGAGCGCATGGTTAAGAACCTGATCAGATGGCTCATCCGGTACAGCAAAGAAAAGATCTTTACCACAGACTCGCTGCCACGGCTTTTTGAAGAGGCCGTTGGTTACCGCGATATTGCCAGTGGGCTGATTGCCCTGCAGATTTCCGGCACCAGACATTATCTGCTGGGCTTTAGACCTGAAGTAATCAAATCGGTAAACTGGGGAGGCAATCCTAATAATGCAATAAATTTTGAACCGGATGGTAAGCGATATCACCCCCGCAATTCGTTTAATCTCTGGAAAGAGCAGGTAGAGTTTACCTCAGACCCCTGGTATCCCGAGGTGCTGGAGGCTGCACAGCAAGTGCGCACGGCTATTCTGGAAAAATTATTAAAGGAAGAAGAAGCCTTTTAATTTTCTTCATTTTTTCAAGTAAATTAGTGCTAGGATGCCTACATACCAGCAAAACAGTCAGTCTGTACGCACTCCCTGATAATACACCCATGACATTTGCAAAAAAGAGCTCTGTTTCTTCAAAAAAAGCAGAGGAACATTATGTAGTAGGCATTGGTGCTTCTGCCGGCGGGCTGGAAGCCATCAATGAGCTCTTCGATTTTATACCGCATGGTGGTAATTTCTCTTTTGTGTTAGTACAGCACCTTTCGCCCACGCACAAAAGCATGATGGACGAGCTGCTGGCCAAACACACAGAGATGAAGATTGTATTGGCAGAAGAAGGCACCCGCCTGCTGCCCAACCATGTATACCTGATCCCCAGCAAAAACAACATGACGCTGAAGCACAACAAGCTTCATCTCACCGAAAAACCACCTACCAGCGGTGCCAACCAGACTATTGATATTTTTCTTGAATCGCTGGCACATGATAAAAAAGACCGGGCCATTGCCATTATTTTGTCCGGCACCGGTTCCGATGGTACCAAAGGCATTGAGCATATCAAAGAGCAGGGCGGCCTGGTGATCGTGCAGGATCCTGCCACTGCCAAATTCGATGGCATGCCCAACAGCGCCATTGCTTCGGGCTACACCGACCTTATTCTGCCGCCGGAAATGATGGCCGAAGAAATCTTTCGGCACCCGGCTGATACGAAAAGCATGGACACCGGCCAACTGATCCTGAATGATGCCGAAACCGTTCATCTAAAGGAAATTATTAGCCTGGTGCGGGAGCAAACCACGCACGATTTCTCCTCCTATAAGGAGCAGACCCTGCACCGCCGTATCTTAAGGCGTATTGCCCAGGTAGAAATAGATAGTCCCAAAGAGTACATTCACTTTCTGCGCAACAATCCAGATGAGGTCAAATACCTTAGCAAGGAGTTTCTCATTGGCGTAACCCACTTTTTCCGGGATCCCGAGGCATTTAAGGTGCTGAAGGAAACGGTACTGCCGGAGATTATCAGCAAAAAATCTGCCGACGATACCATAAAGATCTGGGTGGCGGCCTGCAGCACCGGCGAAGAAGCTTATACCATGGCTATGCTGGTTTGCGAAGAGCTGCAAAAGCAGCGTAAAACGCTGGATGTAAAAATATTTGCCACCGATATTGACAGCCATGCCCTGGAGCTGGCTGCTAAGGGCATGTATCCCGAGGCGATTGAAAAAGACATAGCACCGGAACGGCTCGATACCTTTTTTACACGTGAGGGTAGCATGTATTGTGTGAACCAGAAGATCCGGCGCATGGTGATCTTCGCCCATCACAATGTGATCAAGGATCCGCCCTTCAGTAAATTAGACCTGGTGAGCTGCCGCAACATGCTCATCTATATGAAGCCTGTCCTGCAGCGAAAGGTGCTGGCCACTTTCCATTTTTCGCTCATGGTTGGCAGTTACCTGTTCCTGGGCCCCAGCGAAAGCTGCGAAGAGCTGCAGCCTGCCCTCAAGGTCATCAACAAGAAGTGGAACCTTTTTAAGATTAATTCTAAAAGCAGAAATTTTATTTTTGATGGTAATAATCACGAAAAAGGTAAAGACCCCAAGCGCAGCCCGGATTTACTACCCAAGCGCCGCTCTGCCGAGCATGAAATGCAGGAGGCTTTTCATGAGCTGATAACCGAAGAGCTGGGCTATGCTGCTGTTTTCATCAATGAAGAATTTGAACTGCTGCAGGCAATAGGTGATTATAAGCACTTTCTGGAAATGCCGGACAAAGTGCTAAAGATGAATTTGCTGAAGATGGTGCCCCGGGAACTGTCCCTAGCCCTTAACCTGGCCCTGCGCAAAGCTACCCGCGATAACCAAAAAGTAACTTCCCGTCGGATAGAACTGGTAAAAAATGGCGTTATCCAATATGTTTCGCTTACTGTAAAGCCTTACCTGGTTCCTGACCAGTTTAGCCGTAAATTCATAACGGTGCTGCTAAAGGAAGAAAGCTCTGAAGTAATAACTGCCGAAGAACGGGCTGTATTTGATCACCAGGTTAGCGTTGAGCGCCTGCTTGAGCTGGAGAATGAGCTTAAACAAACCAAGCACGATCTGCAGACCATGGTGGAGGAGCTGGAAACTTCTAACGAAGAGATGCAGTCCAGCAATGAAGAACTGCTGTCCAGCAACGAAGAGCTGCAAAGCACCAATGAAGAGCTGCAATCCGTAAACGAAGAGTTGCATACGGTTAATGCCGAGCATCAGCAAAAGATCCGGCAGCTGGAAGAGCTCAACGACGACCTGAACAACTACTTCCGCAGCTCAGACATCGGGCAGATATTCCTGGATAAAAACCTGATCATCCGCAGGTTTACGCCAGCTGTAAAGCATCAGATCAACCTGATTGAATCGGACATTGGCCGCCCCATAGAACACCTCTCCTACAACATCCGCTACGAGAACCTGATAGAAGACATTCGACAGGTAATTAAAAACCCGGAGGTTATAGAAAAGGAGATAGAAACCCGCAATGGCAGGTTCTATCAGATGAAGATCATGCCTTATGTGCGCCACGATAAAACCACCGATGGTGCAGTGGTCTCCTTTATAGACATCTCGGCCGTAAAAGAGCTCAACAACCTGCTGGAGGGCGTACTGAACAGCTCAACCAGTGGAATTATGGCCTTCTCGCCGGTACTTGACGAGCACAAAAAGCCTGTGGACCTGAAGTGGACGCTTATAAACCGCGCAGGCAAAACCATCTTAGGCAAAGCAAACAAGGAGCTGGAAGGTTTACGCCTGCTGCAGGAGTTGCCTGGCTTTAAGAAAGACGGACTCTTTAAAAAGCTGGCAGGTGTATTTTCTACGCGCAAGCCGCTGCACCTGGAGCAACACTATACCTATGACGGCATAGATACCTGGATGGAAATAATTGCCGTACCGCTGGATACGGGTATTACTGTAACATTAATAGACATTAGTGAGAAAAAGGCTGCTGAAGAAGAACTGATCTCTACCTACGAAGAGGTAAAAGAAGCCGAAGAAAAGCTGCGCAAACTGAACATGGAGCTGGAGAAGCGTGTGGAAGAACGCACCCGTGAGCTTACCCAAAGTGAGGAGCGCTTCCGCCTGCTGTCACGCGCCACCAACGATGCCGTCTGGGACTGGGACCTTGTGGCCGGCGAATTCTGGTGGAACGAAGGTTTTCTAAAGATATTTGGCTTTAAAGCCGAGGATATTGAGCCTGGCGTAGATTCCTGGTTTAACCGCCTGCATCCGGACGAGAGCAAGCTAATCGTTGATGAACTGAACGAAGCCATTAACAAGGGCGAAAACCAGTGGGCAGCCGAACACCGTTTTCTGAATGCAGCCGGCAGCTACACCTGGGTATACAACAGAAGCTATATTCTAAAAAATGAATATGGTATACCCTGCCGCATGCTGGGTTCTATGATTGACCTCTCTAGCCTGAAGAAAGCCCAGGAAGAACTGGAGCTTAGCAACAAAAACCTGCGCAAGATCAATACTGACCTGGATAATTTTGTT
Organism: Cesiribacter sp.; assembly: GCA_030147305.1. Classification (GTDB taxonomy): domain Bacteria; phylum Bacteroidota; class Bacteroidia; order Cytophagales; family Cyclobacteriaceae; genus Cesiribacter. Next base: position 10,523 of record JASLAE010000062.1, read on the forward strand.
TACACGGCCTCACACGACCTGCGGGCACCCATTGCCAACCTGGAAGGCCTGCTTATGCTGCTGAAACCCAAGTTTGAAGAGCATATGCCGCCGAATGAACAAAGGCTGATCCAGCTGGTAGAAGCCTCTATTGAAAAACTAAAAAGGACTATCCTGGGCCTGCTGGAAATTACCAAAGTGCAGAAAGACCTGGAGCGGAAAGTGGAGCAAATCTCCTTTGCGGAAGTGCTGGAAGATGTAGAAAGTGATGTGCGCAAGGATATTCTGGAAAGTAAGGCCATTATAGAGACTGATTTTAAGGTAACAAAAATCAAATATAACCGGGTTAACCTACAGAGCATTCTCTATAACCTGCTTAGCAATGCCTTAAAGTACAGATCTCCGGAGCAGCCGCTCCATGTACGCATCAGTACCGAACACAAAGATGGTGCTGTTGCCCTATCATTTACAGACAATGGCCTGGGCATGAGCGAGCAGCAGCAAAAGAAGCTGTTTACCATGTTTAATCGCTTTCATACCCATGTAGATGGCACCGGCATTGGCTTATATATGGTCAAGCGCATTATTGAAAATAACGAAGGGCGTATTAAGGTAGAAAGTAAAGTGGGCAAAGGCACAACTTTTAAAATCTACTTTAAGGAAAAGAAACAGGGCAGGAAAGAGAAAGAGGCTGTGCTACAGCGCTAATGCCAAAGCCGCTGTCCAGCGGAATTCTATATTAAGTTGCGCTTCGTAACAATGGCGGGCGCTAAAAAGGCTCCGGTATTGTCACCAGAGCCTTGTGTATTTTATGCAGCCCTAAGAGCATGCTGCATGCTTTAAGGATTTGTAGACCACATGCCCGCTTCCTTGATAAACGCACGCCGGTTTAGTTTTAATTGCGCCACAATCAGCTCTGCCAGATCTTCGGGATGCATGACCCGCTCAGGGTCATTTCCTATTAGATTGTTGTCGTAGGCAAGGTCTGTTACCACTGTACTGGGGGTGAGCGCGCTCACACGTATGTTGTGTTTACGCACTTCCTGCATAAGCGATTCAGTTAAGCCCATCAGCCCGAACTTAGAAGCGCTGTAAGCACTCGTAACGGCTGCACCGCGCTGCCCGGCAGTTGAAGAGATGTTGATAATGTCGCCCAGCTTGCGTGCAATCATGCCTGGCAATACAGCGCGGGTTACATAATACACTCCAAAAAGGTTCACCCGCACGTTCTGTTCCCAATCGGCCGGTTCCAGTTCCAGAAACTTACCAAAGCTGGCAGTGCCGGCATTATTGATCAGGATATCAACTGTACCCAATTCCTTTATTACCCGGCCAACTGCACTATTCACCGCCTCCATATCTGCAACATCGGCTGTAACTACAGCAGCTTTTACCCCCAACGCTTTTATTTCTTCAGCTACTTCTTTGAGCTTACTTTCGGTACGGGCCAGCAAACCAACATTTACCCCCTCATGGGCCAGCGCGATGGCAATGGCACGCCCAATGCCTTTACCGGCACCGGTTACCAATGCATTCTTTCCTTTTAGTGTTTCCATTATTTTATTCAGCTGTTGAGCCCTCTGCTAGCAGGAGGCTCCTTTAGTTTTAGATTGATGGTGGTCCTTCTATCTAATAATCACTGTTGCGCTGTACTGTTATGAATTGTCAGTATTTTCTACAGCTGAATCGGAAATAATTTTCTCCGGACATCACAAATGCAATAGCATATACATAACGCATTGAGGTTGTAAACAACAGATGCTGCACTGGTGTATGCTTAGGGCTAACTTACTGCATACATCTCTTCCATTCCTTGGTAATTTATTTCTTAAAAACACTGAGTTCAACCCTTAGCGGCCCAAATTCCGTATGATTCAATCTAAAATGAAGTGGTATGGCCAGCAGCAAATTAAGCGGTAAAGAGTTGAAGAACATCGGTTTCCCGGAAGGCAGGGCCCTGGGCACGGCACAGCGGATTCTGGAGACCCACTACAAAGGCAAGAGCAAAAAGCAGAAGCTGGAGCTGCTGGGCAGGGTGGTAAAAGAACCGCATTTTTACAAGGCCCACGAAACACTGGGCCCCATTGCCCACGATCTGCTGGTACAGAAAGAACACAACAAAACTATAGAATTAAACCCTAACCGGGTAGATTATCACATCTATGGAGAAGAAGGCATAGAAGCCGGTGCTATCAACCAGATGGAGATTGCCATGAAGCTGCCTATTACGCGCGCTGGTGCCCTGATGCCGGACGCCCACCAGGGCTATGGCCTGCCCATTGGCGGAGTACTGGCCACTGAGAATGCCGTAATTCCTTATGGGGTTGGCGTAGACATTGGCTGCCGCATGGCCCTGTCTGTTTACCCCCTACCCGACAAAGCACTGCGGCAACAGAGCGAAACTCTTAAGCAGCTTCTGGTAGACAATACGCGCTTCGGGCAGGCTGTCTTTAAGCGGCCCAAAGAACACCCCGTACTGGAGCGACCTGAGTTTAAGGAGATTCCTGCTTTAAAAGGCATGAAAGACAAGGCCTGGCAACAGATTGGCTCTTCCGGGGGTGGTAATCATTTTGTAGAATGGGGGCTGGTCTCTATAACGGATCATCAGAATGTGCTGGGGCTTGCAACCGGCAACTACCTGGCCCTGCTCTCCCACTCCGGCTCCCGGGGGCTGGGCGCCAACATTGCCCGCCATTACACCAAGCTGGCCATGGACCTTACCCGCCTGCCTGGCGAGGCCAAGCACCTGGCATGGCTGGACCTGGACACACAGGAGGGACAGGAATACTGGCTCGCCATGAACCTGGCTGGCGATTATGCAGCAGCCAACCATCATCAAATTCATGCGCGGATGGCGGAGGCCCTGGGCGAACAACCACTGGCAGTGGTAGAGAACCATCACAACTTTGCCTGGAAAGAAGAGGACGCCCAGGGAAATGAACGCATTGTACACCGCAAGGGTGCTACCCCAGCTGGTGCCGGCGTATTGGGTATTATACCTGGCTCTATGACCTCTCCCGGCTTTATCGTGCGGGGAAAAGGCATGGAAGAAGCCATAAACTCTGCCTCACATGGCGCCGGCCGGCTTATGTCCAGAAGCAAAGCCAAAGAAATACTATCGCTGGAGGCCGTAAAAAAACACCTGCAGCAGGCAGGGGTAGAAGTATTAGGCTCCGCCCTTGATGAAGCCCCAATGGTATACAAAGATATACACCAGGTAATGGCCCATCAGCAGGAATTGGTGGAGGTGGTGGGCACCTTTACCCCCAAGATTGTACGCATGTGCGGAGATGCCCGCTACTACGAGGTAGACTAAAGATTGCTTTCATAAATAGTAGCTTCACCCAATGCCTCCAGTTGAAACAATAAAAAAGAGAGCATGCTTTGCCATGCCCTCTTTAAGGTATGAAGCGTATCTTGTTAATTAAAACTTAGCAGAAATACCCAGTGAACCTACGCCAAAGGTGCCCCGGCCAGCCTCGAAGTAAACCCCAAGGTTGGGGTTGAAGAAATAACGGGCACCCACAACAGGTCCAAAGATCAGGCGACCGGTGCTGTTGTCATAAAGATCATCATCAAAAGCACTGTCGTAGTTCCAGCTATATACTTCATAGCCTAAAAGCACAGTTCCGTAAATATCCCACCTGGATTCATCAATGGATAGGTCTAACCATTCATTCAGGCTGCTGGTGGCATGAAAAGTACCACGTGCTCCAAAATTGATCACAGAAAAGCCATGTTTATAAGTACCAGACCTGTATGTTCTGGAGAAATAGCCAAGATAAGGGCCTACGGCAAAACGATCGTCCAGACTATACTCCACACTGGCAGAAAGCGCCGGAAAGCCAAAGGTACTGGATCCATAGCCGAATCCGTAGCCAATAAGTCCGAATGAAAAACCGGCACTGGCAGTAAGATCACCTCTTGTGTACTGCGCATTAGCTGCTGTTCCCAAACAACACATCCCGAGAACAAGCATACATACTGTAAACTTCTTCATAATCAATTGTTTAATTGTAATTTATGGTTAAAGACTAGGTACAATCAATAGGTAACTACCTTCAGCAAGGTCCGTTGTTGTTGTGTTTATCGTCGCCGGATCAGACAACCGCTCTTAGTCAAAAAATACTGATCCACTGAAGGTAAATTACAGCCAGCACTTGTTATGCTGGCTGCTGGTTAAGGGCCGGGCAACAAAAATTCCCGGGAGTTAGGGTCAAAGAAGAATGAGGCAGCAGAAATGTTGTTACTGTATCTCCTGGGTTCTTCTTCCACGAAATTATTTCTGCTGTTATTTTTATGCACTGCTTGTTTCTCAGTAGTAAGTCTGGCAGTAACTACATCAGACACAGCCATAACCCCTTCATAAGTAAAAAACAGGTGCAGGTGCAACTGCTCCACAACATCTCCAGAGGTACCCTGGTCCCGGTTCATCAACACATACCAGCTGTCCCTTCTGCCAGCTGCGGAAAGGGATTCTTTTTTTACATACCGGCCTACCGTGCCACTAAACCACTTGTTTGTAGCCAAACCCTGCTGATCGTTCATCTCCTTAAAAAATAAAAACAAGTCTGACAATAGTCTCTCTGTATTGCTAAAACAAATATACTAAGACCCGCTGCAGTCAGTATACCACATATGTTCCAAATAATAACAGCTATGTTTCAGGCAGTGAAAAGGGCGCAAATTGCTGCACAAACAGCTTTAAACTTTCACTTCTGCAGGAGCAGTTTTATTATGATCAGTTGCTAAAGGCTGCTTATCAGCCGCATAATCTGTGGGCGTTTTACCATACACTTCCCGAAAGCATTTGGCAAAGTAAGAGAGGTTATTAAAGCCAACCTGATAAGCTATTTCTGCGCTACCCCCCGCGTGCTGATTCAGCAGCTGGGCAGCCCTTCTTAAACGAAACAGGCGCATAAACTCCGAAGCCGACTGACTGGTTAAACCTTTTAGCTTACGGTGCAGGTTTACCCGGCTCATGCCAGCTGCTTTACATAAAGCCTCTACACCAAAGTCAGGATCAGCCAGGTTCTCTTCCAGAATGTCTGTAATTTTTTTCAGGAAACATTCATCTGTTGAATTAACAGCGATGTCTTTAGGACCAAGTACGAGCTGGCGGCTATAAATGTCACGCAGCTTTTGCCGCCCCTTTTGCAGGTTGCTTACCCGCATACGCAGCTCGCCAATATTAAACGGTTTAACTACATAATCATCCGCACCGGTTTCCAGGCCCTGCAACCGGCTCTCCACACTTGCGCGCGCAGTCAGCAGAATAACCGGAATATGGCTGGTGCGCACATCAGCCTTAATTTTTGAACAGAACGTTCGGCCATCCATCCTGGGCATCATATCATCGCTGATGATGATATCAGGCACTTTTTCTGTAGCCAGCCGGAAGCCTTCCTCACCATCGGTGGCTTGCAACACTTCAAATTCAGCCGAAAACAGATTATGGATAAACTGGCGTATGTCGGTGCTGTCGTCTACAATCAGCATCAGTGGTAGGTCAGCCCCGGCATTGGCATGCGCAGCAGCTGCCATGATAAGCTGCTGTTCCGGTGTAAGGCTGTCGAGCAGCGGAGCTGGCGCAGCAGCTGGCGCTGGCGCTACTGCCGGAACAGGTACGCTGTCAGGCGCAGCAATTGCTGGAGTTGCTGAAAGCGGCAGGTACACTGCAAAGGTAGTCCACTTGCCTTCTTCACTTTCTACCTTAATTTGTCCCTGATGCAGCAGCACCAATTCCTTTACCAGGGCCAGCCCAATGCCTGTACCGCCATGAGGCCTCGTGTGTGAACCATCGACCTGATAAAAGCGATCAAAAATTTTATCCAGTTGACCTGATGGAATACCAATGCCTGTATCACTGATGCTAAGTCTGGCAAACGCTCCCTCCGGCAACCCCTCAATATTTTCAGGAGTAAGCCTTAGATATGTGAGCGTGACCTGTATTTCGCCTCCGTCTGGCGTGAATTTAATGGCATTAGAAAGCAGGTTGATGATGATCTGTTCCAACTTATCGCGATCGAAGCAAACCATCAAGGCCTGCTCCTGCGCTTTAAACTGCAGCCTGATATGACGAGCCGCTGCCAGTGAGCCAAAGCTGTCTGCAAGGCAGCGAACCACCTCGGTAATATTACCGGTTTCAGCCGCCAGCCTGAGATGGCCTGCCTCTAGCTTACTGAGGTCAAGCAGCTGGTTTATAAGGCGCAGCAACCGCTGAGCACTTCTGTACATCATGTCTGCTTCTTTGCGGCCGGCCTCGCTCAGTGAAGGATTATGCAGAAGCCGTTCCAGAGGGCCTATGATAAGGGTGAGCGGGGTACGGAATTCGTGAGAGATGTTGGTAAAAAAGCGGGTCTTGAGCTGATCCAGCTCCTGCAGCTTGGTAGATTCTCCCCTGCTTGTGAGCAGCTCCTGATAGGCCTTTTCTTTTATTCTTTCGCTTTCGCGCAACACAGCAACAACTTCCTGGTGGGCTTTTTCATTTTCTTTTTTTATGATGTTGAAACGATCTGCCAGCCCAAGAGAAAGCAGGATAGTCTCGATGACAGCGCTAATCTTTACGCAGTTGCGGGTAAGGGCACTGTAGGGAATCCATTCCAGCACGCTGGCATAATAGATGGCAATAGAAACCAGGAGCAGCGACAGCCCTATGATATAGAAACGTGCCGGTGGAAAGCCCCTTTTCCAGATGATGATGGCCGCAACCAGCAGGGTTACAGAATTTACTATTGCCACCAGGCCCATGGCGGTAAAGCTCAACAACGTATAATGCCAAAGGTCTGCCAGACCCACGCAGGTAA
>JASLAE010000159.1 GCA_030147305.1 Cesiribacter sp.
GTCTTCGGTTTGTGAAGAAGACTGTGAACTTCGATGATCCTTATACCTATCATTTTTACTATGGCAATGCGCAGGCTGCACCGGGAAGCATCCTAACATTTTTTCCTTACGAGCAGGTTAAGCCAGGCAAAAGAGGCACAGGCATGGCAACTGAAATAGGTTACTCAGTGCCGGAGGGAAGCCTTGGTTTCTGGCTTGATCGATTCATAGAAAATGGTGTGATTTATAACAAACCTTCGGAAAAGTTTGAAGAGCCCTACCTAACCTTTCTGGACCCCGACGGATTAAAATTGGAGCTAACGGTTGTAAAGCAACCGGATGAGCGCAAAGGCTGGACTACAAATGAAATAAGCGAAGAGCACGCCATAAAAGGGTTTTCTCATGTAAGCATTACGCTGGAAGACATAGCCCCCACCGCCGCTATTCTTACAGAAGTGTTTGGCTACAGGCTGGCGAAGCAGCATGTAAATCGATATCGCTTTGTCAGCAGCGCTGTAGCAACAGCCAATGTAGTAGATTTAGTTGAGGCCATCGGAGAACAGCAAGGTGTAGTGGCTGGGGGTACAATACATCATATTGCTTTCAGGGTAAGGAATGAGGAGGTACTCATGCACTACAGGAATATAATAAAAAACAGAGGGCTCAACATTACCGATAAGATAGACCGCAACTACTTTTACTCCCTCTACTTTCGGGAACCGGGCGGGGTCTTGTTTGAGATTGCCACGGATAACCCGGGTTTTGCTGTCGATGAATCTCCCGATCAATTGGGTAAAGAGCTCAGGCTACCTCCACAGCACGAGCCGCTGCGCGAAAGACTGCTACAGCAGCTTCCCCAGATTCCCTGAGTTCCGCGCACGAGTTAAGAAGCCCGTTCATTTTTAAAGCGTAAAGATTATTAGTATGTACACCCACGATAGTAATAAAGTAAAGACTGAAGGACCAGCACTGAAAGAATCTGCCAAAATCCTGATCATGCTCCATGGCCGGGGGGCTTCCGGTAGTGATATTCTTAGCCTAAAGCAAATGCTTCAGGTAGAGGATTTTACCCTATTTGCCCCTGAGGCAACCAATAACAGCTGGTATCCTTATAGTTTTATGGCACCTGCCAAACAAAATCAGCCCGCGCTGGACTCTGCCCTGCAGATGCTGGATAAAGTAGTAACTTCGGTTACAGAACAGGGGGTGGCAGCCGGCCAGATATACTTTCTGGGTTTTTCGCAGGGTGCCTGCCTTACGCTTGAATACATAAGCCGCCATGCCAGGGCCTATGGCGGAATTGCCGCTTTTACAGGCGGGCTCATTGGAGAAACCATCGCCAAAGAAAACTATTCGGGCAGTTTTGAAAAAATACCTGTGCTCATAACCACAGGCGATCCCGATCCGCATGTACCACTGAGCCGGGTAGAGGAAAGCAAAAGCATACTTGAAGAAATGGGAGCAGACGTAACACTAAAGGTATACAAAGGCCGTCCGCACACCATTTTACAGGAAGAAATCAAGCTTGCCAATCAACTGCTGTTCAGCTAGCATTTTTGAGAGGCGGTTTACTATTTGTCAAAGTTTATAAGCATGAATGCTTACGCAATTAGCGAGTAGACAATATAGCCAACGTAGATCATTACAAACACGCCGCCCTCGACTCTGTCTACCCGTCTTCTGCCCAGCGTAAAGGTGGTGAGGAAAAGCATGAGGCTGGCCAGAATGGTAATGACCAGGTCTATGTTTGCAGCAGGGTTGAAGGGAAGGGGCTTGATAACCGCCGTAGTACCCAGGATAAAGAAGATGTTGAAGATATTGGAACCTACAATGTTGCCAATAGCAATGTCTGCTTTCTTGCGAAAGGCGGCCACTACCGATGTTGCAAGTTCCGGCAGCGAGGTGCCAATGGCAATAATGGTTAAGCCAATTAATCTTTCGCTCATACCAAGGGCTGTCGCAATGTTGATGGCACCCTCTACCAGATATTTTCCACCAAAATAGAGCCCCAGCAAGCCCACCAGCACCAGAACAATTGCTTTCCACAAAGACATGTGCTTGATAGTCTCGTCAGATTCGTCCTGGTTTCTGGAAATTTCAAATGTATAGACCAGAAAGATAAGAAAGAAAGAGAGGAGTACCAGCCCGTCTATCCGTGATACTTCGCTGTTCAGGGGACTGTTGTCTATGATCTGGTCATTGGCCAGAATGCCCAGTACTACAGCCGCCAGCAGACTCAGGGGAATTTCCTTCCAGGTTGTATTTTTCTGGATAGAAAGCGGAAAAATTAAAGCAGATATACCCAGAATCAGAAATATATTGGCAATGTTACTCCCCAGCACGTTGCCAATGGCAATATCGGTAGAGCCCTCCAGGGCAGAAAATACATTAACAGTGAGTTCTGGTGCCGAGGTGCCAAAAGCTACTATGGTTAAGCCGATCACGAGATCGGAAACACCCCATCTTTTGGCAATGGAGGAAGCTCCTTCCACCAGCCAGTTTGCACTAAAAATAATCAGGGCCATGCCCCCGATCAGGAAAAAATAGTTTAGCATAGGTTAAAGCTGCTGCATTGTATCTTTCAATAACCGCAAAGTGCGGTACTGGTTCTCCGACCACAACAGGCAAATCTATACAATTACAGGCTGCTAATGCTGTAGGCCAGAAAGGTTTTTTCTACTTCTTAAATTTTGGGAAGCACGCAAGGCTGAAGTTCTTAAAACTGTGGATTGATTATGTTGTTTAATGCTGTATGTCCACTGCCATCACCAAACAGGAAAAATTTTATTGGCAGCAGGAGATGGTAATATGGAAATACTGATTGTTCTACTCCTTATTCTGCTCAATGGTGTTTTTGCAATGTCAGAAATAGCATTGGTTTCTGCTAAAAAGCCAAGGCTGGAAACTGCTGCCAAAAAAGGGAGCCGGCAGGCTAAAATAGCGCTGCGGCTGGCAAACAACCCTACTGAGTTTTTATCTACAGTGCAGATAGGTATTACACTTATTGGCATTTTAATGGGTATTTACAGCGGCGAAAACATAACCAGGCACCTGGCTGCTTACCTGGCTACTGTTAGTTTTACCAGCACCTATGCTAATGGTATAGCAGTAGCCATTGTAGTAATCTGCATTACTTTTTTTACGCTGGTGCTGGGCGAGCTGGTGCCCAAGCGTATTGGGCTGGCTAACCCCGAAACTATTGCAACGGTACTGTCCGGCCCCATGACGCTGCTATCTAAAATCACCGCCCCTTTTGTATGGCTACTCACGGCGACTTCCGATTTGGTCATGCGGCTGTTTAACATAAAACCTGCACCCATAAATGTTACCGAAGATGAAATTAAGGCCATGGTAGAAGAGGGTACGCGGGGTGGGATCGTGCAGGAAATAGAGCAGGATATTGTAGCGCGGGTTTTTCACCTGGGCGATCGCAGGATAAGCTCCCTGATGACGTACCGCTCTGATGTGGCTTTTCTGAATATTGAAGCGGAGGCTGCCCAGATTCGGGAAAAGATCAGCGAAACACTTTACTCTGTTTACCCTGTCTATGAAGACCACGATATTGATAAAGTAGTTGGGGTGGTTTTTTTAAAAGACCTTTTTCTGGCCTTGTCAGAACCTGCCTTTCAGCTGCGCAGTTACATAAAGCCGGCCACTTATATTCTGGAAACTACCTCTGCCTATAAGGCCATGGAAAATTTCAAACAAAGCCGGGTGCATTATAGCCTGGTTACCGATGAGTATGGAACCATCATGGGGATCGTTACCATGAATGATATTCTGGAAGCCCTGGTGGGCGATGTGGCAGAGTTTGATGTGGATACCACACCCATACAGGAGCGGGAAGATGGTACTTTTCTGTTGGATGGGGATTATTCCTTTTATGATTTTCTACACTATTTTGATATTTCACCAGATGGTCAGTCGCACCCCTTCGATACTGTTGGTGGCTTAATTCTTACAGAGCTGGGGTATATCCCAAACCTGGGAGAGAAAATAATATGGAAAGGACTGGAGCTGGAAGTTATTGACATGGACCACATCAAAATTGATAAGATACTGGTGAAACGCCTCTGACGAGGGTATTGCTTTCGCTATTTTGCTGATTGAGAAGTTGCTTCTGTTAACAGGTTAAAACACTGCCTGGCTATTTCCAGCTCTTCGTTGGTAGGCACCACCAGTACCTTTACACGGGCATCCGGTGTATTAATTTCCCGAAGTGTGCGGGAGCGTTGCCGGTTTATTTCCTCATCCAGCCGTATGCCCAGAAAATCCATGTTCCGGCAAACCATGCTACGGATACGGGAATCATTTTCTCCCACGCCTGCGGTAAAAACAATGGCATCCAGCCCGTTTAGCGCCGCGGCATAGGCTCCAATATATTTTTTGATGCGATATGCGTACAGCTCGTACGCCAGGGCTGCTGCTGGTTTTCCTTCGTCTATGTCTCTGGATATATCGCGCATATCGCTGTGGCCGGTCAGGCCCCGCATGCCGCTTTCCTTATTGAGGAGCTTATTGACCTTATCCGGACTATACCCTTCCTGGCTCATCAGGTGAAACAGGATAGAAGGGTCAATATCACCTGAACGCGTACCCATGATCAGGCCGCTTAAAGGGCTAAAGCCCATGCTCGTATCAATGGATTTGCCGGCTGCTACCGCCGTCATGCTGCAGCCGTTGCCCAGGTGTATGGTAATTAGTTTTGCCGAAGGGTTCTGTAAATGCTCAGCGGCCTTTTCTGCAACATACTTATGGCTGGTACCATGGAATCCATAGGCCCTGATGCCCAGGCGGGTATAAAAGTCATTGGGGATGGCATAACGATATGCCTGGGCCGGCATGCTCTGGTGAAACGCCGTATCAAACACTGCCACCTGCTTTGCCCTGGTAAAGATGCGTTCGGCCACTTCAATGCCCAGGTAGTTGGAGGGGTTGTGCAGGGGAGCCAGGGCAAAAAGCTTTTTGATTCTATCTTTAACCGCCTGGCTAATAATGGTGGTGGCTGCAAAACTTTCGCCCCCGTGTACCACCCGGTGTCCCACTACCTCAATTTCTGCAGTGTTCTGGATAACACCCAATTTCGGGTCTGTCAGTAATTTCACTACTTCCTGTAGTCCGGCTTCATGATCGGCCAGCTCCAGGCTTAGCTCCGTTACCTGCTCCTCTTCCTTAAATACTTTGTGCGTAATAAGGGCATTTTCCAGACCAATGCGCTCTACCAGTCCACTGCAAAGAGGCTTGAGCGATGGCATCCTGAACAACTGGTACTTAATGGAACTGCTGCCTGAGTTTACAACAAATATATTCATGGGTGGGTGATTGAGTCTTAAGGCTTGGTTGCTCTATACTATTCCTGGCTTTGGATGGCGGTGATTACTACCGTATTGAAGATGTCGTCTACGGTACAACCGCGGCTGAGGTCGTTCACGGGTTTGTTAAGCCCCTGCAACATGGGGCCAATGGCCAGGGCACCCGTTTCGCGCTGTACAGCTTTATAGGTATTATTGCCGGTGTTCAGGTCTGGGAAAATAAGCACGCTGGCCTGGCCGGCAACTTCAGAATCGGGCATTTTTTGCCGCCCCACCTGTGGGTCAACGGCAGCATCGTACTGGATGGGACCTTCTACCTTCAGGTCTGGTCGTTTTTGCTTTACAATTGCTGTTGCCTGACGCACCTTCTCTACATCGGCACCCTCTCCGGAAGAACCTGAGGAGTAGGAGAGCATTGCTACTTTAGGCGCTATGCCAAAGCGCTGGCTACTGTCTGCAGAGGAAATGGCAATCTCGGCCAGCTGCTCTGCAGTAGGGTTAGGGTTAACAGCGCAGTCTCCAAAAACCGACACACGGTCGGGCAGGCACATAAAGAATACAGAAGATACCACCGAGAAGCCGGGCTTGGTCTTGACAAACTGCAACGCCGGCCGGATGGTATGCTGGGTGGTATGGACTGCCCCGGACACCATGCCATCTGCGTGGCCCTTGTACACCATCATGGTGCCAAAGTAAGAGACATCCGTCATCAGGTCACGGGCCATCTCCAGCTGCACATTTTTGCTTTTGCGTAGTTCGTAGAGCGTTTGTACATACTCTTCGTATAGCGGAGAATGGGCAGGATTGTGAATTCGGATGCGTGACAGATCCAGGTTAAGGCCCAGGCGCTTGATGGAAGCAGCAATCTCTGCTTCGTCACCCAGCAGGGTGAGGTCTACAATATCCTGGTAAATAAGGCGGGCAGCAGCCCGTAAAATACGATCGTCGTTCCCTTCCGGCAGTACAATATGCTTTTTCTTACTTTTGGCCCATTTTACCAGCTGGTACTGGAACATGTGGGGAGTCATCCCTTCTGACTTAAAGGTGATGATCTTCTCCTCCAGCCCCTGTACATCAACATACTGCTTAAAGGTGTTGATGCCCAGCCTGATCTTCTTGTGATTGTCCGGGGTGATTCTGGATTGTATGGCACCCACTTTAGTAGCCGTCAGGAAGGAACCATCCTTTACAGCAATAACCGGCACAACCCCCTGCAAACCCTCAATAAGGCGACGAACAGGCTCTTCCGGCTCAAAGCCACCAGTGAGCACAATGCCCGCAATTTTCGGATAGTTTACCGACTGGTTAGCCTGCATCGCACTGATAAGGATGTCACTGCGGTCGCCGGGGGTGATGATGAGCACATTATCTTTGATATGGTTTAAAAAATTTGGTACCTGCATGGCGCCCATGATAAAATGGTGTGCCTGGTTAGCCAGCTGTTCTTCACCAAACATCAGCTTGGCCTCCAGAATATCCTGAATTTCCTTCACCGTCGGGCTTTTAAGTGCCAGGTCCTGGGGTATCACAGCCAGCATCATATTGCTTTGTAGCTGAGCCCGCAGGAGTTCCTGTATGTCGGCTGCCTTTTCGGGCTGTACTTTGTTTGCCACAACGCCCATGACCTGTACATCACGCGTCTGGAAGTTACGCAGGATGGTAAAGACGGTGTTGATGAGCTGTGCCGGGGTTTTATTCTCTCCGGACACTACAATGATTACCGGTGCACCCAGATTTTTGGCAATGGATACATTGGCATCAAACTCAAAAGCAGTGCCTTCTCCCAGGAAATCACTGCCTTCAACAACGGTGAAATCATGCAGCTCTTCCAGCTGTTTATACTTACTTATAATGGTGTCAAAAATTTCTCCCTGGTTGCCAGATTCAATCAGCTGCAGCGCCTGCCGGCGGGTAAAGGCATAAGTATCTTCATAGGCCACCGGTAAGTTAAAGTAATTCAGGATGGTTTCGATGTGCACATCCTTTTTCTCCCCCGGTTCGGTATTGATGATGGGTTTGAAATAGCCAATCTTGTGGGCCTTGCTCAGTAACATGTCTACCAACCCCAGGGCTATGATGGATTTGCCGCTATAGGGCTCTGCAGTGGCGATAAAAAGAGATTTTGACATAGCAATCAAAGCTTTATTCGGGTACAAAGTCCGCTAAATAATTTTTGGAATAACATGACATTTGTTGGTTCCCAAAATGATAGATGTTATGGAATCGGGCAAAACCCAGCTGTTGCCAGCCCTAGGCTTCCCATAGTCTAACTGTATGGAGACTCATGGGTTTAAAAGCAGGCCTGCATTCTGGCAGTTGTAGCAAGATTGCATAACGAAAAAATTACCTTTTCTCTTCAGGTCAATCTCCAAAAGTAACCGCTGATGTAAGTAGTGAGTGATTTTGTAACAAAAGAGACCCATATTTCTAAGAAAATTCTCAAATTATTGCAAAATTTGGATCTCTCTTTTTTAACAATGCCAAAGAAACGTATTCGTGCAGTTCTTGGTCTTTTTTTGGTGCTGCTGGCTACCTGTTATGCCAGTGCTCAAACAGAGATCATACAGATAGAACCTTTTCAGAACAAGCCCCTTAAACAGCTTATTGAAGAGACAGAGGCACAGCATAAGGTGCAATATTTTTTTAAAGAAAGCTGGATTAACAGCATTGTCCTGAATAATGTAAAGCGCCAGTCGCTAAGGGATTTTCTAATTTCCTCACTCGACGATTACGGCATCAGTCTTTTCTTCAGGGCCAATAACATCATCCTCTACATAGAGGAAAATAACTACTTTGTAGATCCCGCCAAGGTTTCTGACCGTGTTGTTGTCATTGGAGCAGATAAGCCCATGGCACCACTTGGCCAGAAAGTAACATGGCAGGGAAGGGTAGCAGATGGCAAAGATCTTGCCCCTTTGGCTGGAGTAACCATAAGTGTTGGCAACCGAGGCCCGGGCGCTGTAACCGATAACCAGGGAAATTTTACCTTGTCTATGGTGCCTGATATCTACGATGTAACTTTCTCTTATGTTGGTTATGAGCCAGCCGTGTTAAAAGTGCTGATGCGGAACGACGGTGCCCTCAACCTGGAGCTTTTTGAGCGTTCTGCCTTGCTGAAGGAAGTTACTATTTTGGGTGAATCTGCCGATGAGAATATTAACAGCACCGCAATAGGCACAGACAAATTAAGCATTGAAACCATAGAGCGCATTCCGGCCTTTTTAGGCGAGGTAGATGTGTTGAAAAGCGTATTACTCCTGCCGGGTGTGACAACCGTTGGCGAGGGCGCTGCCGGTTTTAACGTAAGGGGTGGCTCTGCAGACCAGAACATGATTCTGTTCGATGGCGGCACGGTTTATAATGCTTCTCACCTGTTTGGTTTCTTTTCAAACTTCAATCCCGATGTTGTGGAAAGGTTTACGCTCTACAAAGGCGGGATTCCGGCCGGTTATGGTGGCAGAATTTCTTCGGTGCTGGATATTGAATCTACCCAGCTCGACCACCAGTCGTTTAAGCTGCGGGGTGGCATTGGATTGGTTTCCAGTAGAATGGTTACCGAAATTCCGCTGGTGAAGGGCAAAAGCTCCATCCTGCTGGGCGGCAGGCTTACCTATTCCGACTGGATGCTGAAAAAGATTAATGACCTGAGCATTCAGCGGAGCAAAGCCAGCTTTTACGATGCTAACTTTAAATGGGGTGCTGAGATTGGCAAACGTGATAAGCTTACGCTTTCTTCCTACATCAGCCATGATGCTTTTAAGTTTGCGGCAGATACACTCTATAGCTGGCAAATTCAGAATGCCTCTTTCTCCTGGGAGCACCTCTTTAGCAACAAACTGTCGGCCCAGCTTACAGCTACCTATTCCGACTACCGCTACGAGGTTGAAGGCTTAACAGATCAATACAGCTTCTTACTTAAATCCGGTCTTAATGATCAGTCTGCCGGTTTAAACTTATTTTACCTGCCCCATATCAATCATACGCTAACGGTTGGCGCCAAATACAATCAATACCAGTTTCAACCGGGTGAGGTCAGTACAGACGCCTCTCTTTCCAATGTTGTTCCTGTAACGCTGGAAGAGGAGCAGTCCAGAGAACTTGCCGGTTTTCTGCAGCATGAATTTACAGTTAGCCCCTTGCTTTCCATCACCAGCGGCTTGCGCTATTCTTATTATGAGAACCTGGGCCCTGGCAGTATGCTTACCTACAACGAAGGGGAGACGAAAAGCGAAAATTCTGTCACGGGAGCAACTCTCTTCGATCAGCAGCAGGTGATTGCCAGCTATGGCGGTTTTGATCCAAGGCTCTCAGTCAGATACTCCCTGAATGGGGTGAGTTCACTAAAGCTTGGTTTTAACCGCATCAGGCAATACATGCAAATCATCTCTAATACTGCCTCCGTAACACCGGTAGATATTTGGAAATCGAGTGATGCTTACATTGCCCCGCAAATTGGTGATCAGCTATCGCTGGGATATTTTCGCAACTTCAACGAAAATTCCATTGAAACCTCAGCAGAGGTATATTATAAAAAACTCAGGAATGTTGTAGACTATAAAGATGGGGCAGAGATTCTACTGAACGAAGCCATAGAGCAGGCGCTGATTAGCGGGGAAGGCAGGGCCTATGGACTGGAGCTGTTCCTGAAAAAGAAAACCGGCAGGCTCACCGGATGGGCCAGCTATACCTTCTCCAGAAGTGAGCGAAAAATGGACGGCCCCTATGAAGAAGAAGTCATCAACAAGGGCGAATACTATCCGGCCAATTTTGATCAGCCACACAGTTTGTCCATCGTTACCGATTACCAGTTTACCAGAAGGTGGAGCTTTGCCACCAACTTTACCTATAGTACAGGCAGGCCGGTTACAGCACCCGAGGCCAAATTTATTATTGGCGGCGATGCAATCGCTTATTTTTCTGAACGAAATCAGTACAGAATACCCGACTACCACAGGCTGGATGTTTCCTTTATCCTGAAAGGTGGGCACCGCAAACGCAAGATCTTAAATGGTGACTGGATATTCTCAATTTATAATGTCTATGGAAGGCAAAATGCTTATTCTGTCTTTTTCAAACATGAACAGGGCTCGCCGCCACAGGCTTATAAGCTCGCTGTACT
>JASLAE010000279.1 GCA_030147305.1 Cesiribacter sp.
AGAAAAAACAATCTGCGAAGCATATTCTGCTAGTTGTTTTAAGCTATGGAGCATAAGAGATGCACACTTTTATGTTGCATATCTGAAACATCTTAAAACAACGCTAAACGCTTGACAATTTGGGCAAGTCATTTATCAACATAAATATAGCATGAATTTAACCCTTTGCTTTTAGTCATTTACCAGCATACATCAACACAGCTAGACTAAGGATACTAAAAGGAGTGCTTTCTTATAAAAGTGTTAAGTTTGAGGTGTAAATAATAACGTGGGTTGAGTATAGAGATGGTAAGGGAAATGTATAGCGGACAAAGCCAGGGTATGCCGCAGTTGAATGCTCAGTCATGAAAAGCAGTACCCTCGAGGGGTTTATTTATGGTAAGCCAGACTTAATTTATGGTACTATGTTGATTAATTTTTTAGTTTTCAGCAGCTGCGATCTCTTATAAATAGAACTGATTTGTGTATCAAAATATAGGCAAATAAAAAAGCACTTACAACATAGTCTGTCGTAAGTGCTTCATTTTCATGCTCCCCAGCTTGGGCTCGAACCAAGGACCCCCTGATTAACAGTCAGGTGCTCTAACCAGCTGAGCTACTGAGGAGTTTCCCGTTGTTTGGGAATGCAATATTAGCAGGTTTTTAGGCTTTACGCAACACCTCTTTGAAAAAAATTTGACTTTCTTTCTGCTGCTTTTATGCCAAAACGAGCAGGTAATAAAGATATACAGCTGTGAAGCCGGTTAAAAAGATGATACCCAGCCAGGAAAGGATCCGCATGCTTTTGCCCGGACGATTTGCCTGAGCTACTTCATCACTCGTAATCACATTGTAATTGATAACGGCAATTACCGGGGCGATCACAAATGAAAGGATGGTGGCAAAGTCTACCAGTGCCGAGAGGCTGGTGGCCAATTGCCAGATGATCAAGAAAGAACCGCCCGCAACCAGAAACATAAATGGAGTATAGAGACGCTGTCCTGGCTTTTTCCGAAATAAAGTGGGTTTTAACAACTGAAGCGACTCGTCCATCACCCGGCTATAGCCATCCAGCACAGTAATAACCGTGCTAAACATAACCGTGGCGGCAGCAATGGCAATGATGTAATAGATCCAGTCGCCAATGGCTGCCGTATACAGGTTAATTAATTGAGCCGAGAAGCCTACCGAGCTGTCGGATAGGCTGATGCCGCTCCCGTACATGACCAGGGACCCCAGCGTAAGAAAGCACAGGGCCAGTCCGGCAGAGAACCAGTAGCCCAGGTTAAAATCGAAGAGTGTTTCTTTAAGGGTGGGGTGATAGCCGGTTTGCTTGATTTTCTCAACAGTCCAGATGCTGTTCCAGGCGCTTAGGTCTACTGCGGTGGGCATCCAGCCCATAAGGGCAATAATAAAGGGCAGGCTGGTGAGGGAAAATATCTGGGTGCTGCCCAAGTCCAGTTTGCGATGCGGTATTTGCCCAGTGCTCCAATCCCAGAGCAGCACAAAAAAGGCGGTGAGGGTCGTAATCAGTAAAACTATAGCCAATATCTTCAGCGCATTGTCCAGCAGGCTAAACCTGTCGGCAGCCAGCAACAGCATGCACACCAGCAGTACACCACCAGCCACCCAGGCAGTTGCCTCGGGCGGCAGCCCAAATAAGTTGGCAAAAAGTCCTGCACATACCAGCGTAACAGCCGAGGATACGGCAAACATACTAACACCACTCAGCAGCAGGTAGGTGATCAACAGCCAGCGGCCTCTTTTCAAATAGCCATTTAATATACTACGGCCAGTTGCACAGGCATAGCGTGAACCATACTCGAAGAATGGAAACTTCAGCACATTGGCCAGAATGATAAAAAGGGCCAGATCAAATCCATAAAGGGCGCCTGCTCTTGTGCTTTGCACCAGGTGCGATACCCCAATGGCACAACTGGCAAAGAGAATGCCGGGGCCAACTACCCGGTGCAGGGTTTGCCACATGCCAGCTTTTGCAGGTTGTACGCCTGCTGATACTATCTTTATCTGCATGATTTATTGCTGAATGACTAATACAGCCCCATAAAGTAGCGTTTTTCAGGATTATTTTCAATGGCTTGCCAGCCGGTGCAGGGGCTTAAATATTTTAACTGATGCGCAGCTTTCTTCACTTCCGGCAAGCGATATAGCTGCTGATAAAAATTTTCAGCTGTTTAAGTACATTTATTCTTACAGATGCTCAGCCTTTTTTCGTTAAATAGTGTTAAAACATATAAAGCCCTACTGCGAAAAGGCGTTATCTGTACGGTTTTTGCACCTCCTCAAGTGTTGATATCAAAAAAATAAAATTATTAGCGATATGAGTAAAAAACAGTACTTTCTTACCACCATTACCTCGGCCTTGGTAGGTGGTTTGGTTGCCGTGGGTAGCATGGTGGCCTTACAGGATGACAATCCGGCGCAGTTTAATGATTCTCAGGAGCGTCAGAATGTCAGATTGGCTTCCTATTTAGAGTCCGGCAATTTTAAAGTACCTGATGGACTTAATTTTGTCTATGCCGCAGAGGCTACCACACCGGCAGTGGTGCACATACGTTCTTCCTATGACGCGAGTACAGCGGGAAGTAGCAGGAGTGGCCATCCGTTAGAGGAGATGTTTCCTGATATTTTTGGCGAGGGTACGCCTAATCCTCACCGGGGCATGATCCCACAGGGTGCTTCCGGATCAGGGGTGATTATTTCGGCCGATGGCTATATCGTTACAAACAACCACGTAATTGATAATGCCAGCGAGGTAGAAGTAACCCTTAATGATAACCGCAGCTATGTTGCCGAAGTAATAGGAGTAGACCCTACCACAGATATTGCACTGCTGAAAGTGCAAGGCAACGACCTGCCTTACCTGAACTACGGAAATTCGGAAGAAATTCGGGTAGGTGAGTGGGTGCTGGCTGTGGGTAACCCGCTGGACCTGACTTCTACTGTTACGGCCGGTATTGTAAGCGCCAAAGGCCGCAGCATAGGCATTCTGGCGCGCAGCAACACCAGCGCCCAGGGTGTAAACACAGCCATTGAATCATTTATCCAGACCGATGCAGCCGTAAACCCTGGCAACAGTGGCGGTGCGCTGGTAAACCTTAAAGGTGAACTGATTGGCATTAATACTGCCATTGCTTCTACCACTGGCTCTTATGCTGGTTACAGCTTTGCCGTGCCAGCCGCATTGGTAAGTAAAATTGTGGAAGACCTAAAAGACTATGGTACCGTACAACGTGCCCTTTTAGGGGTGAACATTGGCGATGTAAATGCGCAGCTGGCCAAAGAGCAGGGGCTTAAAATCAACCGTGGTGTTTACGTAAGCAATGTAAATACCAACAGTGCAGCCGAAGAAGCTGGTATCAGAGAAGGTGATGTGATCGTGGAAATCAACAGCCGCCCAATCAACAATGTGGCGCAGCTGCAGGAAGCCATTGCAGTGAACCGTCCGGGCGACCGCGTGAAAATTACCTACTATCGGGATGGTGATGTGCGCTCTACGGATGCTACCCTGAAAAACAGCATGGGTACAACCAAGATTGTTGCCAAGAGCAATTCGCTGGAGATCGGTGGTTCAGAGTTAGTCAATTTGTCCGATGCGGAGAAAGCAAAACTGAAAATTAAAGGTGGGGTGAAGGTTGAGAAGATTGGTGCCGGAAAACTTCGTGATGCCAAGGTTAAAGAAGGTTTCATCATCACCTCCATTGATCATAAGCCTGTACAAAATGTAGAAGAAGTAGCCGGTATCCTGAGTGGCAAACGCAACGAAGGTACCCTGATTGAAGGCATGTACCCTAATGGTGAAAAAGCTTACTACGGCCTGCCCTGGTAAGCTGGTTTAGTCATAAATATAAAGCTGCCCTGTGTAATCGGGGCAGCTTTTTTTATGGCCTATCCTATATATAATACAGACTTTAATTTGCTAAAGTTAAGTATCGATCGGCTGCGGCTAAAAAGGCAGTTTACCAAGATCTACATTTCCACCACTGAGGATAATACCGATGTGTTTGCCCTCCAGCACGGCTTTTTCTTTGAGGGCTGCTGCCAGCGGTACAGCGCCCGAGGGTTCTACCACCAGCTTCATCCGCTCCCATATAAAGCGCATGGCACTAATAATTTCTTCGTCGGAGACGGTAATGATCTGCTCTACCCCCTGCGAAATAATAGCGAAGGTTTTTTCACCCAGAGAAGTAAGCAGTCCATCGGCAATGGTGTTGGGTCCGGTTTGCGGAATGATCTTCCCCTCCTGCAGCGACTGGTAAGCATCGTCGGCACCCTCCGGTTCGCCAGCCCAGACTTTGGTTGCAGGCGAAAAGCAGCGGGCAGCCAGCACAGTGCCGCTTAACAGTCCGCCACCCCCTACCGGGGTCATGATTACATCAAGTGGTGTTTTAACCTGTTCAAACAGTTCCTTGGCTGC
>JASLAE010000228.1 GCA_030147305.1 Cesiribacter sp.
AATAGTTCGTAAGGCCAGCGCAACATCAGTAGTAGCTGCTGCATCTGCCAAAGTCCTGGTAAAAGTGTAGCTGGTTAATATTACCTCGTTGGCTGTATTTCCTGATGTTCTGTAACCTGTAAATTTAATAGTGATGGTATCTGCACCACTATCTGTAACCTCTACCAGACCATACTGGCCTGTCGCCGCATCTGGATTGGGAAAGGTGCCTCCCTCACTGTAAGTGCCTCCTTTGGTAGAGCCAATATTGTTAATGGCTGCAGCCTGAAACACGGGATAATCATTTGGATTATTAGAACCGGTTGAAAAGTCATGATTACTTCCATTGTCAATTGCTAACATATGGGCATCACCGCTCAGGATAAACATGTTACGAATGTCATTATCCCTGAAAAAGTCGCTTAACATGGTTCGTTCTGCAGTATACCCACCCCAATTATCACGGTGTGTACCACCAAAAGAAACCGCGCTAATCCATGCTATCATAAGTTTTTGATTACGGGCATACAGGCACTGATTCTTGAACCACTGCATTTGCGCGGGACTCATGATGTTAGTACTGGTTCTTTCAGATCTCAGATCTGAAAGAATATAATGGATCCTGCCTATTGTAAATGATTGATAGATAGGAATATCCCCTTCTCCACCTGCTGCGAGTGCATAATGCGGTACGTATTCCTGATAAGCTAAACGGGCATTCGTTTTTCCGGCAGCACTACTGTTACTATCATTACCGCTGTAATCATGATCATCCCAGGTAAATGCAAAAGGTGTTTGCAGAAAGAAGGACTGGCTGGGTGGCTGAGAAAGCATATTTGCTTCATATGGCTGCCTATGCACATTGATGTCTGTGCCAGAATTAGGATTAGCATAATGAAAATCGCCTGTTGCCAAAAAAAACAAAGATGATTTTTGCTGCATGGCTGTATAGACCATGTGGTTTGAATTCACTGCGCAGGATCCCAGCGTAAATTTATAAGAAAAGGCGCCGGCTTCTGGCGTAGTAAAAGTACCAATGTCATCTGAAGATTTGTCCGTTATACCTTCGGATTCTACTGCATAATAATATGTTGTGTTTGGCGTCAATCCTGAAATTAAAAATTTCGCCATATTATTATGTTCAGCAGAAGCTGCTACTACTGCTGAAAACTTAGGATCTGAAAGCGAGGGAGACGTGCTCACTGCTAACCTGCAGGTATTGGAAAGATAGATCAGCTTTGCCACTACCTGTGCTGCGGCAGGCATAATGGCACCACTCCACATATAAAGCACTTCGTTTACCGCTCCTGCTGGCTGATAGGCTGGCGAAACAGCAATGGCTACACTGGCAGAAGCAGACACAGCCCCTGCATTATCTGTAGCCCTGGCAGTAATGTTGTAAATACCTGCTGGTACCAGTTCCCAGCTTAAGCTATAGGGACTGTTTGTATCTTCTCCCAGCTTGGTAGTTCCCTGATAGAACTCCACCTTTGTTATAGTACCATCTGCATCAGTAGCTGCAGCAACAATGTCTATACTGGCGCCTGCACTAAAGCTTGCATTAGTAGCCGGTGAGGTAATGGATACTGCCGGCACCAGATTACTTGAAGCATCCAGGGGCACAATTTCAATTGCAGATATCAATGGTCTGTTTACTCCCCCGTCACTTGCCAAAGCGCTAAGGTAGATCGTGAGGCTGCCATCGCTTACATGCGCTTGAAATTCCTCTTTTACCGCCCTGTATCGTCCACCGGTTCGCTGAATGATATCAAAATTATCCAATACCTTGGCCCCTTCCAGACTTACGTCAAATTTTCTTTGCCCTACATAACTAAAACTTAACTCGGCAAAATGAAGGACAACAGTATAGTAGCCGTTGCTTGCAGGAAAGTTATAGTCAAAGCTGCTGCTGGTCCGCTCAGATCCTCTTGATGTTTGATAGATAACATCATCGGTTGTATTGCTGATCGCATTTGTAGTTTTGTACAGGTAGCCAGTGGCAGGGCTAAAATATGCGTCTGAGGCAAAGGTTCCCATAGCATTGGTTACTTCACCCCCACCAGCATTGATACGATAAGTTTCAGGGTTGGGTGCATCTAGTGCTGGACTTACTGTTACCATCACCTCATCAGCTGCACTCGCATTTTTATCATCTGTAACAGTGAGACGAAAATGGTAACTGCCTGCTATCAGGCCGGTGACTGTAGGTTTGGCAACATGCAGATCACTGAAGCTGGCGGTTGAGGGGCCACCAAGCTGGCTCCAGGTATATCTGGCGATTGTTCCATCAGCATCTGTACCGTTTCCATCAAGTGTAACAATACTGGTTGG
Source organism: Cesiribacter sp. (assembly GCA_030147305.1). Classification (GTDB taxonomy): domain Bacteria; phylum Bacteroidota; class Bacteroidia; order Cytophagales; family Cyclobacteriaceae; genus Cesiribacter. The sequence goes on from JASLAE010000228.1 coordinate 2,311, forward strand.
TAAGGTGATGTTTTTATCTGTTCCGGCATTTGCTGTTGGAAGTGCATTGATAATTGGGGCTGCATTTACTTTAACAGCAACCTGATCTTCAGCACTTACAGCACCCTCATTATCGGTAACGGTAAGGCTAAATAGATAGGTACCTTCCTGTAAATTACTTACTGTTGGATTATGAATATGTAGATTATTGAAGACAACTGCAGCAGGGCCACTTAACTGCTTCCAGGTGTAAATGGCTATACTGCCATCAGGATCGGTACCCTCACCATTCAGAGTTATAGTATTGGTTGGTAATGTAATGGTTTGGTTTGCACCAGCATTGGCAACAGGGGCCTGATTAGTATTAGTTGAATTAGCAAATACCTCGATAGCCGAGATAATAGGCCTGTTAAGCCCACCTTCTTGGGTCAGGGAGCTAAAGAGAACATTAAGTGTTCCATCAGCAGCAGATACAGTAAAAGTTTCTGTCGTTGCATAGTAGCGCTTACCGGTTTTCCTGAAGATATCGAAGTTATCTAATACCTTTTCACTTTCTATCGATACATCAAATATACGCTGGCCAACACTGTTAAAGCTTAACTCAGCAAAATGTAGCACTATGGTATATTCCCCACTGGAGACAGGAAAATTATAGCCGAAAGTGCTGTTTGTTCTTTCAGACCCTCTGGCCGTCTGATACATAGCATCATCCATGGTATTATAGATACCAGATTTTTTTACATAGATGTAACCAGTAGACGGGCTGTAGAAATTATCACCCTCAAAAGTGCCCAGGCTGTTTGTCAGGGCATTTCCGCCTGCATTTATCCGATAAATAGCCGGGTTGTTAGTACCAGTCTGGGTATTGCCAGATTCACTTTTTGCTTCATTGGTATTGCTCCTATCATAACCTATTTGTGCCTTATGGCTGTTTGATTCCCGTGAAGCTCGTTGTTGTGAAATAACATAGCTATTTTGCCAAAAGGCAGTTGAAATTTGAACCTGATCTGCGAATGAAACTCCACAAACACACATCATTCCTAAGAGAATGTTTCCAACTTTCTTGTTCATCCTGGTTGTGCTTTTACTTATAAATATGATTTCAATGCGGACACAAGGCCATGCAATTCTTAATTTTTAAGATCATGTTGAAATTTGAGAATATGATCTTTACTGGCCAGAAGATAACCTAGTAATACTAAGGTTTTGAATAGAATTTCGCGTAGTGAAATTAATACCAATATGATAACAAGCCTTATACTTGAAGCATTAAACTATCATTAATAAAATATGAAATTAGATAATACAGGCATTCAAATACAGAGTAGTTTTAGACATCTATGATCGAAAAGGCACAATGTCTTTGACCAACTTTTAGGGCGATAGATTATGTCTGTTGGTAGTAAATAAATATAACGTAGCTGTTTCACCAGGACAGTGATAACCATCTAGCCTTTATGTGAGACCATCGGCGGCCTGATTCCAAGCACTTTCAGCACCTGTGCTGCTACTACAATGGAAATGCAAAGACTGAAATAAGCCACCGTTTTAATCAGAAGGATTGTATGGCCTGTATATTCATATAATGTTTTACCTACCGATAACTGCAGTCCGGAGAGTAAATGCAGTTCTTCGATCATTTCCTGAAATGCTTCTTCACTGGCACCAAAGAAATAGAGCCTGGCGGTTTCATAATCATTATTGGATAACAGTTGTTGTATCTCCTGCTCATGCCGGCGGTATTGCTGCAAGCCCTTGGAAAAACGGGCAACATGAGCCCCTTCTTCTTTTGTAAAATAGGTCTGCTTATACTTGCTCAGGGTGCTGTCAATCTGCTGATTGTTCTTTACAATCAGGGCGCTGCTGATAGCTGGAGATTCTTTTAATACCAGGTTACCTTCCAGGTACAATCGATTCTGATAACAAAATCCCTGAATAAGCGCCAGGTCAGTGCTCGGGACCAGGCGATCCTCTAAAATAGAGGTAAAGTTTTTTGAAAGACCTTTAAGATTATAGGTAGTTACTATAACAATTAGGTTGAGCAGTACAAGACTGATCATCAGTAAAAGCAGTATCCTACCTCTATTATTAAGGTTCTTCCAAAATTGCATGGCACATCATTACTTAAGCAGCAGCCTTTTCGGGTTTCTGTTTTTTAGTCTTGGTCGGCAGTACAGGATTTTCATCTTCAGCATCTGTACTGTCTGTTATTTCTATACCCGCAGGCACTTCGTCTTTTTCTACTTTTAAGTTGTCAATGATGAAGTTCTGCCGTTCCATGGTGTTTTTGCCCATAAAGAAGCTCAGGATGTCCTTGATCTTAGTGTCTTTGGTCATGATGATGGGTTCCAGGCGAATATCTTCTCCAATGAAACCTTTGAACTCATCCGGGCTAATCTCACCAAGCCCTTTGAAACGGGTGATCTCCGGCTTTGGTCCTAACTTTGCTATGGCTTTCTGCCGTTCCTCATCAGTATAACAATAGAGTGTTTGCTTTTTATTCCTAACCCTGAATAGCGGCGTCTCCAGGATATAAACATGTCCGTTTCTAACAAGATCCGGGAAAAACTGCAAAAAGAATGTTAACAATAGCAAACGGATGTGCATACCGTCTACGTCAGCATCTGTTGCAATAATGATCTTGCGGTAGCGCAGGTCATCCAGCCCATCTTCAATATTCAAGGCATGCTGCAACAGGTTGAACTCTTCGTTTTCATAAACAACCTTCTTGGTAAGGCCAAAGCAGTTCAAAGGCTTTCCGCGCAAACTAAAGACCGCCTGCGTTTGTACATCACGGCTTTTGGTGATAGAACCGGAAGCAGAATCACCCTCGGTTATAAAAATCATGGAGCTGTCGGCCTTATCGCTTTTATCACTAAAATGAATCCGGCAATCACGCAGCTTTTTGTTGTGCAGGTTTGCCTTTTTTGCCCTTTCGTTTGCTAATTTCTTAATGCCGGCAATATCCTTACGCTCACGCTCACTTTGCAGAATGCGCTTGAGTAAGGCATCGGCAACCTGTGGGTGCTTGTGCAGAAAATCATCCAGCTCCTTCTTGAGAAAGTCGTTGATGAAGGTACGCATGGTAGCGCCATCCGGAGAGATATTCAGAGAGCCTAACTTTGTTTTGGTTTGGCTTTCAAAAACAGGTTCCTGCACCCGCACGGCAATGGCCGATACCACCGACTGGCGAACATCGGAAGCCTCGAAGTTCTTATTGTAAAATTCGCGTATTGTTTTAACCAGCGCCTCGCGGAAGGCTGCCAGGTGCGTACCACCCTGCGTTGTGTACTGACCGTTTACAAAACTATAGTACTCTTCTCCATACTGATTACCATGTGTTATGGCAACTTCAATATCTTCGCCCTTCAGGTGAATGATAGGATAACGCTGAGATTCTTCGTCAGTCTTCCGCTGCAGCAGGTCTAGCAATCCATTTTTGCTAAAGTATTTCTGACCGTTGAAATGCAGCGCCAGCCCCGCGTTCAGGAAAGCATAATTCCAGAACTGGTTATCCAGATATTCGGGTATGAATTTATAATTCTTAAAAACTGTATTATCGGGCTCAAAGATCATGAGGGTGCCATTGGGCTCAGTAGTAGCCGCCTCCTTATGATCTTTCAACAACACCCCCCGTTCAAATTCAGCAATTTTAGTGCGGCCTTCCCGAAAGCTCTGTACTTTAAAGTAAGTACTCAGGGCATTTACAGCTTTGGTTCCTACCCCATTGAGCCCTACTGATTTCTGGAAAGCACCACTGTCGTATTTTCCGCCGGTGTTAATTTTACTTACACAATCAATAACCTTACCCAAAGGAATTCCCCGGCCATAATCACGTACTTCAACCCGTTGATCGCTGATCTTAATTTCGATCTGACGCCCGAAGCCCATCATATGTTCGTCAATAGAATTATCTACAACCTCTTTAACCAGTACATAGATACCATCGTCGGGAGACGAACCATCACCCAGCTTACCAATGTACATGCCGGGACGCAAACGTATGTGCTCGCGCCAGTCAAGAGATTTAATGCTGTCTTCGGTATATTGAACTGTATTATCGGCCATAGAGAGCAAATGGTTAAAGGAATAGATGTGTGGCTATTTGGCAAGATACATTTTCCAGCAATGCCTGTCAATACTAATTATGTTAGTAAACTAAAATTAGTAGCAAAAATATAAGGATTTTTGCCCCATAATAGTTCGTTTTCAGCTGGTAATTTGGCTTTTCCGCTTGATTAAAATATAGGCAAGTAAACCAAACATAAGTGCCATTAACAAGGGGCCGCCATAAACCAAAAGTAAAAATCGGTTTGTGTCGTAATTTTCGGTGCTGTTAAAGAGCCCGAAGAATGCCATTGCGAAGACAAAGAAAATATTCAGGGCTGCCGCAAAACCAAGAAGCCAGGCGGCCAGGTCGGTACGCAGGGCAAATGACTGATCTGTTTGCGCCGAACGTCTCGTAATCAGCAATAATCTGTTAAGCGCATATAATAGTCCGTTAGCGAAAATAACGGTAATAAGGCTGAAATAAAAAAAGGCTTCGCGGGTAACAAATTCATAAGGCATGCCATATTCATTGGCCTGAATGCCTACCCTGTCAGGCAAAAAAGCATAAATCAGCAGTAATCCAACCAAATATAGCACCAGGCTTACCAGCCAAAAGAACTTCAGGAGTCTGTTCATAACAATTGTTTTCTGTATTTGCGCGCTTTTGCGTATCTTAATTTGTACATACGGCTTTGTAAAAATAGCTAATACACCCCTTATGCACTAGTGCTTGTTTAAATCTCTTGCCATGGATCTCAATCCTGTTGTGCTATCCATTCCGCCTACTTTTTACTAATCGGGCTGGAGCTTCTGATACAACTATTTAGTCGAACCAAACTGTACAGGCTCAACGACGCTGTAACCAATATCAGCTGTGGCATAACCCTGCAGATCACAAATATTTTCCTGAAGGTTGTCCTGATTGGTGTTTACGAAATTACCTTTCAGCAGCTGGCAATCTTTACTATTGAGCCCAACTGGTTGACCTATTGTCCGTTGTTTGTCCTGGTGGATTTCTGTTATTACTGGACGCATCGGAAGAGCCATGAAGTAAGCCTTTTCTGGGGTGGTCATGTGGTGCATCATCAGAGCGAAGATTACAATTTGAGTGTTGCACTGCGGCAAGGTAGCTTTTAGGTAATCTG
>JASLAE010000258.1 GCA_030147305.1 Cesiribacter sp.
AGGATAAGCTTGCGCGTGCTGTTGTAGAGCAGGTTCCGGTCACTAAAAAGGGCTTCCAGCCGCTGCACCGCTCCGCCCCGGCGGTATACCTCTAGGTAATTCACGCGAAGGTCTTCCGGTTCGTCGGCCAGGTAGCGGGTAATCTGGTATCCGGCGCTGTCGGCTACTGTTTTCACATACCGGCCTGCCAGGGAAGGCTTGTTGATGTTCATTTCATTGAACAGCTGCAGCTCCTGCCCCAGACTTTCCTCCGTCAGGGCAATGGTATCCACCTCCTGCCGGCCACTGTACACTACTTTTTTAACGAGCTGTGCTCTATTGGCGGCCAGCTCCTCTATCTGCTGCTCCAGCAGGCTGTCAATGTTGTAATATTCCCCAATAGGCTGGCTGGCGCTTTCATTCCGATTGCGCTCTTCAGCACAGCCTATCAGGGTCAGCAGGCTTAACAGGAAGCCAAAATATTTCATGCTTGAATTAATACATTACCAGTCATTTCGTCGGGCTGCTCAACCACCATCAGTTTAAGAATGGTGGGTGCTACATCCCCAAGCTTGCCATCTTTAAGGCTTACGCCTTCCGGTCCGCCCAGCATAATAAAGGGCACCAGGTTGGTGGTGTGGGCCGTATTGGGGCTACCATCTTCATTGATCATGAAATCGGCATTGCCATGGTCGGCCAAGATCAGTACCACATACCCGTTTTGTAAGGCAGTTTCAGCTACAAGTTTTGCACATTCATCAACTACTTCACAGGCTCTCACGGCTGCTTCAAACACGCCGGTATGGCCTACCATGTCGGGATTGGCAAAGTTTAAGCATACAAAATCCGGGGCTTCCGCTCCTTTCTTCAGTTCGTGTATAACAGTATCGCGAATTCCATAAGCGCTCATTTCTGGCTGCAGGTCATAGGTGGCAACTTTGGGCGATTGGCACATCAGGCGGTTCTCCCCCTCGAACAGCACTTCGCGCCCGCCGCTAAAGAAAAAGGTCACGTGCGGATATTTCTCGGTCTCGGCAATGCGCAGCTGGGTTTTGCCATTGCTGCTCAGCACTTCGCCCAGCGTATGCTGTAATTTATCTTTTTCGAAAACAATCCCAACATTCTGAAAGGTATCATCATAATTGGTAAGGGTCACGTAGTGCAGCGGCAGCTTAAACATGTTGTACTCCGGGAAATCCTGCTGGTGCAGTGCCTCGGTGATCTGTCTGCCTCGGTCGGTGCGGAAGTTAAAACAGATCACAACATCACCACCTTCGATCTTCGCTACTGGCTTACCCTGGGCATCTGCATGGATAATAGGCAGCACAAATTCATCGGACACGCCTTCATCATATGATTCGTGCAGCGACTGCAGCACATCGTGCGTTGTTTTCCCGATGCCATGCACCATGGCATCGTACGCCAGCTTAACACGCTCCCAGCGGCGGTCGCGGTCCATGGCGTAATAACGGCCTGTCACAGTAGCGATCTGAGCGCCCGTAAGTGCACAATGCTGCTGCAGGTCCTGCAGAAAGCCCAATCCGCTCTTAGGGTCTGTATCCCGGCCATCGGTAAAGGCATGTACATAAGTTTTTGCTACACCTGCTGTCTGTGCAAGCGACAGCAGTCCTTTGAGGTGCTCAATATGGGAGTGAACGCCTCCATCGGAAACCAAGCCAATAAAATGCAGCTTTCTGGATTCTTTTCTGGCATAGCTAAAAGCTGCCTGCAGCACAGTGTTGTGCTTAAGCTCACCCTCTTTAATTGCCTGGCTCACTTTTGCAAGATCCTGATAAACAACCCGTCCGGCACCCAAATTCATGTGCCCCACTTCTGAATTACCCATCTGCCCCTCGGGCAAACCTACTGCCAAACCACTTGCTTTCAGCTTACTGTTGGGGTATTTATGATAAAGACTATCCATGAAAGGCGTATGGGCCTTATCTATTGCCGAGACCGCAGCATTCTGTGCAAGGCCCCAGCCGTCCAGGATCATCAGGATTACTTTGCTGTTCATGTTCTAGGTTTTTTTGCAGAACAATATTAGGGATTATTAGGCTAAACTGCCGGATTTTCAGCTTGTTTTTCGAAAGTGGTGCACCGCTAAAAGCGAACGGCATGCATATTCCGGCAAAGTCTTAGCTACAAATCAAATTAATACTTATTTTGGCATAATTTTAGCAGTCTCTCTTGCGGAAAGATTAGGAGAAGCGAGTAATGTATAAAAAAATATTCTTGATGTTGATGGTGGTAGGACTGGCCGGCATGTTAACTGCTGCGCATACAATGCAGTCGACCCCCAGCGTGATGAACGGGGTACGCGATGCCATCAGAGCAGGAAATTCACGAGAGCTTACCCGTCATTTTAATGATATGGTGGAGCTTACAATTCTGGATAAATCGGGCAACTATACTAAAGAGCAGGCAACATTTGTGTTGCGGGAGTTTTTTGATAAAAACCCACCCAGCAGCTTTAGTTTTATCCACCAGGGTGCTTCTGGTGATGGTACACAATATGCCATTGGCCGTTATGCCTATGGTTCGGGCAGCTCTTACCGCATCTTTATGCTGGTAAAAAAGGGAGAAGGAAATACCTTTAAAGTAAAGCTGCTAAATATTGCAGAAGAATAAAGTATAGAACATAAATGAAAGGCGCTGCGATTTATTGCAGCGCCTTTTTTATTTTTGCACCGTGAATCTCAATTATCTAAGCGAAAAAGCTATTTCGGACTTTATATCTGCCGCTCTGCTGGAAGATATAGGCCCAGGCGATTATTCTACCCTGGCCGCTGTGCCTGCCGCCGCACAGAACCGCGCCCGCCTGCTGATCAAGGACGATGGGATTCTGGCGGGGGTGGAAATGGGGCAGCACATCTTTCGCCAGGTAGATCCGCAGCTGCAGGTAAAGGTGCTGCTGCAGGATGGCCGCCCGGTTAAGAAAGGTGATATTGGCCTGGAAGTTACCGGCAGCGCCCGCAGCATCCTGACGGCAGAGCGGCTGGTCCTCAACTGCATGCAGCGCATGAGTGGCATTGCCACCATTACTCACCACATGTCCAGGCTAATTGACGGTACCGGTGCAAAGTTGCTGGATACGCGCAAAACTACCCCAAACTTTCGCATCGCCGAAAAATGGGCCGTGGCCATTGGTGGCGGCCACAACCACCGCTATGGCCTCTACGACATGGTAATGCTCAAAGACAACCACATCGATTTTGCCGGCGGCATTCGCCAGGCCATAGAAGCAACCCGCAGGTATTTAGGTGAACAGGGCCTTTCTTTAAAAATAGAGGTAGAAACACGAAGCCTGCAGGAAGTAGAACAAGTGTTGCAGGTAGGTGGCATAGACCGGATCATGCTGGATAACATGACACCCCAGCAAATGCAGGAGGCCGTACAGCTAATTAATAAACGCTTTGAAACAGAAGCCTCAGGGGGCATTACCAAAGCAACCATACGGGCTATAGCCGAGACCGGTGTTGACTACATTTCTGTTGGCGCCCTAACCCATTCTGCCCAATCTTTGGACATTAGCCTTAAAGCCTTTTAATAAAAACGGATTACAAATTAAAAATTACAGATCTTTGCACTTACATCAGCGCATTGTCACATTCTAAATCAGCCTAGTAAAGCATTAGCACATTAAGATGATCGTTAAGACCAAAAAATACAAGCTCGAAACCAAGACCTATATAGGACTGGCCATGAAAAATATTCTGCGGGAGCAGTGGTGGGTGTTTCTGATTGCCGCCGCCATTATGGCCATGTACTTTGTAATTCCCAGCATCTGGTGGATCATTGGTGCCCTCATTGCGCTGGTATTGTACCTGCTTTTCTGGTTAATTCAGTTTGCCGGTGTTACGCAGCTGGAGCAAAATAAAATGCTGTTCGATAAGCTCAGCTACGAAATCAGCAGTCAGCAGATTCTGATCAAATTAAATCCCCGCCAGGGTATGCCCCTGAACTGGAACATGGTTAAAAAGGCAGAAATAGCCAATGAAGCCATCAACTTCTATATCTCAAAGGCCCAGCTTATTCACCTGCCCTTCCGCATTTTCAATACAGAGAACGAGCGCCGGTTTGTAGAGATGATCATGAAACGCAAAGGCCTGATTAAGGAAAAAGTAGCCGAAAAACCGGCAACTGCCGATAAGGCAATCAAATAAAATTTTTATCTGTTGCGGGAACAAGTTGAGCATCAACTAATGTACTGATTTAGTGATGCTTAACTTTAAAATTAAAACCGCGCTGGCCCTGCTGACGCTTTTTTTAAGCCTGCAGGCTTTTGGCCAGGATAATTATACCCATTTTCCCTGGACGTTTGACCGTACCCTTTCGGCTGCCAGTGGCGCTGAAGGTACGGATTTTACCTTTCTTAGACGTTCCCGTCCAGGAATCGCCAGTCCGGGACTTGGCAGCCCTAATGCCACCAGTATCTATGCAGCGCTGGCGGTTCCGATAAAGCCCATTCGCGGGGCCATTGGTAGTTATTTCCATCATAGTAACATAGCCGGTAATAAGGCCATAGACTTTGGCCTGGCTTATAATTTCTATTTGACCTTTGCCCCAACAGCTCACCTGCGGGTGGGAGTGCAGCAAAACTGGCACCGAAACAGTGCCGCACACGCTGGCGATGCAAAAAATACCAGCGGCATAGTTCCAGCAGCCAGCACCGATTTTTCTGCCTTGCTCCGTCGTGACCACCTGTGGGCAGGCATTTCCATGGAAAATGCACTGCACAAAGAGCAACGGCAGTATAACATCTTGCTGGGCTTCCGGGACCTGGAAACCTATAACTGGTTGCGTTCTTCACCTTTTATGCTGATACAGCTTTACCCCGATCGGGAGCAGCCTGAGTTTAGCTTCAACTATACCGTTACAGCCTTCAATACCGTAGTAATGGGTGCCAGCGTATACAAAAATGGCTATTACAGCTGGGGCGCCAATGCAGGACTTAAGCTGTTTAATATGGCCTGGCTTACGGCTGGCGCTGATTTCAGACAGTTCAATACTCAGCCTGATGCCCTGGAGTTAGGATTACGGCTCATGGTTGGTAAGGGCGGTTCTACTTCCAAAGCCGAAGCAGCCGCCTTTCCACGTCGCTTAGCCGGAAAAGGTTTGTAGTGGTGTAGCAGTAAGGTTATGAGCGCCAGCAGTATAAAGGTTGCCATTATGCCATAGGCCCAGGTAATATTAGAGCCCCGGTTAAAAAAGGCATTACTGAAAAGGAGGATAAAGCTAACCCGCATCAGAATATTGGCCATGCTGAAGACAGAATTAACCCGGCCAATAATGTTGTTGGGGATGTGTTCGAAGAGGTAAGCCACGCGCAGGATGCGGATACCTGAATTGGAGAAACCAATGAACAGGCCGGCTACTAAAAAAACAGCCACCGAACGTGTTACTGATAGCAACCCTAACGATAAGGCACCCAGGGCCATGAGCAGTAGTACGGATGTAACGACCTGCCGGCGCTTGAACAAAAAGCGAATACCAATGCCTGCAGAGAGCGCGCCAATAGCATACAGCACCTCCATGGTCCCTAAAATACTACCCCCTTTTTGCAGGTGGTGGCTGATGTAGAGCGGAGCCACAGCATGGAGCTCTACCAGCACCACCACAAAAACTGTATAGGACAGCAAACCAAAAATCAGGATCGCCCTGTGCTGCTGCAGAAAGCTGATGCCTGTGCGTATGCGTTTCCAGACAGTACCATATTCTATCTCGAAAGCACTCTGCGGAACATACCGGATCAGGGCAATCAGGCAGGAAGAGATAAAGTAAGTGGCGCCATCCATGGCAAAGATTTCCCAGATGGTCCAGCGGGGTATATGGACAGAAAGGGGAATTTCCCAGTTACCCATTACAAGTGTATGCTGCCAATCCACCCCTTCCAGCAGCAGCGCCGCCAGTAAACCTGCACCTACATTGGTACTTTGCCCAACAATTTCCAGCAGGGAGGTTACCCGCTGGTAATTGCCTTTCTGGGTTACCTCCTGGGCAAAAGCATACAGGTTGGGATAATGCAGCTGATAGCCAAAGATGGTCACACCAAAAACCAGCATTACCAGGTACCAGGGCAGGCTCTCCTGCCAGAAACCTATAGCGGCAACGCTTAACACAATTGCCCCTTCCAGGATGTTGGTCATCAGGAAAACCCGCTTCCGTGGAAAACGATCTACCAGCGTACCGGCAAACATCCCCCAGAAGAGTGTTAAAAAGGTAGCAAGCGCGTAGAGAAGGTTAAACCGGCTGGAGAGATTTTGCTGGGCAAAATACCAGGGAATGGCCAGCATGGAAACGCCCTGCGCAAAGCCGGAAATGCCGTTAGCCGTAAAAAGTAAAGCAAGTGCCTGTTTATTTTTCAAATTTCAGTAGCTTCTTCTCAAGCGAGTTTATTATAATAGGTAATTATGTGGTTAATGCAGTTAATACAGCTTTCCGGACTTTTTAGGTTTTAATAACCAACACTGCCTATCCTTGCTATTTATGCGTAAAAACTCATACGAACTGCCCCAGCCCCTGCATTACGCCGACGCCAAAGCAAAGGCCATGGCTTACTGCGCCTATCAGGAGCGTTCCCGCCAGCAGCTCCGCGACAAGCTGGCAGAATGGGGCCAGGAGCCGGAGGCCATTGAGCGCATGCTGGGCGAGCTGGAGCAGGAGAACTTCTTAAACGATGAACGCTTTGCCCGCGCCTACGCCGGCGGCAAATTTAGGTTAAAGCGCTGGGGACGTTACAAAATTCTGCAGGGCCTTAAGCAACATCGTATCCCGGAGCTGCTCCAAAAAAAAGCCCTCACCGAGATAGATGGTGAAGCTTACTGGGAGACGCTGCTGTACCTGCTGGAGAAAAAGAACAGTGCTTCATCAGAAAAAGACCCTTTCACCAGAAAGAACAAGCTGGCCCGCTATGCCATTAGCAAAGGCTACGAGCAAGATCTCATTTGGGATGCAATAAAGGAACTGGAAAAAGAGGAATAGTTTCTGATTTGTTGTCTCTGACTATTATAGTTTAACACCGGAAGAGGCTCTCTGAGCCGTAGAAAGCCCATTAAAGCAGCAGTAAATATTTTCTGCGCCTAGCCAAAACTGATAATTTTAATCTGGTGTAATTTTCTAGCCTTTCCGCTCCAGGGGTTGTGGTTGCGCTACGGGCTGCTGGTCCAGGAACAGAATACGCTTGCCGGATACTTTTTCCAGCAAGGGGCGCAATACCTGCTCGGCATTTTTGCGTGTCTGCGGCAGAATACCAGATTGCAGGGCTGCTGTTCGCATCTGCTGTTCAGCTTTTTTGTAAGCTTTCTGCAGCAAGTCGCTGTCGTTTTTAAAATACACCTGCTTCTCTACCGAGTAAATCCTAGACTTAGACAAATCCAGCTTGTAATAACACAGCTCCGGCTGGGGCAGATGCACATAGATCGTATCTCCCTGCATAATAACATCTTCTGCGGTGATCTTGCGCAGATCGATGCAACCGGTAGCCTCGCCTACTGTAATAAGGGCAACTTTGCTGTCGGGCACATCAAATACACCCAGGTAAGCAGCATTTTTCTCCGTAAGCTCTACAATATCTTTAAAACGGTAGCGCACCAGCTCCAGTTTGCCCATGCGTTCTATTTCCAGCAGTACCGTTTCGTGGCGTACTGTGGTAACGGGCACTTCTGCCTCTTTGCGAAACCAGTTAAACTTACTGTCCAGCAACCACCACCCAACAGCCAGAAAAATCATCAGGGGCAGCCAGCGAAAGAGCAAACGTAAGAAACGTACTAATAGCATGTTTTATGAATATAATTATTAAGCTGTGGACGAGCGGACTCAAGACAATGGCAGTGCCATCTGCTTCATTCCAATACCAGCATGGTAACATATAAATACCCTGTGCAGTTTCCTTACCCGCTTTACTTACCTCTTTAGCTCCATCACTGGAGTTAACACTGGTAACAGAAAGATGTATAGCAACTGCTAATTTCTTGTGCGGGCAAATTTATAACTGCACTTTTTAGTCATTGCTAATACCATGCCTAAAAGGACTAAGAAGTGCTACACATGCCAATATGTTGCTGAAGCTAAGCGCTTTACTTTTTGCAGGTGATAAAGGTCGCAGGGGTTTATTAACTGTCTGTTCCAAAAACTAAGGGCGAAAGGGCTGAACACTAAAGACTAATTTCTAACTTTGTGCTTTCAATCGTTTGTAATTATTTTTATCATGAGCCAGAGCACTTTCAATCTGCAGCAGATTCTTCAGCAATTTAATATAGACACTAACAACAAAGCCGCCTCTACCGGGTCAGAATGGTTTGGCCAGGAAGGCGATATTATTACGTCCTGGTCGCCGGTAGATGGCAAGCAGATTGCTCAGGTGCACATGGCTACCGAAGCAGATTACGACCGGGCGGTACAAAAAGCTGAAGAAGCTTTTCTGCTTTGGCGGCAGTGGCCATCTCCCAAACGCGGTGAAGTAGTTCGCCAGTATGGGGAAGCTTTGCGCAATTACAAGGAACCCTTGGGCCAGCTGGTAAGCTACGAAATGGGCAAAAGCCTGCAGGAAGGGCTGGGCGAAGTGCAGGAGATGATTGATATATGTGATTTTGCTGTTGGCCTGAGCCGGCAGTTACATGGCCTGACCATGCACTCGGAGCGCCCCAGGCACCGCATGTACGAGCAATACCACCCGCTGGGCATTGTAGGGGTAATCTCGGCCTTTAACTTTCCCGTTGCTGTCTGGAGCTGGAATGCTGCCCTGGCCTGGGTATGTGGCGATACCGTACTCTGGAAGCCCTCGGAGAAAACGCCTATTACCGCCCTGGCCTGCCAGCGCATTCTGCAGGAAGTATTCAAAAATAACGAAGTGCCGGAAGGCGTAAGCGTTCTGGTGCAGGGCGATTACCGCATTGGCGAGAAAATAGCGAACGATAAACGTATACCGCTGGTATCAGCTACCGGCTCTACCCGTATGGGTAAAAAAGTTGGAGAGGCAGTAGGCCGGCGCCTGGGCCGTTCTCTGCTGGAGCTGGGGGGTAACAATGCCATTATTATTTCTAAAGATGCAGATCTGAAAATTGCCATTCCAGCAGCCTTGTTTGGCGCAGTAGGCACTGCCGGTCAGCGCTGCACAACTACCAGAAGGCTTATTATCCATGATAGCATTTACGCTGAATTCAAAGAAAAGCTTTCCAATGCTTTTGGGCAGTTGCGCATTGGCGATCCGCTGGACAGTAAAAACCATGTGGGTCCGCTAATCGACAAAGAAGCCGTGGGCATGTACCAGAACACCATTGAAAAGGTAAAAGGCGAAGGTGCGAAGACCGTTGTGGAAGGCGGGGTGCTGGAAGGAAAAGGCTACGAGAGCGGCTGTTATGTAAAGCCGGCAGTTTACGAGGTGGAGCCGCATTACGAAATGGTGCAGCACGAAACCTTTGCCCCCATTCTTTATCTGATGAAATACCAGGACTTTGAGGAAGCCGTAGCCATTCAAAATGGAGTTCCACAAGGATTGTCTTCTTCTATCATTACCAATAACCTGCGGGAGTCTGAGCTTTTCTTAAGCCACGCCGGCTCTGACTGCGGCATTGCCAACGTAAATATTGGTACCTCAGGCGCAGAAATAGGCGGTGCATTTGGTGGAGAAAAAGAAACCGGTGGCGGTAGAGAATCCGGCTCCGATGCCTGGAAGTTCTACATGCGCCGACAGACCAACACCATCAATTTTGGCCAGGACCTGCCACTGGCCCAGGGCATAAAATTCGATCTTTAAAGAAAATGTGTTGGAAAACTTTTTATAGATAGTATTTTTAGCGTACTATTAAAACAAAGATTGTATTAATGGATGATGGTTCGTATCTTGACCGTGCATCCGAATTTATTTTTTTGCAAAATATATGGCAGAAAAGAACAAACCCCGCTACAACGCTGTCATGCTTATCGATGACAATGAGATCGACAATCTCATCAATCATAAAATGATAGAAGCTAGTAACATTACAAATAAAATATTCACACACACCGGCGCTAAAAGTGCAATCGAGTTTTTGAAAAACATCGAGAAACTGGATGGTGCAGGCGAGAGCATTCTTCCAGACCTTATCTTCCTGGACATTGATATGCCCCTGATGGATGGCTTTCAGTTTCTTGATGAGTTCGATAGACTGACCGGCATGACGAAAAACAAATGCAAAATTGTAATGCTTACTTCGTCTATCAACCCTCAGGATGTGAATCGCTCTAAAAAATACGAATACGTAAAAAAATATATCAACAAGCCTCTTACACAGGAAAACCTGGAGAAGTTGAATGTTTAATAGGCTAATGCGCCATTGACAGGCAACAAGTCATTTTACGGTATAATCATTTATAAATGCTCTGCAGATTAACTGCAGAGCATTTTTATTTATTGCCGGCCTCCAATAGTTACCTACATTAAGTTTATTCCAAAAGCCTTTTTACCTGCTCCACAAATACAGGGCAGGCACATGCCTGCCTTGCACAATTCCGTTGCAGATAATAAGGCATTGTTTAACTGTGGCATTTCCAGAAAGGAATGCATTGAGACACTGGCTTCAGTATTATTTTGCACAGGAACTTTACAGGGATCACCAGCTATTTAGTGTTATTTCAATAAAAAGAGCGGCTGCCCAAACAAGGCAGCCGCTCTTTTTATGTGTATGTACTAAAATTCCGGTACTATAGCGCTGCCAGTTTCTCTAGCAGTGTATCGTCGAAACGAATGTACATGGTAGGCGCAAAATAAGGCGGCTGCAGAGAATTCATCTTCTCAGACAGCTGCTTGATCTTTTCGAACTTGTTGCGTTTGCTCTCGGAAATAGCAATTTTCATGATCTTGGTGAAGAGCAGTACATGGTCGCAGGTATCTTTACCCAACAGCCTGATCTGCCGCTGAATGGAGTTGATCAGCTGGTTGAACAGATCGTAATCACTCATGAGGCAGTACTGCAGTGCCAGCAGGGTTTTAATTTCCAGCTGTGCATACGGGTATTTCTTCAGGCTCACATCGTTCAACAGCTTGTTAATCCAACGGGAAGCCTCGTCGGTTCTGCCGGCATAATAGCAGGAAATGGCCCGATAAGTAACATAGGTGATATACTTGGGCAGGTCCTCCTTATCAATTTCAAAATCCTGGAAGAGTACCTCGTTTTCCTCATACATACGCTCGGGGTCTCCCATGCGCAGGTGGCGGTCTACCTTGGTCAGCAGAAACTGTGCAGGGTAGGTAAACAGGCTGTAATTGGTTAGCAGGTGTGCAGCAGATTCGTTTACTTCCTCAAAGAAGTTCTCGGCCTTGCGGAATACCTTGTAGTAGTTGTAATACTCCAGGCGCAGGTACTCATACACCAGGCGCAGGTGGTAGTAAATGGTATCGAGGTGGTACATCTCAAAGATGGCATGCATACGGTCCAGGATATCCTCAATGGGCTCCATTTCCTGCTCCATGCTCTCGTCACGCACTACAAAAAGGCGATGAAATACACCAAGACAGCTTTGGTAAATGTAAAGCCGGTGCGAGTTGTAAAGCCGGCAAACGTTGTGCATCTCGTTGGTAAGCAGCGTTAGTTCCAGCTTCTCTATTTCGCCGCCGGTTAGGGTATACTCTCCATATTTACGGAAGTAGTTAACCAGCAAGTCTTCGGCTTTGTCTACGGCCAGCATATAAGCTACGTGCTGGTTATAGAGCTGTGAATAGGTAAAGTGCTCCGGCGAATGAACGTGCAGCTTCTTCAGTGTTTTGTACACAACTGTTAGTTCATTGGCAAGATCGTAATCGAGTAATTCTTTTTCCAGCTTTTTAAGCGTAGCAATAGCAATGGCTTTTTTCTTGGTAAAGATTACCTCATTGATATTGGCTACCTTTTTCAGAACGTCGGTGCGGGGGTTCTCCATCTGCTGCAGCAGATACTCCTCGATCTTCTGGTTTAGGCGGGAGCGCAGGGTGTAATACGCATTGGTGTTTACATCCAACTCATCCATGATCTTATTATCAGAGATGTGTTTCTCGCGCATGGCCTTCAGCAGGTAAGCAGACTTTTCAGCACTGCTCTCCATGAGTGAGTTGTAAATTTTCTCGTAGTCTCCCTCTGCGAGTTGCTTTATAATGTTTTTTAGTTTGGCCATAGGTTAAAGGGCTTCAAAGGACTGAGCTATAGGCTCCTATAAAGGCACTTGTTTATATCGTGGAAACTTTATCTTGTTTTGGCAAATTATTGCTGAAAATAATAAAATTCTGTTCAATTTTTAAAATTTTAAAGAAACAAACTATTCGACTTCGTTTTATTACTACTGCCTATTTTGCTTACAAAAGCTCTCATTTGACGCTTTTGAGCGGGAATTGCGTGTAATAAAAGTAGCTATTTTGCGCTTCGGCAGGTTTACTCAAAATT
>JASLAE010000171.1 GCA_030147305.1 Cesiribacter sp.
TCCCGGAGAATCTGTGATATCTGTAACTTCTTTCTTTATTTCTGTAACACAAGTTAATTTTTATAAGACCATCTTGGGATTAGGCTAGTTTATTACCACAGGCCTTACACCATGAACTACATATTCCCCTATTTGATGGATTGGAATGCAGCAAGAGGGAACATCAAGGAAAAGTTAAACCTGCTTTCCCATCCGGATACAAGACTTAGCTTAGATGAACAACCGACAGATAGCCGGCTTACCCCTAAAATTGGAAAGACAAAAAAGGAGCTGGAGATAATAATAGCCAATTTATTAAAAGCCAGCACAGCGTTAAAGATGAAGGGGTTCAAGTTTATCATAACAAACAAATGACAAAGCAATTCTATCTGCTGGCATTTCTGGGTTTTAAGCGTAATACCCAGGGTTGAGACTGCTTTTAGAGGGTTTGAAAGTCAGGAAGTGCTGAAGCGGTATAAGTTTCTTACAGAAGGGGCCTGGGATCCATTTTTACATTAATCCCCAGATATGGTTCATTACTATCAGTCACCATATCTGGCTCAATCTGTTCTTAAAAACTAACCTACCTGAGCTTCAGCATTCCTGTTTGCCTATGGCACTGCCAGTATTACTTTTTTAAGGCACTTATTTTTAGGTACAGCTCAACATCCGGATAGATGTGATGAGCTCCCAGTGCCGGGTCGGCAGCATAGTTCATGCTCCAGCGTGTTCTGTCAATTTTCAGTTTGGCTTCTAACAGAAGCTGGTTCTCTTTTACCACCACTTTGGCCGGGAAAGAAATTGAATGTGTTATGCCCAGCAGGGTAAATTCTCCTTCAATCATGGCATTGGCACCAGCAACCGCACCATCAAAAGGCCTGGTTTTGGGAAGCATTTTTTTGAACCGCTGAATAACGCTGCTTTCATCCGGGCTTTAGATAATTGTGTGTAAATACAAAATTAATAAAGTTCAGCAGTGCTCACTTGTACAAAAGCGACACCCGCTAAAGAAAAGAATGGAACAGAAGCTGTAAAGCATGCTTAATTTCATCAATTCGAGCTACATTTTGAAAATCTATGCCTGAGTATGATATACTAATATTCCTTTATTTCAGTCTTCGCTGAGGGTGAGCGTGGCGGTGAGTCCCACTGCAAAATTGCGTGGCAGATGGGCTACGCCAAAGATAGCCCTGGAATGTTTTCCCTTTTCTGCGAGCACTTCTGTAAGTAAGTCAGAGGCCCCATTCACGACTATGGGACCCTCATCCCAATCCTCTGCAGCTTGGTAATAGGCATCGAGATGGTTAAATCCGAGCAGTTTCTCCCAGCCAATGTATTTTTTTATCTGTGCCAGAAGATTTAAGGCACACAGCTGCATTGCTTTGTAGCCCTCATCAGTGGTTACGTCCTCTCCAAGTTTCCCCTGATAATGGTAGCCCCCGTTGAAGATAGGAAACTGAATGGCTACATAAGCAATAGCATCTCTGATGTTTACAGAAACATAATTGCCACCAGGTACAGCAGCCTCGGGCAAGGAAAGTCCCATTGCGCTCAGGCGTCTTTCCACCGGGTGCAGCGCTTCATCATGACTTTTCATAGATTAGTCGCGGGAATTTAAGCGTCAAAATAATTGATCAAAATAAGCTTAAGCAGCTGAAATTTATCCATCAGATCAGGACTTCAGGAAAAGCTTTTGTGTATTAGCAACCATTCCTAACTGACATGCAGAGTGCATTATAGGTCTTCCTTAGCCTGTCCTGATGGATATCAGCTGCTCATTTTAAAGGTCTTTTATTTTATTGGAATAGCAATGGGCCGCATGGGTGATCCGCTGGCTCCTTTTAATTTTAAGGATGCTGCAATAAATGCAAACTGATAAACCTTATCTGCCGCCAGTGATTCCAGTTGCATCTGCTCAATAAACATGACGCCCTTCTCTGCCAGCAAATAAGTATGCACAGGCACCCAGTTGTCGGATCTTTCTGGTGGAAAAGCTTCAAAACTTAAATTATCTGCTCCCATCAGCATAATCTTTTGCTCCTCTACCAGCCATTTCACTGCCTCGAGGTTAATACCGGGATACTGATGCAGGTACTTATCAGCATCATGATAGTGCTTCGCCTGGCCGGTTCGAATTAACACTACATCTCCGGCCTGTAGTTGTACTTTTTGTCTTTGGAGTGCACCCTTTAGATCTTGTACATTGATGCGATAATTTTCAGGTAGTCCTTCCATTCCTTTATATGACGGAATATCAATCAAGATGCCACGGGCAATAATGGGTGGAATGGTTTCAGCCCCTGTTTTCAACCAGCCTTTATCACCCAGGTGCTCCCCGGGGCTAAAATTGTTCCAGATCTTTCCATTAAGTCCAAAG
The DNA here is from genome assembly GCA_030147305.1 of Cesiribacter sp. Classification (GTDB taxonomy): domain Bacteria; phylum Bacteroidota; class Bacteroidia; order Cytophagales; family Cyclobacteriaceae; genus Cesiribacter. Next base: position 2,357 of record JASLAE010000171.1, read on the forward strand.
TGGTTCAGGGCATCAATGTGGGTACCCATGTGCGTGTACATGGAAATAGCATCTCCGGTATAACTCACCTTACTGTTCATGGCAACCCCCATTCCATTCGGGTTATCTACAATAGTACCGTGAGGTGTATGCGTAAGCCAATACTGATAGCCAGGATCACCCAGGGCATGAAAGCTGGGCATACCCACAAAATAGTCGACGCTGAGATCATAAGCCTGACCTGAGCTGATAGAAGCCAAAACAGCTAATTTCGAGGCAGGCGTCATCATGTTGAGGGTACCAATTTCATCCTCAGATCCCCAGGGGCTCTTTCCTACCTGATCTGTTTGAGCAGAAGCTGCCTGCAAGCCGAAGGCACTGAATGCAAGCGTAAGCATAAGTGTGTTTTTCATTTGTACTCTGTTTAGTTGACAGTACAAAATTCACGATCCGCTCTGCCGGAAAAATTAAGATGTCTTAAGAAAGTGTGTCAGTCCATTTTTTTCTCAGCGCACTTAAATGCTCAGGTGTGATGTCCAGGTAAGAAGCAACCATGTATTGCGGTACTCTTTGTTCTAATTTCCGGTACTGTTGCCTGAAATCATGATAACGCTCTTCAGCTGTCTGGCTCATTCTCCTGAAAGTACGGTGCTGCAAGGCTACATAAGCTTTTTGCATCTTTAATCTGAAGAAGCGCTCCAGCATGGGCACCCGATCAAAAAGGTCATTGAGTGCATCCCGGTGAATCTGATAAAGCTTGCAGGGTTCCAGGGCCTGAATAAACTGAGTGGCTGGTTCCTGGGTAATAAAACTGCTTAAGTCATTGATCCACCAGCCTTCTATACAGAATTGAAGAATGTATTCAGCGGTATCATCACTCTGATGATACGCGCGCAGACAACCCGCTGAGATAAAGCGCATGTGGTTAGATACATCGCCTTTTTGAAGCAGAAATTCCTTTTTCTTTAGATGTTTAGCTTTAAATGCATCGGCGATTAGTGCTGCCTCTGCATCTGTCAAAGATACATTTTGTCTTAAATGATCAATGAGATCGTTCATAATATCACATGTTGTGAATAACGAGTGATGAGAAAGATGAAGCAAAAAATCTAAAATTCAAAAAGCCACTTCTTTCGTAGCTTTGATAACAGACGGTCTCTTGATGAAACTTCCTGCAGCATTACCTTAAGTGATGGCGGTTCGAAACAATATCGTCGTTATTTTCATTTTATACTCATTATTATATCATCAATCATCATGAGATACAAAGGCCGCAGATCCAGTTCAAATGTTGAAGACCGCAGAGGCATGTCAGGTGGAAAATTGGCAGTCGGGGGTGGCATCGGTGGAGCGATCATGATCGTAATATATCTGCTGATGGGTGGAGATCCGGATGTTGTCATGAACCAGGGAAGCCAGGTTCAAAATAACGCATCTGGTACTTACGAGCCTACCGCTGAAGAGCAGGAATTGTATGAGCTGGTAACGGTAACGCTTGCCGACACAGAGGAAGTTTGGCAGGAAATATTCAGAGAGCGGGGCTCTACCTACCAAGAGCCGAATATGGTGGTATTTACGGATGTTGTGCAGTCGGCGTGCGGGACCGCACAATCTGCTACCGGACCATTCTATTGCCCGGCCGATAGCAAACTCTACATCGATCTGAGCTTCTACAATCAACTCAGACAGTTGGAAGCTCCTGGTGATTTTGCTATGGCTTATGTAGTAGCCCATGAAGTAGGTCATCATGTGCAGAACCTGCTGGGGATCTCGGAACAGGTGCAGTCACAACGAAGGACCCTCTCAGAACAGGAATACAATCAATTATCTGTCAGGCTGGAATTACAGGCCGATTTTTTCGCAGGTTTGTGGGCCCACCATGCGCAGGATAAATTTAATATTTTGCAGGATGGCGATATAGAAGAAGCCCTCAATGCCGCTAATGCTATTGGCGATGACCGGCTGCAGAAGCGTTCCCAGGGACATGTGGTACCTGATGCCTTTACCCATGGCACCTCTGCCCAGCGTGTACGCTGGTTCCGTAAAGGCTTTGAATCAGGTAAACTGGAGAATGGTGACACCTTCAATGCCAGCAATCTGTAGCAACGCAATTTGTTGCTGCAGTTGATAACGATCAGCACAAATGTTGTGGGCCGTATTACACAAGAACAATTACCTGGTAGCTGATCCTGCTGCAACTGCCTCGTTCTGTTAAGCAATTAAAGGGTATTACATAAATCAGCAGCATCTATAAGATAGTTTGGGTTGATGTTGATCATGCCTATCGTTATGGATGAGAAAAAAGTATTGAGTGTTTGATTTTTAAATAGGGAATCAACGCATTGGATGCTCTTTAATTTCAACACTTTAGCCTTGCCTTCACTGACATTATTACTTAGGCAGATTAGAAAATATTCATATGAGTCTGATTAGATTCAAAATACATTATAACCATTTTTACTAAGCCACTTCCTGCCTACTCTTGAATTTTCTGGGCTTTCCTCATTTGAAAAGTTGAGTGTATGCATTTGTCTCTGCTTCGATGTGCGGATTGTTTCATGATGGTCCAGCGAATAGAATTGAAATTAAATTTTACTCTCTCCCTGTCTCTGAACGAATCTAAAATGTCCTGATATCAGGAGCTCACGTGTTCAATTTTCAAAAATCAACCGTACCTTTGTGGTTTGAATAAAAATAAGCATGCTCTACTTCTTTT